>NZ_PJPV01000029.1 GCF_002864045.1 Endozoicomonas acroporae
ATCAGCAACGGCCTGACGGGCATCATGCCAGTGATCCTGCTGGCTTTGATGGCCCACTGTCGTTTTCTTCACACCCTTGCCGGTCAAATAGCCAGACTTTTCCCCTGGCTCCAGCTCCTCCGCTATCCGCTGAAAAGTAGCCACCGCATCAACCCTGCTACTTGCCAACGCAGAATGCAGGCTCTCTAATCGTTCATGGATAGCACCTTCCAACTCCGGGGTTGCCTGAACCAGCAATGTTTTTACATACTCTCGGGCATCCAGATCTATCTGTTCTTTGTTTTCCGCTATCCATGTTGCCAACCAGTCCATACATTGATTGACCTGGTATTTCGCCCCCCACTCCTTTGCTCGTTGCCTTATCCAGTGCATGGCAGCACTTATCAGCTGGTGCTGCAGCTTGACCGCTTCCTCTGAAATTGTATCTATAACTGCCAGAACAATGGATTCATCCCCCATTTTCCGGTTAAACAGGTCTCTTACCAGATCATCAAGCCAGACGGTTCCATCCCCGGCGCTTTGCAGGATAATGTCAGAAGCCAGTTTCTGAAGACTGTCCAGGGGCAGGGTATCGATCACAGACTTTAACGGGTCCGTTAATTGCTGTAGAGCAACAGCCTCCGCTGTTTTCAATGCCGCATCGATGGTGTTTGCGGAGTCTCCCTGAGAATCTGACGGGCTATTCGACTGACCGATCACTTCACGCCCTTTGTCACGAAGTGCTTTTTCCCACGCCTCAGACTTGAGCTTACGGCTCAATATATCAACAGCCAATGTCGTTAAAACCGGTGTCATGGCAGCCCGGAATCCGGGGAGAGTCTCTGCCAGTCCCTGATCTGCCGCGAGTTCTGTGCCATTTCGCTCAGCAATAAAAGCAACACCTTGACTGACGGCCTGTTCCATCACTTTCTCAATACCCGGCTCTACACTCGCTATAACCGTATCCAGATTTTTCCGGAGTTCGCCGGTCAGCAGGGCTATCGCCTCGTCTACCACCCTGCTACCTTGTTGAGCAATCAACTGATCAATAACACGGCTTTGCCCGACACGAGGTTCTGTCGTTCCTTCAGCAGAATATGAGGTAGAAGCCCTGCCTGATTGATCGCTCGTTGCTGAATCGCTTGATGTGTGCGGGTCTTTTACAGCGGCAGAGGCAACCTCGCCCTGTTCAGTTTGCTGGCTATTGTCTGCAAACGCAGTGGTGATTTTGGTAACCAGGTCTTGCACATCCCCACTATTATTTTTACAGTCTTGCGTTTCTCTCTTTAGCTTCCTGATAGTACGTTTAATATCCGGCGCAATTTTTTCCAGATTCTCTTCTATCAACGGCTTCAGCTTATCTTTAAACTTCTGTTCATTTTGAAATACCCGAACAGCTTCTTCTATTTGCTTATTGATCAGCTGTTTGATTTTCTTTTCGGTGTATTTGACCGGCTCTGGTTCAGGCTGATTGGATTTGGACTTCCATAGACCCGCTATTTTGCCAGCCATTTTAGAAATACCATCCGCAGCAGAGCTGAATTTCTGCACAACAATATGGCTGTGTTTTTGCACAACCGTTGTTAATGTTTTTGCTGCGCTACTGGCAATTCTATTTTGAATCCTGTCAATTTCATCCGGTTTACGTTGCTGCCAGTCATTGAATATGCGCACAGTATCAGCGCGAATATTCATCAGGGTATCAATAATGATGGCCGTAATTCTGGATAGCAGCTCATCAACATTCTTATCGGTCAACTCAACGCCTTCCGCCATCATGCTGACCAGTGCCTGGTTGATAATCCCCTTTAAAGAATCAGCCTTGATGGCTGTCATTTTTTCATTAAACAGTTTATTACCCGACTGCGATACAGTAACAATGCCGTTACTTAACATGGAATCAATGCCAGTTGCATTGTTTTGTGCCGACGGATGCCCGGTTAAATCCAGTATGCTCACGATTAACCGTGTCAGAGTGTCCGATATTTCCTTTTTACCAGCGTCGCTATCCGCCAGGGTTACTTTATCCAGAAAGGCCTCATGAGTCAGGTGTACCAGAATGGTGGCAATTGATCGGGTAACATCACTGACCCAGCCTTCATCCCCCCCGGGATCAACAGCATTTCCAGCCACTCCACCGGCAACGCTGTCTGGCCAGGGTCCGGCCTTTTTCAGCTCGACCTGAATCATTTCCGTCAGATTTTCCACCAGGGCATTCAGAGCCTCAGGCTTTTCCAGCATTTTTTCCGGTGTTAAACCTGCCGCCTTGACCAGCCTGTCACTCATCTTCTTGCGGGGCTTTGCGGAAGGACGGACAATCTCGATATTCACATAAGCGTTATCATGACTGCCACCCGGGGAGCAACGGGTGCGACCGGCAGCAACGATTGGCTGGGCATCCGGATTAATGCCAACCTTTCTCAAACCTGACTCAATGCCCAGGCCACAGGCTTTGCGGAGGTTTTGATAGAAACAAAAAACGATATCATGGTAAATATGGCGAACCTGAGGAGCGTCCTCATCCGGGCTACCGGAGGCTGGAACACCGGTTGCTGTTGTCTGCCCCATAGAGGAATAGGCAGTGACCTGTTGGCTTGCCGTTAAATTCTGACTCCGGGGTACTGCCAGTAGATAAGTACTTTCATCTGCATCATCAGCAGTGCCCTCGCTTTGATTGGCGCTGGAAGCCAGTAAAGAACGCCCCGGCACTTGACTGATTGAGCTTCTGTCAACCATTGCTGTCTGTTCAGGAACATCCGGTGCAGCGCCCTCCTGACATTGATTGATATTCACATGATTTGCTGTACCAAAATCAGGCCGAACAGAAACCCTATCTCCGCTCGCTCTGAACGATGGAGACCGGGGTCCTCCCTCCGGGGTGACCGGGTTGATAGCAGTAAACTCCGTTAATTCCATTTAATTAGACTCCATTCTACTGCCAGGCATATTCTTGTATTTGAGAGAGCCTTCATTACGCGATATTTAATGAGCCAGCAAAACCAATGAATGACAAAGCTTTATTCTCTGATGGATGTAAAAGTCTTTGACGGTCGTCAAGTCATCAATAACAAAATTGAGACTATCGTTTTATTTGAGTGGTAAAAGGGAGAAAAGTTCCCTGACTTTTGACCAAAAAGCCGAAAGTCAGGGTAAGAAAGGAGAAAAGAAGTGTAAATCAGGCAGGAACGCGACGAATTTTGGCACCAAGTTGCTGAAGTTTCTCTTCAATGCACTCGTAACCACGGTCAATATGGTAAATACGTTCTACTACGGTATCACCTTCAGCGACCAGGCCTGCAATAACCAGACTGGCTGAAGCCCGCAGGTCAGTTGCCATAACCGGTGCGGCCTTGAGCTGCTCAACACCTTTGACGATAACGGTGTTACCTTCCACATCGACGTCTGCGCCCATGCGTTTCATTTCCTGAACATGCATGAAGCGATTTTCGAACACGGTTTCGGTAATCCGGCCGGTGCCTTCAGCGATGGTATTCAATGCGGTGAACTGAGCCTGAATATCGGTGGGCATCGCTGGATAAGGTGCCGTTTTCAGGTCAACGGCCTTGGGACGCTTGCCCTTCATATCCAGTTCAATCCAGTCATCGCCCCATTCTACTGCAGCACCGGCTTCCCGAAGCTTGAACAGAATCGCATCGAGAATATCAGGCTGGGTGTCTTTCAGGCGGACCCGGCCACCGGTTGCTGCGGCAGCAATCAGGTAAGTGCCGGTTTCAATACGGTCTGGCAAGACCGAGTAGGTGCAGCCATTAAGGCGCTCTACGCCCTGAACCCGGATCATACCCGTACCATGGCCTTCAATCTTCGCACCCATGGTAATCAGGCACTCGGCCAGATCCACCACTTCAGGCTCACGGGCCGCATTTTCAATAATGGTTTCGCCATCGGCCAGTACCGCAGCCATCAGGATGTTTTCCGTACCGGTGACCGTTACGGTGTCCATCAGTATTTGTGCACCTTTCAGGCGATCCTTGACGCTGGCTTTGATATAGCCTTCTTCCACAACAATATCTGCGCCCATGGCCTGCAGGCCACTGATATGCAGATCAACCGGACGGCTACCAATAGCACAGCCACCGGGCAGGGAGACTTCTGCATAACCAAATCTGGCCAGCAGAGGACCCAGTACGAGGATAGAGGCCCGCATGGTCTTCACCAGCTCATAAGGTGCCACGAGCTGCTTGATGGTGCTGGCATGAACTTCCACGTTCATCTTTTCATCCACCAGCAGCTCAACCCCCATACAGCCAAACAGCTCACACATGGTGGTAATGTCATGCAAATGGGGCAGATTACATACGGTAACGGGGGAGTCAGCCAGCAGGGTCGCTGCCAGAATCGGCAGGGCAGAGTTCTTGGCACCAGAGACCCGAATCTCTCCATCCAGGCGCACACCACCGGTGATAATCAGTTTATCCATGGTTTCTCACTTAGTCCTGGTTACCCAGCTGTCTGGCACGCTCTGCGGTAGTCAAAGCCACCATCGATACAGCGTGAATCGCACCACTGGTGATGAATGGATTCAGGTGAGAATAGATCATCTGCTGACGCTGAACCGGTCTCTTGGCCTCAAACTGGTCACTGATTACGGTCAGGCGAAAGTCACACCCCTCGCCCTCAACAATCACTTGTGAGCCCGAAATCTCCTTCTCCAGAAGCGCCTTGACCTCTTCGGCTTGCATGATCCAACCTCTCAGGGAATAACAATCAGGTATTTAAAGGGAACAGTAAAACCGGCCAATGATATCCGAGAGAGGGTTCCATGAATAGCCCCAAAACGGGATCAACCCGCAGTCAGTTTTGCAGGCCGTTCACATTATTCAGCAATGGCTGAATACCACAGACTTCAGCCAGTGCCTCCAGTTCATGAGGCATGCCAACAAATTCGATGGACGTTTGCTGTTTTTTTGCCAACCGGATCCAGGAGAGAAAGACCGATAAGGCAGAGCTATCAGCCTGGGAGATACCGCTCAGGTCAATTTCCCAGTCGTCACCGCCAGAGGTCAGTAACAAACGGGCACCCTGCTCTTCAACAACGGCGGAGGTGGTGAAATTAACCACACCATTCAGGGTAAACCGGCCAGGTGCTGCCACTGCCAGGGTCATGACTGCTTGCTCACAGCGTTGTTCTCCGTTGCTTCACCCTGCATGATTTCCGGCCAGTGATCCACCACATACTGGAGATCATTGTACTTGCTCATGGCTTCGGCAAACTGGTTACGGAACTGAATGCCAATATTGATACCATCCACAATGATATTCCTGAGTTTCCAGCGCTCATCCTGATAAACCATAGAATAAGAGATGGCCACCGTACCGGAGGACGTTCTGACCGTCATATCCACGGGAACCAGCCGCGCCTTGCCTGACCGGTAGGCATTCAATACGGTATCCGGTACCGCACCAACTTTCTCAATGGTCAACCGGGTATCATCAAGCTTCAGCAGGGCTTTGCCATAGAAGCTGATCAGACTGTCTTTAAACGTCCTGGAAAACTGCTCAATTTGCCCGCTTTTAGCCCGGCGGGAGTATTTACCCATCACCCCCCGGGCAATGGCGTCGAAGGCCACGGAAGGCGATAGCTGGCGATCAACCTCGGCAATAAAGGCTGCATCGTTCTTTTTATACTCATGAATATTTTTTTCAAAGGTTGCCAGCAGCTCCCTGGTAATGTTTTCCACTTCCTTCTGAGGTGACTCAATGACCTGCTCTGCAGCGATGACCGCTGAAGACCACTGAAAAAACAGCGCCACCAGGAAAGCCACCACGTGTCGATTACCTTTCATCATCCATTCCATCCGCTAGCCAGAGAAGGCTTCTCCGGGCTTGTTGACCTTTCGTTACTCACTTTTATTGACCGTACCCAGAAGAAACTTACCGATCAGCTCCTCGATAATCAGCGCTGACTGCGTGTCTTCAAAACGCTCACCATCTTGCAGAAACGCCTCATCACCACCAATGCTGATACTAATGTACTGCTCACCCAATAGCCCTGCGGTGACAATCGATGCCGTGCTATCGATAGGTATATTATCGATTTGCTGATCAATATCCATAACCACCCTGGCCATGTACGTCACTTTATCCAGCTCAACGCTTTTCACTTTGCCAATGGTGACACCGGCCATGGATATCTTGGAACGGGGTTTCAGGGCTCCGATGTTATCGAAGTAAGCATTCAGCTCATAGGTTTCACCGCCGGTTTTCAGGGACAGGCCACTGACCTTTACCGCCAGCAGCACCAGGGCCAGCATGCCCGCCAGCATAAAGGCACCGACACTGATTTCTAACGTTCGTATCCGCATTTTATGCTCTCTCCTTAAAGCTCACCAAACATCACTGCGGTCAAAATGAAATCCAATCCGAGAACAGCCAGTGAGGAATAAACCACCGTTCTCGTAGTTGCACGACTAATGCCTTCTGAAGTGGGAACGGCATCGTACCCCTCGAAGACGGCGATCCAGGTCACCACAACCCCGAACACCAGGCTTTTCACCATGCCATTGCCCACATCATCGACAAAATCAACCGACTGTTGCATGCCACTCCAGAATGAACCTTCATAAATCCCCAGCCAGTCAACACCCACAATGACGCCACCAAGAATCCCGACCAGGCTGAAGATCGCCGCCAGCAGCGGCATAGAGATAACCCCCGCCCAGAAACGTGGGGCAATGACCCGTTTTAACGGATCAACACCGATCATTTCCATACTGGACAGCTGCTCGGTCGCTTTCATCAGCCCGATTTCAGCGGTCAGGGCAGAACCGGCACGCCCGGCAAACAGCAGTGCCGTCACCACCGGCCCCAGCTCGCGCACCAGGCTCAGGGCCACCAGCTGACCAACAGACCCCTCTGAGCCATAGCGAATCAGAATACTGTAGCCCTGCAAACCAAGAACCATACCAATAAAGAGACCAGAAACCGATACAATGATTAACGACAGAAAACCAACGTTATAGAGCTGCCTGACCAGCAGCGCGCCTCGTCCAGAGAACCCCGCCCGGGAAAAAATCGCCAGAAACAGAAAAATACCGGACCGCCCCAGGGACTGCACATGACCAAGACCTGACTGACCAAGCTGAGCCAGCCGGTCCAGAACATCAAGTTTCATTTATACCCCCGGAGACAGTAAGTCGCTTTGATAATCATCTGCAGGAAAGTGAAAAGGAACAGGCCCGTCGGGCAGCCCCTGCATAAACTGGCAGACCCTGGCATCCGTTGAGCTCAACATCTCCTCAGGGCTGCCGGAACCAATCACTTCACCATCGGCGATCAGGTACAGTACATCCGCGATGCTGGCCGTTTCATGAAGATCATGGGAAACAATGATACTGGTGATGCCCAGTGCCTGGTTCAGCTTGCGAACCAGCTCCACCAGCACGCCCATGGCAATCGGGTCCTGTCCGACAAAGGGTTCATCATACATCACCATTTCAGGGTCCAGGGCAATGGCCCTGGCCAGGGCAACACGCCGACTCATACCTCCGGATAACTCACTGGGCATCAATGACCATGCACCGCGCAGCCCCACCGCATGGAGCTTCATCAGTACGATATCTCGGATCATGGTTTCCGATAGCTGGCTATGAATGCGCAGGGGGAAGGCGACATTCTCAAAAACGGACAAATCGGTAAACAGTGCCCCGCTCTGGAACAGCATGCCCATTTTACGACGCTGAACAAATAACTGATCTCTCGTCAGGTCAGCCAGATCCTGACCATCTACCACAATCGAGCCCCGGTCGGGTAACAGCTGACGGCCAATCAACCGCAGCAGGGTCGTCTTGCCGGTGCCTGAAGGCCCCATAATACCCACCACTTTGCCACGGGGTATATCCATATCGATATTTTTGAAGATCGCCCGGGAACCTCGATAAAAGGTCAAACCCCGAATCTCGACAAAATTATCGGTGCGGTTTTCGTTGCTGTGTTGTTCACCTGAGGAGATGGAATTCATCATTGGGTTCGCAGATCCCTGCAACAGACAGAATGTAAAAGTCTTCCAGTTCCGATATTATGACCTGTTTCACACTTTAATTGCACCTTCCAGTACATCAATTACCTTGAAACCATGAACCAGACAACTACAGACAAATTATATCGGAGGAATTTGCTGCGAACAGGATCAATTCAGAGGGTAATACAGTTGCATTGTCTGCCTGATTTTCCCTACACTTCTTTCCTTTATATGAATTCTTGAGAACTCCCCCGGAATGAGTCCTGCCATTTATGCCACAGCAGCCATTATTGTTGGCTTCATACTACTCACCTGGAGTGCAGACCGTTTTGTCGGCGGAGCTGCTGCTACAGCAAAAAACTGGGGTATATCCCCCATGCTGATCGGCTTGACCGTTGTCTCCATCGGAACATCTGCGCCAGAAATTCTGGTATCGCTGATGTCTTCTCTCCAGGGACACAACGATATTGCGGTTGGCAACGCCATTGGTTCCAATATTGCCAATGTGGGACTGGTTCTTGGACTAACCGCGCTTATCGCACCACTACCGGTCAAAACAGCACTGGCCAAACGGGAAATACCCTGGCTGTTATTGGTCACGGTGATTGCCGGTGCCTGCCTTGCCAACAACTACCTCGGGCTTATGGAAAGCCTGGTGCTGCTCAGTGGCCTGTTCGTTACCCTCTATCTGATGGTAACCTGGCAAAAATCCCACCCTGAAGAACCTCTGGCAGAGATTGAAGAGATCGAAGAGCTGCCTTCAGGCAAAGCGTACCTGGAACTGGTGGGCGGACTGGTACTGCTGCTGGTCAGCGCCCAGATTCTGGTTTGGGGGGCAACGGAAATCGCCACTTTGCTGGGTGTCAGTGAGCTGATCGTTGGTTTGACGGTGGTCGCCATTGGTACCAGCCTGCCGGAGCTGGCCGCATCAGTAGTCAGTGCCCTGCGTGGCCACCATGATATTGCCCTGGGCAATGTGGTGGGCTCAAACATCTTCAACCTGCTGGCCGTTCTGTCAATGCCCGGACTGGTTCGTCCCGGAGCCATCAGTGAATCCGTTTTCTCCCGAGATTATACCGTGATGCTGGCATTTACCGTTCTGCTGGCAGCCATGGCCATCGTCGGTAAAAAACCCAAAACGCTGGGACGTTTTGCAGGTATTATCTTTCTGGCAGGGTATGCCTGCTATGGCACATGGCTGTTCGTACAAACGGTTTAAACCGGAGCTGAACGCTCCCTTCTCCCTGAACTATTTTATCCCGGAGTCTGAAAGGTTATGCTTTGCCACAACATCCTGACAGCTCCTGCAAAGGCTTTACTGAAATGACCTCTGACCAGAATTTTATTGAAATTGGTCGTCGTACCATCCAGATCGAAAAGGATGCTATCGAAGCGTTGCTGCCTCGTATTGGTGAAGACTTCAGCAATGCCTGCCGGTTAATGCTGGAATGCCGGGGCCGAATTGTCGTGGTGGGGATGGGAAAGTCAGGACATATCGCCCGTAAAATCAGTGCCACCCTGGCCAGTACCGGTACACCGGCGTTTTATGTCCATCCCGGCGAAGCCAGCCATGGTGACATGGGTATGATCACCGCAGACGATGTGGTGCTGGCTATTTCCAACTCCGGTGAAACCGGCGAAGTAATCACCTTGCTGCCGCTGTTCAAACGAATGGGGGCTGCGCTGATCAGCATGACCGGCAAACCCGCGTCCACACTGGCGCAAGCCGCTGAAGTGAACCTGAACACAGGGGTTGATAAAGAGGCCTGCCCACTTGATCTGGCACCCACATCCAGCACCACCACTCAACTGGTTATGGGGGACGCGCTCGCCATTGCGCTGCTGGAAGCCCGTGGCTTTACCGCAGAAGACTTTGCATTTTCTCACCCCGGCGGAGCCCTGGGTCGCAAGCTGCTATTGAAAGTGCAGGATATCATGCATGACGGCAATCGAATCCCGACGGTGAAAAAAGGCACACGCCTGGGTGAAGCGCTGCTGGAAATGACCCGGAAAGGTCTCGGCATGACCTCCATTATTGATGACCACAACGTGGTCGTTGGTGTCTTTACCGATGGTGATCTTCGTCGTGCACTGGATCACGGGGTTGACCCGCACAACACGACCATCGACGAGGTAATGACCATCAAGTGCACCACCATTACCCCTGATATTCTTGCCGCTGAAGCACTGAGAATTATGGATGATCGCAAAATCAATGCGCTTATCTGTGTTGACCATGAGCGGCATGCTGTTGGTGCCATTAATATGCATGACTTGCTGAAAGCGGGCGTGGTTTAAACGCTTTTTATCAGGTTCAAGGCTGTAAGTTTCGGAACCCGGATGACCTATCGCAATCATCTTATTATCGCTGCAATCCTGCTAGTGCTGGCTGCTGGCTATTGGACCTACGACGGTGCAATAGTAACGGTCAGCGCCAGCCCTTCGGAAATCATCCGCCAGGATGCCGACTACTTTCTGGTGGATGCCCTGGTTAAGGAGTACGACGCTACCGGAGTGCTGCAATACCAGTTGCAGTCGGACAGCATTACCCATTACCCCCACAATGACAACACACTCCTGCAACAACCCATCCTGACTAACCTCAGTGACAGTGGACAACTCACTGTGTCAACGTCAGAGAACGGCAAATTACTGCCCGGTGGCAAAGATATTGAACTGTGGGATAATGTCGTGGTTATCCAGAGCAGCCCGTCCGTCAGGCAACAGGGCTATGAGCAAAAACTCAGAATGGACACCGATTTCCTGACCATTGCGACGGATAAGGAAATTGCCGATACCGATCGCCCTGTGCTGATTACCAGCGACACCGGAGAAACGCGAGCCATTGGGATGACCGCCTGGTACCAGCAGGGAAAGATTCAATTAAAGTCCAGAGTACGGGGAGTCTATGAGACTGAGTAAGCTGATTATTCACACAATCATTGATATCTCCCTGTCAGGGAAACGATAACCCATGACACGACTACCAAAACCAAAAGCACTCCTGAACAAACAATGGCTTGTCGGGCTGTTATTTGTCCCATTTATGGCCATGGCCTTACCCGCTGATCGCCAGCAGCCCATCCAGATCGATTCAGACACGGCTGACATTGATAATAAAAAAGGGGTGTCTGTGTATCGTGGTGATGTGGTCATGACCCAGGGCACCACTCGCATCACCGGTGATGTTATTACCATCTACACCCGGGATCGGGAGTTGACCAGGGTCATTGCCCAGGGCAATAAGGCCAGGGCTTATTATGAAGAGCTGCAACCCGGTGAACAGGGAATCGTCCAGGCCTGGGGCAACACCATTCGCTACGATGTGGACAGTGACCAGATTGAACTGATCAAAAATGCCCAGCTCTCCCAAAAAGGAGACACCTTTACCGGCGAAAAGATTGACTACAACCTGACACTGCAGACCGTCAATGCCAAAGGCACACCCAGTCAGGGAGACAATGGCCGGGTACAGATGGTGATTCAACCCCGTCAGGAAAAAGCGGCCAGCACGAAATAATGGAACGCGGGCAGCGTTCTAAACGACACACTTTGTTTTCACACTCAGGTTAACAGACAACCGGATGGCAATCCTCAAGGCAGAACATCTTAGCAAAAGCTACAAAGGCAGAGAGGTGGTGAAAGATGTCTCTCTGCAGGTTAACAGTGGGCAAATCGTTGGCCTGCTGGGGCCTAATGGTGCAGGAAAGACCACCTGTTTTTATATGATTGTCGGGCTGGTAAAAGCCGATGGCGGCAAAGTCAGCATTGACCAGCAGAACCTGACCTTTCAGGCCATGCACCACAGGGCCCGTGCCGGTATCGGTTACCTCCCCCAGGAAGCCTCTATATTTCGTCGTCTGTCCGTGCGGGACAATATTCTGGCCATTCTGGAAACCAGGAAAGACCTCAATAAACAACAGCGCGCCGAGAAAATGGAGTCGCTGCTGGATGAGTTCAATATTGGCCATATTCGTGACAGTGCCGGCATGGCGCTATCCGGCGGTGAAAGAAGACGGGCAGAGATTGCCAGGGCCCTGGCCACTGACCCGACCTTTATTCTGCTGGACGAACCTTTTGCCGGCGTTGACCCGATATCCGTTGGTGATATCAAGTCCATCATCCGTCATTTGCAAAACCGGGGCATCGGGGTACTGATCACCGACCATAACGTCCGGGAAACTCTGGATATCTGTGAGAAGGCCTATATCGTCAGCGAAGGGCATATCATCGCAGAAGGCGACAGCCATACGGTACTGTCTAACCAGACGGTTCGTGACGTTTATCTTGGGCACCAGTTCAGCTTGTAACTCTGTGTTCCCAGCCGCAGCCAGTAGATCATTTCGGTGAGTTTGATGCGTACAATCTCCGTTCATACTGAGTGCCCTTCGACTCCACTCAGGACGAACGGAGTTTGGGCGTCATTGATAGAGACCCATCAAATACATTGGAACAGTGTACCCGCACATTATTCCAATGCATTTGATGTGTAAAATCTCCGTTCACCCTGAGCGGAGTCGAAGGGTGATTGGCACAGTCTCTATTAAAGGCATGGTGTTTACGCCCTTCGACTCCGCTTCAAGACGAGTTTGGGCGTCATTGACAGGGAACCCATCAAATACATTAAAACCATGAACCAGGCTGTCAAAAAACCGAAAAAACAGCCTCAAGGTCGGTCTCTTTATTAAGAGAGTGGAAGCATTACTCTTTAATCACACTGAAAAACTTTTCCATGCAAAGCAGGGTACACCATAGTAGTTGGCCAAATGGAATCGTATATTTCTGGCTAAGTGGGCAGTTACTATGCAAGGCGCAACGTAGGGAGCATAGCCGTAGCTATGTGACCGGAGTTGCAACGCCGCAGAGTGACTGCCCACTTAGTCAG
>NZ_PJPV01000290.1 GCF_002864045.1 Endozoicomonas acroporae
TGTTGGCTATGGAGCAACGGTTGCCAACACCACGGCGGTGAACAGCAAGGTCGCAACCTCGGGTACAAATGCAGACGCCGGCATCGGGGGGGGGGATGTTGGCTATGGAGCAACGGTTGCCAACACCACGGCGGTGAACAGCACGGTCGCAACCTCGGGTACAAATGCACACGCCGGCATCGAGGGGGGGGATGTTGGCTATGGAGCAACGGTTGCCAACACCACGGCGGTGAACAGCTGTGTCAATGGCATTAAAGAGAATTCTGGATCTATCGCCAATGATCAGCTTCTTTGCCAAAAAGCCGACCCACGTGTGTTAACAGCCAATTGCTCTGCGCGAACCGGATTTCTGGATGCATTGGGCTTGTCATACAGTGATGCTTACCCGGTCAATACCGCTACAGTGTCAACAGACGCTACAGCATCAACAGCCCCCATAGAGATTAATGATGCAGAAACCCTGGGCATGATTGGTCGAAACTCCTCCTTTCCACTGAACGGTAAATATCAACAGACGGCGGATATTGTTGTCACTAAAGAGTATCAATCCATTGGCAATGATACCCATCCATTCACCGGGGAGTACGATGGGCAGCGCCATACCATCAGCGGCCTGTCTGACTGTTTAGTTGATACTCTGAAACAAGGCAGCATCAGGCACCTTCGCTTTAATGATACCCATATAAATTCGGCGAAGACGACCGGGTTGGCAGCCTGTACTGTGGATGGCACAGTCAGTGATATCCGGGCCGAAAATGTTCATATTTCCACCTCGGGTGACAATGCACACGCCGGCATCGGGGGTGGGTCCGTTTCAGGAACGGTTGCCAACACCAAGGCGGTGAACAGCACGGTCAAAACCTCGGGTGAAAATGCACTCGCCGGCATCGGGGGGGGGATGTTGGCTATGGAGCAACGGTTGCCAACACCACGGCGGTGAA
>NZ_PJPV01000291.1 GCF_002864045.1 Endozoicomonas acroporae
ACCAGTATCAGCGTTTTGATTATTCTGAGAGAGCACCCCCGACGGTCCGACGGTGTTCGGCCTCTGCGCTAAGCCCATTTTTACCCGCTTGAGCCTTAAGTGCTTCGACGATTTTTTCGTCAATATTACGAACGATTAGGTTAGCCACGATCCACCTCCTGAATATTCTATAAAATGATAGCATTGATATCATTTTTGACCAGCGCCTTCTGGAATCTATTGCCTTACAATTCAACGTATTAACCTTTAGATATTTCTATGACTGTAAACATCAGAAAAGCTGTTTTCCCGGTTGCCGGTAGGGGCACCCGCTTCCTTCCCGCGACCAAGGCCACAGATGCTGCCCGTGGTGGATAAGCCACTGATTCAGTATGCCGTGGAGGAAGCGGTGGCCGCCGGTATCAAGGACCTGATCTTTGTCACCTCCTATACCAAGGTGCTGGTGATTAACCACTTTGATAAAAACTTCGAGCTGGAATACCGGCTGGAACAGGCGGGTAAGCAGAAGCTGTTAGCCATCGTCCGGGATATTCTGCCGGAAGGCGTCAACTGTTTTTATGTACGCCAGGCGGAGGCCCTGGGTCTTGGCCATGCGGTTTTGTGTGCCAGGAAAAGAGGGTCATATATGGTCCGCCCCGCATTGCAAGGAAAAGTTTTCCATCATGACTAAAGAGTAATGCTTCCACTCTTATAATAAAGAGTCCGGCCTTTGGGGTGAGGTCTCAATGCCTCTGGCCCTGATGGAATCCGCTCACTCCCACCTCATCAGGTCTTCGGCCTCTATGGGCCCTGACCCCGGTCAGGTTCAAGGGAATGCAGGTCTTACCTTTTATGCCATCATTTGAACTTTATCCACGTAACTCGTTGCAGGCTTCTTACACTGATTAACCGCTGTTGCTTTTCTTGTTTAACGACAAATGTTTAATAGTTTGATGCCGATGCTCATGCTCCTGCCTTGTAGGGTTCTTTCTTGGTTAATACAGCCCAGGCAATGCGAGCATTCTTATTGGCAACTGTCACCGCTGATATATTCTTGCCCCTGCGCTGGTTAAGCTCTTTAATCCAGTTATTACGTCGATCGTCGTGTTTGTCGGCTACCCTGACAACGGTTCTGCCACCGTTTATCAACAGGGTTCGCAGGTAGGTATCGCCCCGTTTACTGATCCCGAGCAACGTGGGCACGCCACCGGTCGATTGCTGCTTTGGCACCAAGCCCTGTCAGGCAGCCATTTCCCTGCCATTTTTGAATGCTGATATATCACCAATCGCAGCAAACAGTGCTGTAGCACTGAGTAACCCAATGCCGGGTATGGTTAGCAAAAGTTTGCAAGCTTCATTATTAGCTGCAATGGTTTCGAGCTTTTGCTCAAGCTTCTCAACTCGTTTATCAAGGTGTTGCATCTCTTCGTACAGTTCACTGAGCAGTTCCCGGAACAACACGGTTAAACCATTTTCAGCATCTTCCAGAACCAGTGGGATCCGTTTACGGATGAAGGATATTATTTTGGCAAAAAGGCTGGCTAAGGAGATCAATGATGAGTGAACCCATTTATGACTATGATCCTGCTGATTACTTGAACAGCCCTGAAGCCTTCTTCGTAAAACCGGGGTCTTGATTCTTGAATGAAGTCAAGGAAATTTTTAAAAACACTGAATAGTGTTCAATGCCTGAACAGCCGCTTTTGTAATTTTAACAGCTTGTGGTTTGCCAAAGTGGTCTCTGGTGTAGGCGATAATGTCCAGAATGTCCTGACGGGCATCCTGAGTGAGAATAACCTTTGCCATGGTTATTCTCCTGCACTGTTTTGTGGTTGATTTTCGCTGTGTTTATGGCTCTCAGGATTGTCATCTTCAAGGAGCTGGTCAATATCGGCCATTACACTGTCTGCCGTGATGGTGTTCTGGTCTGCCAGCTGCCGTTTGCCCAGGGCCAGCAGTTTTAACAGGGCAAGATCTTCCTGTAATGCTTCATAACTGTGGATATCCTGAATAACGGCTTTGGCTTCACCATTCTGGGTGATCACCAGGGGTTCCCGGCTCTCCTGCAGCTGGTTAAGTACTTCGGCTGCGTTGGCCTTCAGGTAGCTGATGGGTTTGACTTGCTGTGAAAGTTTCATCCTGGCTTCCTTATATTGAAAAGTCTTAATTAAGACTTTATATAGTCTAGCTTTTCTGCTGTCATCCACAAACCTTTCCGGGGCGTTTTTCGCAGTATCCCTCCCTATTTGTATTGGGTGCTGAAGAGATTCAGGACAGCCATAAATTTAACCCTGTTTTAGTCTGGATATTTTAATGGGTGGCCTGTTCTTGATGATTAAAATCGTTCAGACTGTTTTTCAGGCAGGCTTGGAAATAAAGCTTCGCTTGTAACTATTCAGCACCCAGTAAAGGCATATTACTGTA
>NZ_PJPV01000292.1 GCF_002864045.1 Endozoicomonas acroporae
GCTATTTGTCGTCTGCCAAAAAACAGGGTAAGGATATATACCAGTCACTTCTTAGAGCTGTTCAGAATTACAGTAATATGCCTTTACTGGGTGCTGAATAGTTACAATACGTCTTTGTGTGGTTATAACTCAAGCAGTCCAGTGTTGCCGTCACTGGTGGTCAGTGTCAAGGATTCATGGGTTGGGAAGAAATAAGGAAACCTGGATTTCACGATGTCTGGCGGTTGATCAGGGCAGTTCCATTTCCGGTGAGGCGGTGAGCAAGCCCACGAGGGGGCTCCTGGTTTGACTTTACTCAAGGTATGAGTCCTATGGTTTTAAAATAATCAGCAACAACAGGATTCGATAGATTAAAGCGATAGTGCTGTCTTGGCAGGCGGATGCCATATTGATCAAATTTAGTCATTATGCCTGTGGTATAATAATTCCTGATTGATCTTGCAATATTTTCAAAGATAATGGGAGTTGTTCTTTTTCTGTGAGTGGTCCATTGCTCTGAAAATTTGTCGAGGTCTTTAAATTCAAAGATACCTTGTCTGATATTTACCCAGGAAATGGAGCTATCTCGGTTGTCAATAATATTATGTAATATAAATTTCCAGAGAGATTTTTCGTCATTTATATTTCTCTTTTTTTTATCAGACTTTGGCTCACTTAATTGATGCTGATCGTAGAAGGTATATCTTTCCACTTGGAAATAGCCAGCTCTCTGGCTATATTGAGTATTGGAAAAGAGGAATGGATCCTTTACCTGTTCAGTGCGTTCTGCTCTGGCTCCAGAATTTACAACCACCTGACTCTCCGGTTTTTTTCTAATGTTAGTTGATGTAGAGTAAGGTGCCAATTTATTAGATTCTTCATACGACTGTGGCTGGCTTATTATGCCAGCATCAGAAAAATAGGGATGCATAGTTTCAAAGATGTTACTTCTTACCCTTGGGCTATCATCATAAGTATTTTGTAAGAAATAAGGAGGATTCAAACGGTTAAAAGGTGGATAATTAATCTCCATCTGTCTCTGTGATAAGTTGGTTTGATATTGTATTGAGTTGCAGTGGTCGTTTGTAAATATTTGACGCGTGGTGGTATATGGGGTGTATCTCAGGTGTTTTTCTTTATTCCTTACCGTTGTGGAATGTCTTCGGTGAAGTTGATCATCGTTAGGGTTAGATATTTTATTTAATGTATTGTTGGCAGATATCGGGTTGCTCATAATAAATTTGAACCTGTATTTTTTTAGTCTTTCTCTTTGTCAATGTTATATGGCTAAAAGTTCCATCTTTGAGTCATCTTTTTTGTCAGGTGGAACCACTTTTCAATGTGCTGCTTATTCATTGTCGCTCTGTTCAAAAGATAACATTATGATAGCGCTTCATTCTTGCGCGCCTGATTGCGTTTTCTCTGATACACCCTTTGGCGCTCTGCATAATCAGGATTATTCATATAGCGCTTCCTTTGGATCCTCCTTCGATACTCTGCATAATCGGGATTATTCTGGTAGCGTTCTCTCTGATAATTTCTGAAGCGCTCCCTTTGTTTCTCTGCGTAAGCGGGATCTTTACGACGCTCCCTGTAGCGTTTCCTTTCGAGTGCCAGATAAGCAGGATTTTTTTTCCGCGCCCTCTGTCTTTGTGCGTAATTGGGGTTATTCTTGTAGTACTCCCTTTGACGCTCTCTTTTGCGTTGCGCGAAGTCGGGATCATTCCGGTAACGCTCCCTCTGGCGCGCCTTTTTACGCTCCTTTTGACGTTCTGCCCCCGCAGGATCTTTACAACATTTGCTGTTGCGCTTCACTGTCAGGGTGGAACTTGCATCCGGGACCTTATCTCTTGCCCGGGATGAGTCAACTGATGAACCAATACCTAAAATAGACTGGATCGAGAAACATTCATTAGCAGGAATATATGGTGGGGCATGATCATTAGTCTGCAGCTCTATTCTGACGGGTAAATACTGTAAATGGCGATTAACGATGACTATCGTTCTTTTTTCAAACCGGGGGTCATCAAATGGGTTATGAAAAGGTACTGACTGCTGAAGATACCTTTCAGGCATTCTATCAGTATGTATAGCGTATTGTGCAGTAGCTGATGTTGCAACGTCACGGAAGAATGCCTGACCCGATACAACCGGAGATGATAAAGCAGCATCTTGAAAATAAGAGTAGCCGTCAAAATTTGCGTTTGATTGAGTAGGGAAATTCGCTATATCCATTGAATTATTTAATTATTGAAATTTATCATATGACCAGTCTTTCTGATAAAAGTTCCTCCCTGATCAAATTTTCACACTATTTTTTCCACCACGCATGGATCACACATAGATATTGGCTATTGATTCTGGATTTAAATTTATCTTTTTTGTTGATATGAATTTTTTGTCCTTCTATACAGGAGGTGGCATTGTGAGAGTGCTTCCATTTTTTTTTGCTGCCTATGGTGCCACACCCTGGATCTTCTTTTGTTGCTCTGCATGATAGCGCTCCCTTTGGTTCCTTCTTCGACGCTTTGCATATTCGGGATCATTTTGATAGCGCTTCTGTTGGTTCTTCTTTTGGTGCTCTGCATATTCGGGATCATTCCGATAGCGGTCCCTTTGGGCCTTCCTTCGATGCTCTGCATACTCGTGATCATTCAGATAGCGCTCCCTCTGACGTTCCCTGTATCGCTTTCGGCGCTCTACGAAAGCGGGATCTTTGCGAAGCTTCCTTTGTCGCTCCCTTTCACGCTCTGCGAAGTCGGGATTATTTTTGTATCGATCCCTGTAGCTCTTTCTTATTTTCTCCATGTGAGCGGGATCTTTGCGCAGTTCCCTTTGGTAGTTCCTTTGTTTCTCCCTCTTGCGCTGTGCGAAGACAGGATCATTTTTGTAGCGCTTCCTTTGGCGCTCTGCGCAAGCAGAATCCGTATAAAGTAAACTTTTGTGCTTGTTTGTTAAGGAGCAACTTTCACCGGACGCCTCAATTTCTGTCCGGGCTGAACCGGCTGATGAATCAGTACCTAAAATAGACTGGATCGAAAAACGTTCATTGGCGGGAATATATTTTGGTGCATGATTACTCTTCTTCAGCCCCATTCTGGCTGGCAAGTGATGTTCAGGGTTGTAAACGATGACAATCGATCTTTTTTCAAACCGGGGATCCTCAAGTGGATTATGAAAATGCACCGTTGGCTGCTGAAGGTAGTTCTCAGGCGTTGTATTTTTGGACGCAGCGCAGGGAACCGCAGCTGTTTCTGCAACATCACGGTAAAAGGCCTGACCCGATCTGCCCGATTCAGAAAAAGTGGTATCTTGAAAGTGAGAAGCGTAGTCCGAAGCTGTATATATTGGCTCGGAAAAAAAGGCTATATCCATTGAATTATTGAATTATTGAATTATTGAACTCTAGCTTTCTGACCAGTCTTTTTATATAAAGTTCCCCACCTGACACAACTCATTTTAATCTTTGTTGTGGATTTTCTGAATAACCATATGTCATGTCAGGGGTTGCGGTGAAGGCAGTCACCACTGAAGATAGGATGATTGCCGCGGTGATTCTGTGTGGGTATTAACGCTTGTCTGCACTATTCGAGATCCTCTTCCCAGTCATCAATCAACCAGTCACCGATCATCCAGTACTGATCAATATCCATGCTACGCACTGGGTCATCACCTCGATCAAACATGTCCTTGCCTTCTTTAAAGGCTTCCAAACACTCGTCTGCCAGTACCTGCCCATGAATGTTCAAGCCAGTGGAGAATTTATCCGGAAAGTGCTTGAGGCTTTTAGCCAGTCCCTGGCTTGGGTCAGATGGCCACAATTTTTTCAGCACAGCGCGGGAAGCGCCGTAGGTGATCTCATCAATATGAGTTCCCTGACAGTGAGCCCGGTAGATCGCCATCAGGCTCAGGTCATCGGGCTCGGCGGTGGTGATCATTACCAGGGGCTGTTTCTGCTGGCAGTCAAACTCACTGGCTAACAGGTGAAGCGCCAGTCCTTCCGCGGAATAAAGAGGGCTGATATGGCAGGCATTGCAGGCGGTAATCAGTATCTGTCCAGAGGCATCAAGGATACAGGCTGTATAGGGCGATGCCGGGTTTGCATTGACGCCAAGCTCCAGCAGCTCACCCATCAACTCGGTGTAATCAGACATGTTGATAACTCCAGATCACCATGATCCCAACAGGCGGTCAAGACTCACAGTCATCAATATTGGGACAGGCTTAAACATAGTTGATGGTCAGCATTTTGTCTGCCCATAGTCCTAACCCGGACATTTCATAAACATGCTCCTAAAGAGTGATTACCAGTCCATCATGGCCAGCTTCAATATCTTTTGGTAACGGATTGGTATTCATCCAGTTATCAAGCTCATGGCCAATATGGGTAAGAATCGTGCGTGATGGTTGTATCCTCTGGTGCAGCTCCATAACATCGTTCAGGCTGTTGTGAGCTCCGGGAGGCTCTGACATGTCCGGAGGGTAACTACAGTCAATAATCATGACATTGACCGGATTGTTGGTAAAAAAGGTGAGGGTCTCCTCTGGCAGTCCCAGGGTATCCGTCAAATAGACCAGTGTCCTGCCATTACGGTGAAAAACATAGCCCATGGTTGGGCGTGAGTGACTGAGGGGAACAGGGGTTATTCTGACACCATTGACAGTAAAGGGAGCGAAGGGTGTCACTGTCTGGCTGAAATCCAGAATGCCGGAATGTTTCAACAGCTCTTCCGGGGCATCCGAGGTGTCTGGCCCGGTCACGGATATTTTCAGGCCACTTCCCCAACGCAGGCTGAATAAGCCGGCAATATGATCCATATGGTAATGGGTCAGAATAATCTGTTTCAGGGAGCCTGCTGGAAAACGATCTTCAATATCCGTAAGCCCTGCATCAATAAGCATCATTTCATTGTCGGACTCCAGGATAGCGGAAGCCGGTCGGCGAGCGAGAAAAGGGTCCATGATGGCTTTAATGCAGGCGGGGCAGTCACAACCATAAACCGGGCATCCTTTCACGCTGCCTGTGCCGGTCAGGGTAAACTTCATCGGGAACTCCATAAAAGACTCTATAAACTGAGTGGCAGTACCGTGGTGGATTTAATGGCAGAGAGAGCCAGGGCCGTTTTAATCTGGCTGATACCTGGAATCTTCATCAGTTCTTCCATCAGGAAAAAAGAGAGTGCGTGCTGATTTTTGGCCACCACCTTTAACAGGTAATCGCCATCACTGCCAGTGATGGCATGACACTCCATAACCGGAGACATGTCCAGAATGGCCTCTTTGAAATGGGTTGCAGAGTCCGGGGTATGATTATCCAGGGAAACCGTGATAAAGGCTTCAACATCCAGGCCAACCGCCTGAGGGTTCAGTAAAGTCACCTGTTTCTGTATATAGCCTTTTGCCTTCAGCCGACTGATACGGCGGGAGCATTGTGATGCAGAGAGGCTGACCAGCTCTGCAAGACATTGCAGGGATAGCGCATCATTCTTCTGGAGTTCAGACAAAAGTCTGATGTCGTAGGTATCCAATACATTTCTGCTCACCATCCGATCCCTCGCTGTGTTGTTGGCCGCACTTCTGATCAATGCAGGCATACCCGGATTAAGCATCTTCTCTAACCGGAATAATGCACTTCTTTCATTAACAACCTCCGGCAATCAGGGCTGCTGCCGAATTTATTGACAGGATCCCGACAAAACTGGCTGGCTGCTTTCAGGTAGTGTAAGCCCGGTTTTATGGCTCCGCCAATTCATCTGATGCAAACCTTTTGTATCATCTTGCGTAATGAGGCTGCATATCGCAAGGCTTTTGCATCAGGGCGATCGTATACTTTTTCTATACTGTGGCTGGACTGTAAAAGAGGACGAAGCATGACAACGAACAAAATGTCAAAGATTACCAGCACGAACCCGATGGGAACCGACGGGTTTGAATTTGTCGAATACGCAGCGCCTGATGCGCTGGCTCTGGAAAGCCTCTTCAAACAGTTTGGATTTGTTGCGGTAGCGCGCCACCGATCCAAAGAGGTGACGCTCTATCGCCAGGGGGGAATTAACTTTATCGTTAACAGCGAGCCTGACTCATTTGCCCAGAAGTTTGCCCGGGAGCATGGCCCTTGTGCCTGTGCATTTGCCATTCGGGTAGAAGATGCGGCGTTTGCCTATGAGAGGGCGCTCAAACTGGGCTGTCAACCCGGGCCAACCCAGAGTGGTTCCATGGAGCTGAATATCCCATCCATTGTGGGCATCGGTGGCTGCCTGATTTATCTGGTTGACCGATATGGCGACAAAGGGTCAATTTATGATGTGGACTTTGTTCCTGTTGAGGGCGTTGATCAGGAACCTGAAGGTGTCGGCCTGACCTTTATCGATCACCTTACCCACAATGTCCAGCGGGGCAATATGGATAAGTGGGCATCTTACTACGAGGATATTTTTAACTTCCGTGAGATTCGATATTTTGATATTGAAGGCAAGTTGACCGGGTTGAAATCCAGGGCAATGACCAGTCCCTGTGGGAAGATCAGAATTCCCATCAATGAATCTTCCGATGACAAGAGCCAGATTGAAGAGTACCTGCACCAATATAATGGTGAGGGTATTCAGCATATTGCACTGTACTCCAAAGATATCTATCAATCGGTACCGACGATGCGGGGCAATGGTGCCGCCTTTCTGACCCCACCGCCGGACACCTATTACGAGATGCTTTCTGAAAGGCTGCCCTGGCATCAGGAAGATGTTGATAAGTTGAAAGCCAGTGCCATCCTTATGGACGGTGCGCCTACAGAGGAGGGTGGATTGCTGTTACAGATTTTCACTGAAACCGCCATTGGCCCGATTTTCTTTGAGATCATCCAGCGCAAAGGGGATGAAGGGTTTGGTGAGGGTAACTTTACCGCGCTATTTGAAAGCATGGAAAGGGATCAGATGAGAAGAGGGGTGTTGTAGCTTTTACTCTGATCTGACTGATCACCAATCCGTCGGGTTTTCTTATGGAGCTGGTTCTATCACAGGGCTTTTCAGGGGAATGAACCATCAATCCGGTGGGGTAGTGATTCACTACCTTGCTGCAAGGCCGGGGAGAGTTTTATGAAGTCATCCAAATATCAGGCCAGAAAGCCTGACGAGTCAGGCTTTATTGAATATACAGATGAGGAGCATGAAACCTGGAGTATTCTGTATCACCGACAGATTGAGTTATTGCAAGGTCGGGCATGTGATGAATACATGGACGGCATCGAAGAACTGGCCATGCCGTCAGAGCGGATTCCACAACTGGATGAAATAAGCCGTGTGCTTAACGGTAAAACCGGCTGGGGGGTTGCCAGGGTGCCGGCGCTGATCTCCTTTGATCGTTTTTTTAAGCTTTTAGCCGACAAACAATTCCCGGTTGCCACCTTTATCCGCGTCAGAGATGAGCTTGATTATCTGCAGGAACCGGATATTTTTCATGAAATATTTGGTCACTGCCCTTTGTTGACCAATCAGGATTTTGCTGACTTTACGGAAACCTATGGCAGGCTCGGTCTGGCTGCCAGCAAAGAAGAGCGGGTTTACCTTGCCAGGCTTTATTGGATGACGGTTGAGTTTGGCTTATTGAATACCTCCCGGGGGTTGCGTATTTATGGCGGTGGAATTCTCTCCAGCTTCGGTGAAACGGCCTATGCCCTGGAGAGTGATATTCCCGTCAGAACCGCCTTTGACCCACTGACAGCATTGAGAACGCCCTACCGGATCGATATTTTGCAGCCATTGTATTATGTACTGGACGATATTGCGGTCCTTCATCGCCTTGGTGAAATGGATATTATGGCGCTGGTCCATCAGGCGATGGCGATGCCTCTGTTTCCCCCAATGTTCGAGCCCAAGTCTGAAGAGGGTGCTGCGTGAGTCAGCATCCTGCAACTTATTGGTTTTATATTATCCAATCATAACTGTTATTCTCATTAAGGTCATAAAGAATTGAAAGTCTCCCGTGGTTAACCGGATGTTCGGAGACTTAAACGGCAATGTTCCTGTTTTACGGGGTTTCTGTTTTTGTTGCTTCCCTGTGTTAACATTCACGATTTCTCTGATACTTACTTCTTTCCTAAATAAGTCAATACTTTGAATTGCAAGGAGTCTACGATGCATCCAAGGGAGCTGAGCATTCAAACACCGCATTTAACTTTTGCTGCGTTGGAGTGGGGGGACCCTGAGGGTGTTCCGGTGATCGCACTTCATGGGTGGCTGGATAATGCGGCCAGTTTCACTCCCATGGCCCCAAAGTTAGAAGGCATCAGGCTGATAGCCGTGGACCAGGCTGGCCATGGTCTTTCTGAACATCGTCCAGCGTGGTTCAGTTATGATGTTTGGCACTACGTTGAAGATCTGGTTTATATCGCTGAGTCATTGCAACTTGAACGGTTTGGTTTGCTGGGGCATTCCATGGGCGGTGTGGTCAGTGCGATGGCAGCGGGTTCCGTGCTGAAAGATCAGGTTACCGGGTTGGTAGCTATTGATGGGCTTTTCCCCTGGCCAAGAAACCCTGAAGATGCTCCTCAAGCACTGGCGAACTATATCAATCAACGCAGAACACCGGTTGATCAGCTGCCAGTAACCCGCTATCGATCGAAGGAGCTGGCCGTTCGGGCCAGGGCCATGGGCCAGTTCAAAGTTTCCAGGCAATCGTCAGAACTGCTGGTGGATCGATCTATTATTCAGGATGGAGATGACTGGATCTGGACGGCAGATCCCCGTTTAAAGCTGGGATCTCCCACCCGTTTTTCCCTTGAGCAGACCCTGGCATTTCCCCGGCAGATAACCTGTAATGCTCATATGGTCTATGTTGACAGTGGTCCGATCAGTGACGCTATTAACCAGTATCATCAGCAGCTGCCAAATATTCATTTTCACCCGATGAGTGGCAACCATCATCTTCACATGGACGATCAGGTGGAAGCGATTGCCAATATAGTTAACTCTGTTTTAGGCAGTAAATTATGATAGTCTGAAACGTCGTTGGGGGAAGACTTGGATGGTGTTTCATGAATAAAGTGATTGTGGATATCCCGGGTCTACTGAAGACTCTTAAATCTGGCTCTTTAACCATTGCCTGCAAAATAATCAGTATCCTGCTTTGCCTGGTAATTGGTCCTTCAACCTATGCGTCGGGACTTCCAGCGTATCCTAATGCCCGCATAGAGCTTGCCATCGATGAGAACCGACAGAACCACCCAATCATTACCAACCGGATGAAGCGGGTCAACGGCGTTGTCACCTCGGATGGCGCTCAGTGGCTTGACGGGCACCTGATCAGGGACCTCTACTTTCTGCCGCCCGGGCACAGCAGCAATCAGGGCTATGAATTTTATGTCAGCCTGTTGCAAGGGGAGGGTGTTGAAACGCTGTTTGAATGCCGTAGTTTTTCCTGTGGTGCCAGTAATTTCTGGGCTAACGATGTCTTCGATATTTCCACGCTCTATGGTCAGGATAAGGAACAAGCGTTTTATATTGGGAAAAAGCTGAACACCTTTTATACGGTCTACGCGGTGCGCCGGGGCAATGGACGCATTTATACATTGGTGGATATCTTTAAGCCCCATGACTATGAGATGGAACGTACAATCGAACAGGATGCTGGCAACAATGTCTTCAGGCTGGAATCCGGTAAATCCGGGATTGAAAAAAGTTCTGATCTGGCCTCATTTGTTACAAATATGAACATTGACTCATCAATGAATGCACTGCTTATCATTCACAGCACGGTACCCGATACCCTGGCAGAGCTGGATACCTGGCAGAACAAAATGGAAGTACTGCAAGAGAATATTGTTCAGCATTTAAATGAGCAGGGGATCAGCGAGTCACGACTACGCTTCAATATTTCCATTGGCACTGAAGATAATTCGCTGGACCCGGGAACAACGCCATCTTTCGGGCTTGAAATTGTGCCTTTAAATTAAAGGTCGAGTGCCATTTTCTTCAAATTGGGCTTATGTTCACGGACTTATCCGCATCTGATGATCTTTATCCGGAACTATGAGTGATTTTACAGGTCTGATTTTACAGGTGAGATCTGTTCAAGCAGTGAAATAGCTGCTGGCAATCGTTAACTACTTTCGGATTGATTCAAAATGCAAAGCTTGCCTGCTACACCGTCAGGAGCGAATGGTTACATTAAGGCTCTTCGCCGTTTCATATGGATTTCAGGATGTCTGC
>NZ_PJPV01000293.1 GCF_002864045.1 Endozoicomonas acroporae
TGTCAACGCTACTTGATGCAATAGTATTCAAGTGCCATCAAAAACCTGAAGCCAGGGATATTGATGCTCAGGGAATCGCCAACCTGCTGTGGGCCATGGCGAAACTGGTCAGCAATGGGCAGGAGTGGACACCAGGACTCAAAGAGGCCTTGGCCGCGCTGTTGCCCCACGTGAAAGCACAGAAAGACCAATTTATTCCTCAGCATATCGCCAACCTGCTGTGGGCCATGGCGAAACTGGTGGACAACGGACAGGAGCGGACACCAGGGCTCAAAGAGGCTGTGGCCACACTGTTGCCCCACGTGAACGCAAAGAAAAACCAATTTATTCCTCAGCATATCGCCAACCTGCTGTGGGCCATGGCAAAGCTGGTGGACAACGGGCAGGAGCAGACACCAGCGCTCAACAAGGCCGTGGCCACGCTGTTGCCCTTCGTGAATGCACAGAAAGCTAACTTCAAACCACAGGAAATCGCCAGCCTGCTATGGGCCACGGCGAAACTGGTGGATAACGGGCAGGAGCGGACACCGCCGCTCAAAGAGGCCGTGGCCGCGCTGCTGCTACTCGTGAACACAGCGAAAGCTAACTTTAACCCACAAGAAACCGCCAACCTGCTGTGGGCCATGGCGAAACTGGTGGACAACGGGCTGGAGCGGACACAGCTGCTCAAAGAGGCCGTGGCCGCGCTGCTGCCCCGGGTGAACGCACAGAAAGACCAATTTAATTTCCAGCATATCGCCAACCTGCTTTGGGCCATGGCGAAACTGGTAGGCAGCGGGCAAGAGCGGACACCAGAGTTCAACGAGGCTATAGTCGCTCTGCTACCCCACGTAAACGCACACAAAGACCAATTTATTCCTCAGAATATCGCCACCCTGCTGTGGGCGGTGGCGAAACTGGTGGATAGCGGGCAGGATAGGACTCTAGAGCTTAAAGAGGCCGTGGCCGCACTGTTGCCACAAGTGAACGCACATAAAGACCAATTTAAAGCCCAGGGTATCGCCAACCTGCTATGGGCCATGGCGAAACTGATGGATAGCGGGCAGGAGCGGACATCAGAGTTCAACGTGGCCGTGGCTGCGCTGTTGCCTCACGTGAACGCAGCGAAAGCTAACTTTAAACCACAGGGAATCGCCAACCTGCTGTGGGCCATGGCGAAACTGGTGGACAACGGGCAGGAGCGAACACCACAGTTTAACGAGGCTGTGGCCGCGCTGTTGCCACACATCAACACGGAGAAAGCTAACTTTAAACCACAGGAAATCGCCAACCTGCTGTGGGCCATGGCGAAACTGGTGGACAACGGGGAGTGGAAATCAGAGCTCAACGAGGCCGTGGCCGCGCTATTGCGCCACGTGAACACACAGAAAGCTAACTTTAAACCAAAGGAAATCGCCAATCTGCTGTGGGCCACTGCGAAACTGGGTGAGTTCGTTGAGCTGAACCTGCTGACCTCTATGTTTGAATCGCTTGTTTACCGAATCAGTAAAAACCCTCAGCTCTCACAGCAAGACATATTGATGTCTCTCTGGGGAGTGATGGTGTGCTGTGCCAGATTGTCTCTGGACTCCCGAAGCAATAACTGGTTTGAAAAGCACATGGATGACCTGTTTACTCGTGTGGAAAATATATCCTCAGACAATGAAGACGATCAACGCATCATTGCCATGGCCGCAAGTTGGCTTGGGAGAGCGTGCCCGGTCGTCCCCAATTACCGGACAACTATTTCAAAACCTCAAGCCGACTTTCGCGATCAACTCCAATCATGCTTTTCCTCTTTACAGATTGAAGAAGAAAAGAGTCTGAACTCATTGCCTCCGGTTGACCTGCTACTGCCAGATCACAACATGGTGATTGAAGTTCAGGGACCCTCTCATTACGTGGGTGGTGATTTCAACACCAGG
>NZ_PJPV01000294.1 GCF_002864045.1 Endozoicomonas acroporae
ATGAGTTCAGACTCTTTTCTTCTTCAATCTGTAAAGAGGGAAAGCATGATTGGAGTTGATCGCGAAAGTCGGCTTGAGGTTTTGAAATAGTTGTCCGGTAATTGGGGACGACCGGGCACGCTCTCCCAAGCCAACTTGCGGCCATGGCAATGATGCGTTGATCGTCTTCATTGTCTGAGGATATATTTTCCACACGAGTAAACAGGCCATCCATGTGCTTTTCAAACCAGTTATTGCTTCGGGAGTCCAGAGACAATCTGGCACAGCACACCATCACTCCCCAGAGAGACATCAATATGTCTTGCTGTGAGAGCGGAGGGTTTTTACTGATTCGGTAAACAAGCGATTCAAACATAGAGGTCAGCAGGTTCAGCTCAACGAACTCACCCAGTTTCGCAGTGGCCCACAGCAGATTGGCGATTTCCTTTGGTTTAAAGTTAGCTTTCTGTGTGTTCACGTGGCGCAATAGCGCGGCCACGGCCTCGTTGAGTTCTGATTTCCACTCCCCGTTGTCCACCAGTTTCGCCATGGCCCACAGCAGGTTGGCGATTTCCTGTGGTTTAAAGTTAGCTTTCTCCGTGTTGATGTGTGGCAACAGCGCGGCCACAGCCTTGTTAAACTGTGGTGTTCGCTCCTGCCCGTTGTCCACCAGTTTCGCCATGGCCCACAGCAGGTTGGCGATATGCTGAGGAATAAATTGGTCTTTCTGTGCGTTCACGAAGGGCAACAGCACGGCCACGGCCCCTTTAAGCCCTGGTGTCTGCTCCTGCCCGTTGTCCACCAGTTTCGCCATGGCCCACAGCAGGTTGGCGATATCCTGAGGAATAAATTGGTCTTTCTGTGCGTTCACGTGGGGCAACAGCGCGGCCACGGCCTCGTTGAGCTCTGGTGTCTGCTCCTGCCCGTTGTCCACCAGTTTCGCCATGGCCCACAGCAGGTTGGCGATATCCTGA
>NZ_PJPV01000295.1 GCF_002864045.1 Endozoicomonas acroporae
GGTGAAAGTCTGATATTGACTGGTACTTTCATACAATATTATTCTTCTGCACAGGAAACGGGATGATATTCTTTGAACCAACCTCTGTAATCTTGGCGCAGTACGTCACTGCCAGCAGCTTCCATCCATTGTCGAACAGACCGCTCTGGATTAATGATCTTAGTGTCAGAACACCTTGCCCTCCGGGATGACGCCATCGCATACCTGAACACTTCATACGCTGCGTTACCAGGGTTTTACAGGCAGCCTCAATAACCCCTGAACCTATTGGCAGTTTGTGCGACAAGTGCTCAGCGTAGTTCATGCGGGCTCGATTATTTCTGAAGTACTCCAGTTCAGTTTTCAACTTCGATCGCCGGGGATGCTGCTTGTGTTGGTAAGCCAGAGCCTTGATAACTTTCTCAACACCTGCTGGCTCCTCCTTGAGGATATGACGATAGGTGGTGAATTTTTCTCTGGATTTAGCACTGTTCTCACCATAGGACAGATCGAATGCCTTCTTCAGGTGTTCTGCGGCATGATAAAAGTCTACGATTTCATGCCCTTCCGGGAGTTCATTGGCAAGATAGGTCCAGTTGTCTTTCGCCCCGTCGGCGACTTTGAGCAGCGATAACCCGGGCTTCTGCCGGAGCGCTTCGTCCAGTAGGTCAGCGAGTGATTTCTTTAAAGTGACTTTCTTGCTTTCAGGCATCCGCCCCATCCTGATAGTCGACAGGCGTTCACCTTGAACATCGTAAAACGACAGGGTTCCACAACTGGCCTCCTGACAACCGGCTGGACCACGGGTGCGCTTGCCCTCGGATTTATTCTTCTCGCGTTTTTCCTGACGTTTGCCATCTTTCATCGGTAACATCACTCCATCCAGGGAAGCGGCCACGGTGGCAGCTTCTTCGGGAACTTTGATGCTTTCCCTGAGGAGGCACTCGAAAGGCTCACGACGTTGTTCCCATTGTTCATTGAACTGTCTGGGAAGCCTGGCCAGGGCGCTTTCCGAGGGTGTCATATTTCCCATAAGGTCAAGGAGGCTTTTGGCTTCACCAGGCGGCATCTGTGCCACCATCCATATCACCTGCTTTGCGGCCCTCGGTGTCCAGAACCCCTCAACAATTCCTGCCTTAAGCTCCATGGGCACAATGCAAGGTTCTTTGTCATGCCGGTACAGTGTACGGGCAACCCGGATAGGGCCGACAGCTGACTGATAAGTTGCAGAACAGCACAATGCCCGGTGATAGCAGGTGCCATTGAGCTCAATGGCTGGTGCATCGACGTCGAGTGAAGCCAGGTCATTTGCAAGAACCTCACGCTCTGCCTGAGCAAAAAGAGCATGGACCTCGTTTTCATAATCTTCAAAATGCCTGATCGGATTATGATGCTGGCGCAAGCGGGTCAACATGAGTTCGAGCTGCTCAAGCGCGTGGCAAGGATTGGCGGCTTTAGCCAGTGGCTGACATACTTCCATCGGGGCGGCCTCTCACTGGAACGGTGTCGTATTCCAGTAAGCATCATACCGGTGTTTGGCCGTTACCCTATACCAGGCCGGGCGAAATTTGTTGCTATGGGGCATTCCGTGGAGCGCAAACTCTGAAAAGACAGTCAGTATGAGACTTTCACCC
>NZ_PJPV01000296.1 GCF_002864045.1 Endozoicomonas acroporae
TACAGTAATATGCCTTTACTGGGTGCTGAATAGTTACAAACGAGTTATCTCCTCCCGAGATAGACGCAACGGCATATTCACTTGTAACGTTGCTATTGAACGCCTTGGTGTTGGCGGTAGCTTTTCTAGAGTAAAATTTATCGCCAATACCAATACCGGCTTCTGCTACACTTCCATTGGTGGCAACATGACAGTTCACCGCTGTCGTGTGCTTAACAGTACCGCTCTTCGAAAATCCAGCCCCAATACCAGCATGTGCATTAACTCCTGTGGTGTTCACCGTGCAGTTCAACGCAGTCGTGTCTGTAACCGTTCCTTTCTCCTGAGCTCCCACCCCAATACCGACATATGCACCTTTTCCCGTTGTTTCAACACGACAGTTCACCGCTGTCGTGTGGCGAACATTACCTTCATTCGAAAATCCAGCCCCAATACCAGCAATTGCGTACTTTCCCTTTGTTGTAACATTACAGTTTACCGCAGCCATGTTGTTAACAGCTCCACTTATCAGAGATCCCGCACCAATACCGGCAGAAACTGATTCGCCGGAGGTTTCCACCGTGCAGTCCAACGCAGTCATGTTAGTAATAGTTCCTCCGCCATTTACTATGCCCACGCCAATAGCTGCGTATGCATCCTCCTTGTTGGTAGTAACGTTAGCACGTTCAACCCGAATATTACTGATCGTGGCGTTGTCAGACATTTCACAAGCCACTACCCCGGCCGGATCCGTTGGGGGTATTATTCTGGCATCACTAAGGGTCAGGTTCTCGATACGGCCCCCATCGGACAGGTGTTTTACCAGGCACTTCGAAAGTTTGCCAATAGTACGATAATTGCCGTCCAACTTGCCGGTGAATGGATTTTTTTTAGAGCCAATGGACCGGGACAATTGGTTATCGTTGAAATCATCAGTCAGGCGATATTGTTTGCTACATGAGCCCTTATCACGGCAGATCTTGCCCAGGTTCTCGGCATCCGCCACGTTAATCCAGCGGTCAGAGGCGGATGCTGATGCCGCACCCACCGCAGACAGGCCGACCAGAGCCCCCAGTGCCAAGGGTGTGTTT
>NZ_PJPV01000297.1 GCF_002864045.1 Endozoicomonas acroporae
CACAGTCAGACAATGGGATCCTCCCCCCCGCACAGCTCCAAGGCGTAATGAATTTTACCAATCTTCTAGCGCATACTCTTCTCAATATCTACTGCGCCGTTCAGTAAATCCTGCTCAAGATTTTAATGCGCTCACCCAACAGGAAATAATGGATGGCCTGGTGAGTAAATCGCACCGTTTCGGTCATCGCTATGATGGGAGAGATCACGGCCTATATGCCAGTTCAATTAAAAAATACACGTCAACTGCTAAAAGACCGTTAAATCGAGCGGAACAAAGCCAGCTGATGCGTTTGCTGCAAAATTTCACAGCAACGCGGAGCTGGAATTGGCGAAGCCTGACGACAACACTGCACTCATTTACTTCAGCGGGTGTTTTTACCCCTCATAAACCTTTGGATGAGCGTGTTAAGATTACTCAAACTGCCTTATTGTCAACACTACTTGATGCAATAATATTCAAGTGCAACCAAAAACCTGAAGCCAGCTATGTTGGTGCCCAGGAAATCGCCAACATGCTGTGGGCTATGGCGAAACTGGTAGACAGCGGGCAGGAGCGAACACCAGGGCTCAACGCGGCTGTGGCCGCACTGTTGCCCCACGTGAACGCACAGAAAGACCAATTTATTCCTCAGCATATTGCCAACCTGCTGTGGGCCATGGCGAAACTGGTGGACAACGGGCAGGAGCGAACACCAGGGCTCAACGAGGCCGTGGCCAGGCTATTGCCCCTCGTGAAAGCACAGAAAGACCAATTTAAAGCCCAGGGCATTACCAACCTGCTGT
>NZ_PJPV01000298.1 GCF_002864045.1 Endozoicomonas acroporae
CGACTCTGCTCTCGTGTCACACCTGTGTCTCCGTGGCAATTTTTCTTTCACGGCAAATTAAAAGAGCCACAACCTGCCACTGGTGGAACTTTTATCAATTTTAGAAATCAAAACAAGGAGTAAAACATGTAACTAAAACAACCAAAACAGAGGGAAATTTATGAAAAACAACCTTTTTAAGCAGTGGGTAATGGCCAGTTTACTGTGCATTCTATCCTGCTCTGCATTTTCAGACGTTGAATACTCAGGCATCGCTTTCAGCAACGTAGATATCCACGGGCAAGGCACTGAAGCCGACGTTAAACCCGGTGAAACTGTCGGCATCCATGCCCATTACAAATGGCTATGGCCCCGGGAAGAAGGCAGCATTGTCCAAATTATTGTTGGTATTGATGGCATAGGTGCTCAAACAGCAATTGCCAATGCCATTGTCATTGATGGTCGATATCTTGACCCTCATTACAATGATATCACCGAGCAAGATGTAGACTTTCACATCGTTGCGCCCAACGAA
>NZ_PJPV01000299.1 GCF_002864045.1 Endozoicomonas acroporae
GGGGGGGCAGGTTAATGGAACGGTTGGCAACACTGCAGCGCTGATCTGCACGGTCAAAACCGGAAACGAATGGGCACATGCCGGCATCGGGGCGGGGAGGTTAAAAGGGGGAAAGGTTGGCAGCACTACGGCGGTGCTCAGCAGGGTAGAAACCGGAACTCCCCGGACATATGCCGGCATCGGGGGGGGGCGGTTAGTGGAACGGTTGGCAACACTACAGCGGTGCACAGCAAGGTCTATAGTGCAGACGTCGGTGCCATCGGGGGGGGATATGTCCTAACGGATGGTAAAGTTGGCAACACCACGGCGGTGGGCTGCGAGGTCAAAGCCCCGTCTAATACAGCAGACGGCATCGGGGCAGGGAAGTTAGAGGGGGGAAGAATTGTTGGCGACACCAAAGCGGTGAACACCCTTGTCAATGGCGAGCAAAAGGGTAGTGTATCTCTCTCTGATCATCCGGATTTTTGCCAAAGAGCAGACCCACGTTTATTAGCACCCGATTGCACTGTCAAGACAGAATACATGGATTCGTTCTCTCGTTCGCTCGATAATGATTGCCCGGTAGAAATTCCCGTACTTTTCCTTTCAGTGGCAGGGGGCGGATTGGTTGCCGGCGGCTATATAGCCTATCACTTGATTACCGGTTACCGGCAGGGGTTGCGTGGTGCGCAGCTGGCGATGAAACCATTTAACTGGTGTTGTTGATGTTGAGAACTGGCTAGGAGGCTGACCGAGAATAGA
>NZ_PJPV01000003.1 GCF_002864045.1 Endozoicomonas acroporae
GGAAATTGAGGCTATGGAGTTTCAAATAAACAGCATGCCTCGCAAGGTACTTGGCGGTCTAACCCCGCTTGAGGTCTACACTGGGAGGTCTGTTGCACTTATTGCTTGACTCCAGCGTGGTGTTCTGGAAGCGCCCTTTATGGCGTTTGCCGTTGTGGTTGGCTTTCGGCTGTTCAGCTTGACCAGTCAGCGGCCTTTATAGTTTGGGATACAGGGCTTCGATGCTGTTAAACGTATTCTGCAGTTCAAGAAAAAGAGGGTCATAACGTTCCGGTTCCACTTGTTGCCCTGACTGCTCAAGGTCTCCGGCAAGTATTGCCAGTTGCTCCGCCCCGACGATTGCAGCACCACCTTTAATCCGGTGGGCAAAGTTGACAATAAGGGGCGTTTGCTGATTGTTGACCGCTGCTTTCAAATTCAGGATGTCTTCCCGGGTGCTCTGAAAAAATGTTGATAACAACTCTTCCAGCAGGACCTCATCACCGTCGGTGATTTGATGTAAATTTTCCAGATTGATCATAAAAACTTCCTGTACAAATTAAAGATAAATTAGTTTTTCGCCATTAAACGCCAGTGCTTTAGTCAGCAGCCTGTTCCATAACGGATGTCTTTACCGGTGTTGCGATAAACAGGCCAAAGTTCTCACCTTTATCACTACTTGCTTTAGTCATCCGTGGCAGCGTTACAAATGTCTTTTGAATCGCTCAAGAACAGCCTGGATAGCCCGGTCGAACACGGGGTTCTCTTCCATAATACGGACAGAACCGTCTTTAATTTCTTTTTTGAGTTCGCTTCCGGAGCGCTCCGCAACACGCATCCCCGAGCTGTTGACAAAAATATAGCGATGACGGTCTTTACTGAGTCGGGCAAGTTTGCAGCTGAGGCGGTGTGAGTCACCTTCGCCAATAAACTCAACCCACTGGCCAGGGTAAAGTCCATCAATAATGACCGGGGTAAATGCGGGTAAATGCTCCTTAGCATCAGCCACTTCGGTCTGTTGATCCGGAAGCAGCTCAAGCTCCTGAGGTGGTTCGGTTACCTCTGGGGCGGGTTCAGACTGGAGCGAAACTTTCAGACCGAGCCCGGACTGCTCGCAGGAAAGAATTATCTCCTCTGAGTCTTCTTCCGTGGGACTTTCTGTCTTAAAGTCAATGGCATGGTCATCGTCGGAGTCTGTTGCCTGAACCTCTTCTGGTGGTTCGTTGAGTGCAGCAGGATGACTTTTTGAACTCTCAGGCTCTGGTTCCAGAATGATATCCAGATTGGTTTGAAATCCATCAAGACAATCCTGAAATACATCCGGGTTTTCACTGTGGTCAGAGATGATGGTACGCACAGTATGCTCAATCAGAAGCAAAACATGCTTGCTCAATTGAGAATCCCGGCAATACAGCATGCCGGCAGACGTTAAGTCATTTAATAAGAGACGGGCCGGGTGCTTCTTATCGGTTAAAAAAGCATCGTTCAGAATCGCCTGTTTTAAAATCGGGATTTGCAATAGGGCTATGGTTTTTTTTACGTCATCAGGCAGGTTGTGGTCATCCAGAATGTACTCAAACAACCAGCCGACCATATTGATAAGGTCTTCATGATGGCGTGAGAGTTTTGAATTAACGCCTTGTATTTCCAGGGCATCTACGACCGAGGTGTGCAGGCTTCTTATTGACACGTGCTGCTCAAGAACGTCCAGTTGCAGTGAGCTGAGGACACTGGCCAGATCAATAGCCTTGACCCGGTTAGCTTTGGCCTCAGGGATGAGTTCACCTTCCGCAAGCATGTCTTCCAGCCGGGATACCAGCTTCTCAGCAAAACTATCCAGAAACTGAGGGTTTCCCATATCTGAATAGTAACTCTGCTGAGGGGCTGGTTGTGTTTGATCTGTGGGGCGGGATGTAGTGAGTGGATGATGGGTTGGGTCGGAGGCTGGGTTTGCTTTCAATCGCTCAACCGGAGATGAATGCTTGGGTCCCAGCCCTTTATGGATCATTAACTGGTCGACTTTAAGCCAGAGCTCATCAGCCGCATTAGTAAGATGACTGGCAAACCAGCAAAATAATTGCTGCTCAATATCACGGTCTGGATGGAGACTTTCCAGAGCCATGGCAAAACTTTCACAGATGCGCTCCGGGGTGGCAGGATAAGTACCGTCATGCCGGGGATAGGTGCTCTCAAGACAGCTTTTGATTCGGCAAATACGTTCAGAGTTGTTACTGCTCTCAAAATTATTGGTTGCAGAAAGCCAGAGGAGTTGGTGGTCAAGTTCAGAATTGTCGAGTAATTCAAGGGTTAAGGCACCTTCTTGTTGTTGTGCGGGCTGTTCACTGTCTGCGCTGGTCAAATGATCGAGGAAGCTTTTTTTAATGAAAGATTCAGACTTCGTCAAACGGTTCTTGATATCGATCCAGCGCATCATATCCTGATCGTTTTTGATGTCCTCCAGATTGGTATTTAATTTGGTAAGTAGAACAGGAAACAGCGTGTCGGACTCGGGGTAAATAATTTCTTGAACCAGCTGATTTAATTCAGAAAAAAAAACACTTTGCAGTGGCTTGTTATCACCTCCTGGGCTGAGCGGAAAAATGCTGGAAGGCTGAATTGACATGCTGGCCACATCCTTGTACTGCAAAACGTCATCTGCAGGGTATGGAATACCCGCAGAGACCACCTATATCACTTTACTAATTATAATTATATTGAGAGCTTTTAATTATATTAAGTAGCTATTAATGGGGCGTTTTAAGTAGTTGGCCAAATGGAATCGTATATTTCTGGCTAAGTGGGCAGTTACTATGCAAGGCACAACGCAGGGAGCATAGCCGTAGCTATGTGACCGTAGTTGTAACGCCGCAGAGTGACTGCCCACTTAGTCAGAAAATACGACTTCATTTGGTTAACTACTTAACTACCTTCGGCCCAAAAAATGACATCGGGTCAGAGTGCTATCCCTGTCTGAGTTCTTTGGCTATTTCCCTGGCTTTATCAAGGGCTTTGTTGAAGCCGTTTTTAAACAGGTTTTCACGAATCTGTCGCTGAAGTTCTTCCGGCGTAATCTCTCCATCTTCCACAGCTGTTTCAGCAAGCTTATTGTCCTCCTTGTTTTTTACCAGGTTTGAAAACTCCTGTGACTGCATCGGATCAATACGATCTACCGGTTTGACATTACCTACCTGGCCTGAGTTATCAGAGGGTAGGTTTTCGACATCCTTATTGGTAATAAGTGACATGGTCTGGCTCTCCGTTGCCCAGTGCAAGCTGGCTGATGATAATTGATGAGAATATCGCCATATCTGGCGGCATTGTCCGCTAATGCTTTAATCCTTATAAAGCTCAGTTTAGATTATGAACAGAGATTATAAAAAGGCAGAAGGCCCGGTTTTTTGTTTGATAATGCCTCCTGACTTAATGAGCTGACAGCTGGTCTGAAGATCGTAAAGCCACCTCTATCACCGCCGACAACTGAAACTAGTACAGCCGGGAGAATACTATGAGCGGTGAGCATTTTACGTTAACGATCAGTCAAAGCACGTCTGACGCCGGCGATTTTGCCATACATATGAAAGAACCTGATAAACCTGAGCAGTTGTTAGTCCATTTAAGATTTATGCCATTGGCTATGTTCGATGAGGCTTATCTGGATGATCTTGTCGGTGTGATGGCAAGGAAGCTGGCAAAAAGAATAATTGAATGGCGTGTAGCTCCCGATGACCCTGATGCAATGGATGCCTGTCAAAATGAGGCTCGTGCCGTCGTTCAGCAAGCCTTGGAAAAAATGAAAAAAAATTCAGGCTAAGCATTGGCCATTAAGTCATGCGTTAAACTCCCTATAGGCTAAACAGGGGGCTGTCGGTATTTTGTAGCGTTTTTGATAACGAAATAATTCGCTATGGACATGACCCGCTTCGTGAATACTTTTGGCCGTTACCTTCGGGAGAAGTACCGAGAAAAAGTACACAAAGTTTCGGTGAATGCGTCGTTTACCTGCCCAAACCGTGATGGTACTAAAGGTATTGGTGGTTGTACGTTTTGTAATAACGCGTCCTTCAGCCCTGGCAGCACTGAGGCGGGAGAAATTTCTGAGCAGATCCGACAGGCTCAGGAAAAGGTGAGTGCCCGAACGGGTGCCAGAAAGTTTATCGCTTATTTTCAGTCCTACAGTAATACCTACGGTGCTCCGGAAGATCTCAGACGCTATTATGATGAGGCCCTGGCTCAGCCCGGTGTGATAGGGCTTGCCGTGGGAACCCGGCCTGACTGTGTACCCGATCCGGTTTTACAACTGTTGTTGGATTATCAGGCGCAGGGTTATGAGGTCTGGCTGGAACTGGGCCTTCAATCCAGCTTTGATCCTACGCTTGAAGCCATTAACCGTGGCCATAACTTTAGCGATTATGAAGATGCAGTGATCCGAGCCAAACGCTATGGTCTAAAGTTGTGCACTCATCTGATAGTTGGCCTTCCGGGGGAAGAACCTGAAGACAGTCTGGTAAGTTTTGACCGGGTTATTGCTTTAGGTGTTGATGCCATCAAGATTCATCCACTTCACATCGTTAAAGGCACTCAACTGGCCCGACAATGGCGTAAAGAGCTGGTCCGGGAATTATCCATGGAATCCTACACGGATGTGCTGACAAAGATGATCCTTCGGGCTCCAGAGGGATTACTGTTCCATCGACTGACCGGTTCCGGGGAAAGGCAATACCTGCTTTCACCAGAATGGGTAATGTATAAGTGGGACGTACTTGCCATGCTGTATAAAAAGTTAGAAGCAAATTGTCTGACATCCAATTGAGTCGGAGAATCAGGGCAGTTAGTTGGTAAACGGCGGCAAAATCATCAACTACGCCACCTGATAAGTAATTAGCAGAATTGTTCTGGTTGTGATAATTGATTAAAACATTTGTCCAGCTTAGTTACTCCGCCAGCCTTTACTTGTCTTATTTCATGGGTTGGCTCCCGCTAAGGAGGAGTCTGCCCGTTCATTCGTTCTCTGGCTCCCTGAATACACTGTGCTACCGAGTTGACTGCAGCGCTTGCCAGTTCTTTGCCTCGAGTAAGTGGTTTCATCGTCAGCTCCTGACCGCGCAGCCCATCTACCTGCTTTGCTTTCTTCCAAGCTCAGAACGTAAGCACAGTGAGATTGACGCCATGAGAGTAGAGTATGATTTTAGTCAGGGTGAAAAAAACCTTACGACAAGCAGCTGAGAAAGCAGATGACCATTCGCATCGATGAGGATGTGATTGATCATTTTAATGCTCTTAATGCTATGGGAGTTTATAGTTAAATAATTTCTCTAACAGTATGTCAGTGAGCGGCTTATTTACCACTGTGCAGATTCCAGAATTATTTTTTCCAATAGCATTAAAATCTACAGCACTGGCAAGATCACCTAGACTACTTGTTTTGGTGAACTCAATTATTTTTTTGCAGAGTATTTGGGCTTGAGTAAAATCTTTGACCTTAATGAGCAGCTCTTGATTATGTTGGTTGTAATTGACTCCAAAAATTGTCAAGTTTTTATCGTTGTTCAGTATTATTTGTATTACTGAAAATATTAAAAGGTTCTGATAGAGATGTGTCGCATTGTCCTGAAGTAATGTATCAGGATTTTTTAAAGATTTAGCTCCATTGTCATTTTTTGCAGGTCTGAAAAGTGAATCAGTATCCACAGTACTCCCCTGATGAGTTTGCACAGATCTGGCACTCAGGGAGGGAGGCTGAACTTCTTTACTTTCTGCAGGGACAAGATAGCTTGCATCCTTGATTATCGATTCAAGCAACAGATGTTTACCATTATCGTCCTTAACAATAATCGCAATATAGCCGGGGCAGTCAAAATTGAATGGTTGCGGTGACTCGGAATTAAACCCCCGGGATATCCTGTTAACGGTTGTGGTTGAAACAACCTCGGCACCCTCTTCATCAATGATGGCATGAATTTTCTGACGCATGTCCAGATGATCGTGCCTTGTTTTACCTAGTTTCGGTAACATGTCTGCCGTTATTTTAATATCACTGAGCTTGCCAATTTCTTTAAGTAATGATGTGTCAGTACTATCTATCTTCATTTTAGGCAGTTTCAAGGTGATTTTTTGCTTTTTCGCTTCCAGTGATTGGTCAATCAGTTGATGAAGTGTTTCAGTATCAAGATGATTAATACCAATTGATGAACTATTGATAGGTGTAATCGCAACAAAATAAAGCTTTTCAGTGTCGTGTTGAAATGGTTTTGCGATCGCCGCATAATCCTTTGTAAAGGCACATTTTAAATTCATGGGTTCAGATTCCATCATTTCGACTTCGGCTATCTTGCCATCTGAACACTGAAAGCCGGAGCGTGCAGTTTTAAATTTATCAAAAGCATCAGCCCAAATCGCTTTTAAACAAACAACATTACCCATAGAGACGTTGACATCATCCCGTTCGTCAGGGGTGAACAAGCTGGATAAGCGACCGTTGGTTATAGATTTGATGAATGTATCAGTCACATCGGCTACTTTGTCATTTGCCGTGATTTCCAGTTTTATTGTGTTGTAGTATTTGGACAAAAGGTCAATCAAGTTACTATCCTGACAATGATCATCTGAAGCAAAATAGTTCACAATAAAACTCTGTGAGTTCTTTTCGACAGTGTAATTCAAGCAGAATTGACCTAGTTGTTTGTGGATTTCTTTTTCCAGTGCGGTTGTTAATCGAAGGGATTGGTTTGTCATGCCCAGAATTTTTTCCTTCAAACCAGCATCATCAATGGCGGCTAACAACATGCCCAGTGCTGAAGCCAGGCTTGCGGTGGATAACGCAGTGCTGCCTTTGCCAGCAGGATTTATTAGAGCAAAGGATAATTGCCGGATGCGATTCTGAACAATAGTTTTAGCACAATCACTGAGGTCGTCAGGTTGAGTCTCGTTGATGTTAACTTCCGGGACTCGATAAGGATTAACGGGGGAAGCACCGGATGAGGCTGAATTGATCATTTTAAAATTTCCTTGTTTAAAATTTATTATTTTGGACAGCTTTCCGGGGTTTAAGTTTCCGAAAACTGACCACAGTTAATCATTTGCTTTCATGTAAGTCACTAACAGGTTTGTTGATGGTGCTAACCTTGATTTTGCTGGTAATAATTGTTGATGTTCTGTTGATTTGGATTAATTGATACTATTGTTCATTTAATATTTCTTGCACCTGTGTGTGAGAAAAAGCAAACAGTAAATCTATGAATGAGTCTGAATCTCTTTTGGTAGTAAGATATTCATACGATTGTTTTAATTTCTTGATGATTGGCAGGTTGAGCATTTAAAAAAAACCAGTCACAATTGTATGCTTGATACAATTTAATAGGCAATGAATTTACTCTTGAATGGATAGGTTGTCTGAAAAATCAGTATATTCTCTATTTCTTGCTGAGTGATATCCTCTAAAAATTCTGGATTACAGGGCTATTAATTCCCCTGTTTTCATCACTGCTTTAGAATAGTTTGTGCTGGGTTAGTAAGAGTCATTGAGTTTTAAGGATGGTTTGGATTTTTCTTGTTATGAAATCATATAAATGTCTTTAATAAGAAATAAGAATAATAAAATCTTCCGGGTTTTGAAGGAAAAGTTATATTTGATATTATAATTCACCTGCAAAGATGTTTGGGGCTTTCATTTTGAAGTCCCCTTTACAAAATCAAGCCTGCTAAATGGATTAGATAAACTTAAACTTCAGCTTGGTTGGATAATCCTCGGCACATCAAGTCCTATCAATGGGTTACAGGTATATCAATAAAGCCCATGGTACTTTTGCCGATGTTTTACCTGATAGCTGACTATCAGGATAATGATATGCATATAGACTTGGGTAATGGTTACTGCCTCAGAAGGTTCCTTTATGGCGATGCGATCTCTCTGGCCAAACATGGTAACAACGCCAAGATAGCCAGAAACCTTCGGGATACTTTTCCACACCCTTATACCATAGAGCATGCGAGAGCCTGGGTTCAGCATGTCAAGGAGCATGAGACCAGAACCCGCTTTGCTATTGACTGTGGTGGTGAGGCTATTGGTGAGATCGGGTTTGTTGTTCAGCTGGATGTTCATCGTTTTGGCGCAGAGATTGGCTTTTGGGTGTCAGAGGATCATTGGGGTAAAGGCATTATGACCGAAGCACTCTCTTATGTGTGCCAGTATGCATTTGATGAGATGGGGCTGGTTCGTATTTTTGCTGATGTGCAGGCCGGGAATGATGGCTCTCGCCGTGTGCTGGAGAAGTGTGGCTTTGAGCTTGAAGGTGTGATGAAAAAGCATGTTTATAAAGAAGAGCAGTTTATTGACCAACTGGTTTTTGCGTTAGTTCGTTAATCGTTCTTTTTCTCTGCTTCTCCTACTTTCGTACAGCATAACTTCTAACCCAGAATGGGGTAGAAGTTATGCTGTACGAAAGTAGGAGAGAAAATAATAAGAGCTGGTTTGATTGGTCTCGGAGATTTTTCGCAGAAAGCCTACCTGCCAATTCTTACTGAGCACTCCACTCATCATCCGTCCATAACGCCTGTTTTCTACCTCGCAGCAGTGATTTAATCAATGAAATTCAAAGTAATTATTGGCTAATTAACTTTTGCTGTGGTGATAAGCCGCTGATTCATTTTAATGGGGATGTTGATTAAAGGTGCGATTGCCAGAAACATCCGTCCTCATCTACTGGCTGATACGATCTGCCAGCAGATTGAGAAGCACATCCGGTGCGGGTATGACCTTGCTTACAGGGAGATACGGCCCAGTGGTTGAACGGTAATCTCTTCCGTTAACTCCTGGTGTGAAAGTACTGCCAGGTCATACACTTCCAGCTCCAGAAGTTTTCGGACATAGCGGCGTATATCCATCGAAGTAATCAGGACGGGCTTATGTTCAAGATGACCGATTTTGCCAACAGAGTGCTTAACATTTTCCACAAACTGGGCAGAAGTCGATGGATCAAGCGCCAGGTAGCTGCCTGCTGAAGTCTGACGGATACCGGAGCGGATGGTATCTTCGACATCCTGGTCAAGCAGGTATACTGGCAGCATATTTTTGCCGTTAGAGTATTTGTAGCTGATGTAGCGCTTTAATGATGAGCGGACATACTCGGTTAACTGAACAACCTCTTTCTCCTTGTGTCCCCAGACAACCAGGGATTGCAGAATGGAGCGGAGATTCCTGATGGAAATATCTTCGGATACCAGACGCTGGAATATCTCGGTGATCTTGTTAACAGGTAACAGCCTCTGGACTTCCTTAATCAGTTCACCAAAACTGCTTTCCATTTTTTCCAGCAGGTAGCGTGTCTCCTGAATGCCCACAAAATCTTCAGCATATTTTTTCAGGACATGCGCCAGGTGGTACGTCAGGATTTTTGAGGAGTCCATAAAGTTGACATTGTTACGCTCAAGTTTGTCCTGCTGACCTTCAATGACCCAGAGAGAGTCGAGGCTGGGCAGAAACGGATCGCCAACTTCATAAGGGATCTTCAGCATATCCAGATGTTCATTACTCTCTCTCACGAACAGAGAGCCTGGTTTGAAATAGCCCGATGCGACGGGAACTTCCTGCAGCAGTATGCTGTAGGTATTCTCATCCATGGCGTCATTAAACCGCAGATGTATACCGGGAAAAGGAACCCCGAGATCCATGTACAGTGATTTCCGAACTTTAAGCAGCTCCTCATTCAGGGAGGTTGTGTTCAGGCTTTTCTGTACAGAAGTAGGGACATCAATAATCAAGGGCAGCGTCTGGGTGAACTCTTCCTGCTGATCCAATCTTGACTTGGCCTCACTGGGTGATTCTGTTGCTGCGGCCATGGCCGGAATGCCGCCATCTTCCTCAGCTGTCCGGGCTTTTTCCACTTTCCTCATCAAAAAGTAGCCACCGCCACCAATGGCAGCAGCAAGAGCCATGAAAGTCAGTGTCGGGAAGCCGGGGATCAGGGCAAAGCCGAGTAACAGTGCTCCACCAACCATAAGGGCCTTTGGTTTATCGGTAAGCTGAGTGCCTATCTCATTACCAAGGTCCTTGGCATCTTCATTGGATACTCGGGTGACAATAATACCGGCGGTAATGGATATCAGCAGGGCCGGTATCTGGGAGATAAGTCCATCCCCTACGGTTAAGATGGCGTAGAGCTGGAGAGCTTCACCGCCACTCATACCATTACCGGTACCGATAGCGACACCAGCCGTAATGTTGACAAAGATGATGATCAAACCGGCAATGGCATCACCTTTTACGAACTTCATGGCTCCATCCATCGAACCAAACAGCTGGCTTTCTTTGGTAACAAGTTCACGACGGCGCTGGGCTTCTTCCATTTCGATGGCCCCGGCCCGAAGGTCAGCATCGATACTCATCTGCTTGCCAGGCATACCATCCAGAGAGAAACGCGCGCTGACTTCTGCTACACGTTCCGAACCCTTGGTGATGACCAGGAATTGGACAATGGTGATGATAAGGAAGATAACGACACCAACGACCAGGTTACCCCCTACCACAAAGTTACCGAAGGTATAGACAATCTCACCGGCATCTGCCTGAAGAAGGATCAGCCGGGTAGTGGTAATGGACAGAGCCAGACGGAAGAGGGTCGTTATCAGCAGCACCCCCGGAAAGGATGAGAACTCCAGGGGCGACTTCAGGTAGATGGAGGTCATCAGAAGTATGGTGGAAATCCCCATGTTCAATGCAATAAGGAAGTCCACCAGGGGGGTTGGCATGGGCAGAATAATAAGCCCGATAATGGATACCAGCAGGCCTGCCAGTACCAGATCATTTCTGCCGCCAAAATTCAGCCCGGGTAACAGTTGTGCCATGAGAGGTGCGCCGCTGCTATGGGGCTGGCTATGGTCTTGAAGATCAGCGGCTCAGTGCAGCTTTTCTCTTCTTGAGCAGGGCTCGCCCCTTGATCCATTTAATAGCCCGAATATCACCACCGGGCCTTGCGTATTTTAGAAAATTATCGGCTGCGCGAATGGATTCTTCAGGTCGTTCTACCTTTAAGTAGGCGTAGCTGAGCATGCGATAAATATCGGGGTTTTTCTTGTCTATTGACATCAGTGCTTCTAACAGAGCAATGGATTTTCTGGGCTGCTGGTATTCAAGATAGTAGGACGCCTGTGACAGCATCCAGGTTTTTAATGACTTATCCATTTCATTCAACCTTTAGCTGGCAATCAATACATTACGGCACATCATTAAATATTCACTGTCTGCTTTGGCTTTTTCGATGACTGACAAAGCTTCTTTCATTCTTTTGGCGTGACCGCTGTTTTCAGGCAGTTGCTTTAAAAAGTCGGAAAAAGAGTCCATGGCATCCTGTGTGAAGCGGTAATGCTCCTCCGGGCTTGAAGAGATATTCTGACCGGAAACCTTAGTCGCAAACTCAAATTCACGGTGCTCATAATTTTGGTCCATTTCCAGAGTCTTCCATGTGTAATCAACAACATTTTTACCGGAGGTTCTGAAATTTGATTTTGATTTAGGATAGTCTGAGTGCGCTAAAGCACTGTCGATCCGTGAAATGCCTGAAATACCGTTACCGAAAGAAATGGGTGCTGTCATGATAAAGTCCGCCTGATAATTTAATCCTTTCGTTCTATCGGCGGGTGTACAAAGTGATAAATGGATTTTTCTCATGTTAATTATTTTTTTGACGAAATACTGGTGAATCCAGTTTGTTTTCCGATAAACTGGTGTGTAACGAACGTTTATTGACACTCTCGATTTTACAAGGCATCTATTCATTAAGGGCTGTTGAATAAGCTGGAGCAGACATGAGCATGGAGGCACGCGTCTGATGGGCTTTATAAGAAATACCCTGATAATCCTGTCCCTTTTACTGGCGATTACCTTCCAGGCGCTGGCGAACTGGTCATCTGAAGAGCCGCAAACCAGAAAACATTTAGTGCGTCCCAACGAGACTCTGGAAGTGATTGCCGGAAGCTACGGGTTTGAGGTAAATGAGCTGGCCCGCTATAACAAACTGGATACTACCCAGGCCTTACGGGTAGGACAGATTATCTATTTTCCATCCGACATCGTGTCGGAACAGCCTGACCGTCCTTCAGCTGAGCCGGGGAGAGCCCTGGACGCCAGAGTTTTTCCCGATTCCGCCGGGGACCCTGTTTCCTGGGGGAGACCATTGGATGCCAGGGCGTTTCCCAGGCCAGATGGCTCATCTGTTGATGCCGAAAGAGCACGACTAACGCCATATATAAATGATGGGCAACTGTCCGGGAAAGGGGCGAGTTTTTCCCAGTATGGTAGTCAAACTCATTATGCAGCCACATCTGACTTTGATTATAACTTTGCCCAAAAAGACGACCGTCAACAGGTAAATCAAGCTTCAAACAACCTCTACATGATGCGAAACAATACGTCATCCGGAAATGGTATGGTTCTTTCGGCAGAGGATGCCATCCAGGATGCGATTGATGATTTTGAAGGTACCATTGGTGATGACGAATCACCTGCCCTGGCAGCGTTTGGTGCGCGCCCGTATGCGTATTTTGGCAATGGCGACAGCTTGAAGGAAGTATTGCAGAATTTTGCGGGTAGTTATTATATGCCATCCATCATAGCGGATACGGTGGTTGGGGAGGTTAATGGCAAGATTGGTCCTATGACCCCTGTTGATTTCCTGGATCATCTGGCCAATATCTATGGTTTTATCTGGTATTTTGATGGGCATACCCTGTTTGTTTATGATGGCAGCTCCTCCAGCCAGCAGATTATCAGCTTAAACTATTTACCAATAAAGCAACTGAAGAAAACCCTGAAAAAGATTGGTATCTGGGACGGTCGCTTTTTCTGGAAGGAACAGCCGAACGAGGGGCTTGTCTTTATTTCCGGGCCTCCCCGTTATATCGAGCTGGTGTCTCAGACAGCGCTGCTGCTTGATGCGAAAGAGGGGGAGCGTCAGAAGAGTAAACTGACGGTTCGCACTTTTCCGCTCAAATATGCCTGGGCAACCGATAAATCATTCAGTTTCAGAGGTCAGCAACTGACAGTCCCCGGAGTCGCCACGATTCTGACCAGAATTATTAAAGGTGGCGGTGTAGCCCAGGTGACCAAACAGGGACTGCCTAACCCATCCGTGACTCCGGCAGAGAGTGTCAGCAGATCCGGTGAACCCGGCATGAAAGATGGCTCTGAATCAGCAGGAGACTCGCTGAATGCCGGTGCGGAAGCCGATGAAGTCTATATCAATGCTGATCCGCGACTGAATGCGATCATTGTGCATGATCTTGAATCCAAGATGCCAATGTATGAAGAACTGGTGGCTTCGCTTGATAAACCGACATCGCAGATAGAGATCAGTGTTTCAATTATTGATATCAATACACAGGATCTGAGAGCGCTTGGCGTTGACTGGAATAATTCCGCCAGCTCAAATGGTACCAAGATATCTTTTACGCCCTACCCAAATGCCCCGACGCCAAACTATACAACCATTGTCTCCAGTGCACTTGGCTCCTTTAATGCAAATTTACAGCTACTGGCTGACGAAGGGAGAGTCAAGATTGTATCAAGGCCGTCTATTCTGACACTCGATAACATAGAAGCCATTCTCGATAACAGCAGTACTTTCTATGTGTCAGTTGCCAGTAATGAAGACTCTGAACTATTCCCGGTGACATCAGGGACAGTTGTTCAGGTTACCCCAAGAATTGTTCGTGAGGAGCAGGGCCGACGTATCCATATGACCGTCAATATTCAGGATGGTTCAGGAAGCCAGGGCACAGAAGACATCGGGAGTAAACTACCGGCAGTGACTAACAGCTCAATTAATACTCAGGCTATCATCAGTGAGCAGGAGAGCCTGTTAATTGGTGGCTTCTATAAAGAACAGGATGAAGCAAAGCTTACCAAAGTTCCGTTGCTGGGTGATATTCCGGTTCTTGGCCATTTGTTCCGTGCAGAGTCAAAGTCAAAGATCAAGCAGGTACGTTTATTCCTGATAACACCACGCATCATAGGCTCAACACAAACCTGATACCGGTTAAGGGAGATCATTTTCGTAATGGCTGAGCAGTTAGTAGATAATGATCTTCTATACCGTATTTTATACGCATAAAAGAACTTGCCATGTATTCTGTAAAAACGCTTTATCAGTGTCGCCGGATTGTTGCTATCGGTGGCGGGCATGGCCTTGGTCGGGTCATGGCTAGCCTGGGATTTCTCGGTGGGCACCTGTCAGGCGTTGTTGCAACTACGGATGATGGCGGGTCAACGGGACGGCTCAGGGATGGCAGTGGCTGTATTGCCTGGGGAGATCTCAGGAATTGCCTGAACCAGCTGTGTTCGGATACCCCAAACCTTGCTCGAATTCTGTTTGAGTACCGCTTTAAAAATAGCGGTGATATCAGTGGACACAACCTGGGTAACCTGATTTTACTGGCAATGGATCAAATGTGTGTTCGCCCACTCGATGCCATAAACCTGATTCGTCAGATGTTACAGGTCGGTGCAGAGTTGATACCCATGTCAGAAGAGCCTGCCCGCCTTGGTGCTATTGTGGATGGTCAGGAAGTGGTCGGTGAAACGACCATTGATGCTCTGGAGAAATGCCCGGAGAAGTTGATGATTCTGCCTGCGATTCAGCCGACGGATGAAGCAGTCACCAGGATAAAAGAGTCCGATATGATTATTTTAGGGCCCGGTAGTTTTATGACCAGTATCTTACCGGCGATCTTGATGCCAGAGGTTGCAGAAAGTATTGGTAACAGCAAGGCCCTGAAAGTCTTTGTGGGTAACATTAATCAGGAAGTATCGGCTGTCGGAAAAATGTCCATCAGCGATAAACTGTCATGGATGAGTGACATGACGGGTGTATATCCAGACGTGCTGTTGTGGCCTGCGGAGAATGAACCACCGGAAAACCTTCGATGCGATATACACACCATGCCATTGGCTGATACCCACCAGCCGGGCGTGCATAGCCGGGAGGCCTTAAGGCAAGGCCTGGATGAGATTGCCGGTGTTTTGTTTCAGCAGAGCTGATTACCGCTCTACTGCCCCCTGCCGGTTACCATGACAAAAATGGTTTTGAACATGACATAAATATCCATTTTCAGCCATTCCCATGGGCTGCTCAGAGCCAGGGCGTAGGCATGGTCATAGGCAACTTTATTTCTCACATCATTCAATGTTTCATCATAACCCATGTTGACCTGGGCAAGACCGGTAATACCGGGAACAACATCAAACGTTCGTTCGCTGTAAAATGGAATGTTCGTTTCCAGCTTATTGTACATCCCTGGTCGTTCAGGTCTTGGACCAACAATGGCCATATCACCGACCAGCACATTCCAGAGTTGTGGTAGTTCATCAAGACGGGTTTTTCTCAGGAAGTTACCCACTTTGGTAATTCTCGGGTCATTTTTTTGAGCCCAGACAGGGCCTGTTCCTGACTCGGCATCATTGCGCATGGTCCTGAATTTTTTCATCATAAATAAGCGAATATAGTTTTCCTTCTGATAGCCAATACGCATCTGCTGATAAATAATGGGTCCGGGGCTATCAAGGCGAATGGCCAGTGCGATAAAGGGAAACAGTGGCAGGGTGATTGCCAGCCCGACCAGGGCGATAAGAATATCCATTAATCGTTTGCACATTGAGGCGAGAGGATGGACGTAGGTAGACTCTTTCATGGGTACACTCCTTAAGTACGTGTTTAAATCCTTATGTTTCAGTCGATACTCTTTTCCATTGGCCTTTGGTTTGGCCTGAAAGATAGTTAATCAAACCGATAGCCATGGCCAGGTGCCCGGATACCAGGTAAAAAAGCACTCTCAATTTCTTATGATCTGGTTGTGAGCGACGGAAAATATAAAAGACAGTGATACTGTAAATACCCATCTGAATGGCCAGAATAAGCTGAAAAACAGGGTAGGACAGAGACAGTAATGCTGAAGATGCCAGTACCATAAACAGGAACAGCGGCATGAATGGGCGCAGAAATTTACCGGAAAAAAAGTTGAAGGCGATCTTTCCAAACTTGGGATGTAATAAGCCAGCGTGACGAATGGCCTGTTGAATATTGCCGGCAGCAATTCGCTTTCTTCGCTGGAAATCCATTTCATTGCATGCCTGCTCGAGCTCCATGGCGATGATTCTCGGGTCATAAAGACATTGGTAGCCCTTCATGGTTATTTGTACCGGAAGGGTGAAATCATCATTGATCGTGTCTGCGGGGATCAGGTCGAACAGCTCACGGCGAAAGGCATAAAATGCACCATGCACCCCCAGGGTTGCACCCAGAGAGCTTTCTCTTGTTTTAATGCTTCGCTGGTACTGCCAGTAAGCCTGCTCGCCAACACTGAGTGATTGTAAAAAGTGGTAGCTACCGCAAATTACCCCGGTGTTTTCATTGCTTAAGTGAGCCGCAACGATTAAAAGACTATCGTTTGATAACAGTGATGACACATCGGAGAGGGCAACTACGCTGCAACGGGAGAGGCTAATGGTTTCATTCAAAACAGCGACTTTTCCACCGTTTTCAGGCTTCTCTACTACGGATAAGTTCAGATGGTTGCATTCAGGCTCGGCCAGTGTCTCCTTTGCCAGCTGGGCTGTACCATCCGTACAGCCATCGCAAACCAGAATCACTTGCAACTTATAGTCCGGGTAATCAAGGGCAGCAAGGTTTCTGAGTTTTTCCTGAATAGTGCCTGCTTCATTATAGGCGGGCATGATCAGACTGATGCTTGGCAGCATGTGATCAAGAGGCGTGATGTTGTGGTGTCGTTGATAAAAGTTGGGCCGTGTGTTTTCCAGTCCCTGTGCCAGCCATTTCAGAGCGACGGGATAACCAACATGGTGATATACAATCACCACGCCTGCCATGAAGAAGATAATCAAGGCCAGCCACTCGATCATAGTGGCCTCCCGCAATACAGGTCATCGTATTGACTGATCATTCTCTCCAGGTTGCAATGGTTAACCACAAAGTTGCGTGCCGACGCCTGTTTTTCTTTATTGATGCCTGAACTGAGCTGTGTTTTGAGAGCGTTTTCCAATGCCTGTTCACTTTCAGCCTTGATCAGGATACCGCTCTGTGGATCAACCGCTTCACGACAGCCACCCACATCGGTCATGACAACCACTCTCTGGCAAGCTTGGGCTTCCAGCGGCGAGAGTGGCAGGCCTTCTTTTTTTGAGGCAAGACAGAAAATATCTATAGCGTGGTAGAAGCCGGGCATATCATCAATGACCCCCAGAAAGTGTACCCGTTGCTCCAGGTTAAGCCGCCTGGTCAGATCTCTGAGTTCATGTTCAAGTTCACCCCCTCCGGCAAGGGCAAGGTGTGCACTGTCGGGTAGTCTGGAAAAGGCATGAATTAAAAGGTCATGACTTTTAACCTCGGTAAAGCGTGCCGCACAACCAATAATGGCGGCATCCTGGGGGAGATTCAGTTTATTTCTGGCTGCGGTTTGGTCTGCTGGCTGGAATTTATCTGTATCAATTCCATTAAGAACCACGGCTGGCGTAAAGAGCGGAATATGCTGTCGAATGCTGGCGGCAACCAGTTCTGCATCTGCGGCAACGGCAGGTTTAAGCAGGTGGAAGCAGGCCGCTATCAGCCAGCGTCGTTTTTGCTGGTTAAGATGCCAGGCATCGTGCTCAGTATGCACATGGCCACATCCGGCCAGTTTAGCGGCGATGCCACCATAGATAAGCGGGCCTACATGGTGGGTATGAACCACATCAATGTTAAGTTGTCGTAAAAGTTGTGCGAGCCTGGTCACCGTCGCGAGACTCAATCCGGGAGGCTTGGTCAGAAAGTGAACCCTTTCCATGCCCTGAAGTCTTGGCCAATGCTCAACGGCTTCAGATTGCGTTCCTTCAAGACTGATAATATGAACATGTTCCGGGTTTCTGGCTTTTCGCTGTATGTCCAAAGCCATTGTCTCGATACCGCCCGGGGCAAGGTGCTGGACTATCTGTGCTATAACGAGAGGCGCTGTCATGATGATACCTCCCCCTCGTCGAACCAGTCTTTTTCCGGATCGTAAACCAGCGTTGGTGCTGTGGGCATTGATGGTATCCTGGCCAGAACAGGAACACCTGCAATGCGTTCAATACTGTCCTGAAGTCGTAAGGTGGTGTCCGATATTTCTGAAATCGCCGCCAGACCAGTACCGATACCCAGACCGGCAAAGATGCCTGCCACAATAAATAATGACGCCGGCAGCGCATTGGGACTGCTGGGTGTGAAAGGCTCGTCGATGATCTTAACCTGTTCTGATTCCTGGTAAGAGCTCAGGTCTTCCGTCACTTTTGCCATGACATAACGGTTCAGAAAATCATCATAAAGTCTCTGTTTAATACTAAAATCACGTTGCAGTTCAACGAGAGTCCGCTCTACATCAGCAAACTGCTGCACTTTACTCTGGAGCTGGTCGGTTTGATCTTTAATATTTTTCACTTCATTCTGCAGGCTGTTCACTTTGGCCTTGGCTTCTTGAACCGCTTGCAGCTGAGAGGCCAGTATGGTGGTTTGTCCTCCCTGGGTGTTATCCATTGAAACGGAGGGGGTTGATGACGCCAGGTTCCAGAGACGTTGAACATCTTCCGTTTTTAACTGACTGCTTTCCGCAATCATTCTCTGGCGTTCAGCCTGCAATCTATCGAGTTCTCTGACCAGGGTCTGAACCTTGCTGTGCCTCTCTGTATAACGTGAGCGAAGCATACTCAGTGTGGTGCGGGTGTTAATAATTCGTTCTTCAAGTTTACCGATAACGGGGTTGGTTTGAGCCAGGTTACCATTGAACTCTTCCATTGCCGCTTTGGCACCGACCAGTTCAGTCTCTTTTTCCATTAACAGCTGGCGGAGTTCGGCCAGTCTGGTTACGTTCGCTTTATGGAGCTCTGGAAGTTCCAATGCGAACCTTGCCTTGTAATCAGATAGTTCCAGCTCAGCGTCAGAAAGCTCCTTGTGTCGACGATCTACCTGATCCTTTAGAAACTGGGTTGAGGCCACTTGCCACGATTTTTGTGGTGCCTGAACCAGAGTAAGGAAGTGTTCAGTCACTTTGGTCAGCAGTTCTTTAATATCGGTTTTGTTTTGACTTCGATAATAGATTTTGACCAGGTCACCGCCGAAGACGATGGACAGTGAACGTGATAGTTCATCAATGGCCTCATCTATTTGCTCTTCAGAAGATTTATAGTCGATAAACCCAACAGCTCTGGCAACACCCTTTAATACCTTGCGACTCTTAAGGAGTATTTTCAGTGCTAATTGCCGTTCTTCCAGGTTTGTGGATATGGTGAAGTCTTCCAGAATGGGATTTAGCTCAGTGGTATTCTGAAGCAGTATGGTGGTGTGTGCTTCATAAAATTTGGGGGCCATGAAGCTGGCAAAAAAACCAATCACCGGCATGATCAAAATAGGCACACAAATAGTGTAACGGCGCCGCCAGGCTGCGCTGAGAAGTCGGAAGAGGTTTCTCAGGATTTCACTGGACACCCTTACCTCCGGAAATATCATTGCCCACCGCATGAATGGTGGCTGAATCAAGATCCAGTTCAGGTTGGTAAACCAGCTCTATTTTTTCGCTGTATTGCTCCAGTATATCTTTCAGACTCTGTAGCCTTGCCCAGGAGTCATTCAGTGTTTGGAAGGGTTGCCCGGCAGAAGAGGGGGCTACGGAAATAATGATGTTGAGATGCTGGCTTTCGGGTAATGAGTTAAAAAAGAGATCAATTACCTGTTTATGTTGATTATTAACCTCCAATTCCTTTTGAGTGAAATTAATAGACAATTGACGACGATACATATTTTTGGAAATAGGCAATGCGTTTTCTGTTTCATTCATTCGCGCGATAACATCGGCAATCTGCTGTGTTGATCTTGTTTGCTCATTTTCCATCAGGGTCTGAACATTCAGTTGTGATTTGCATCCATAAAGGAGTGACATACTGAAAAACATCAGTACCGCAAGGATGCGGGATTTATATCGCTTAATCACAGTGACTTCCCTGTTATCGACCTAATATTACTCTTCAGTCAACTGGCTCAGTGGCAAATTGTCATTGATTGACAGTTTTTTGTCCTTCAGCGAGTAGTTGATTTTCCTGATTGGTAATAGTGTTAGCTTCCATGACACTTTCTAATAATAAATACAAGTATTTATGCTTCATTATTATTAATTGTAGCTGCTGTTTTAACAGGGAATTAATTTAATGAGCAGTGTGTTTTTAACGTGATAAGTGGTTGATCAGTGCTTCCAACTGTGTGGCTCTGTGCTGCCATGATTCGGTTGCGACCCTGTTCTGCCTGCTGGCTTTCTCTTCCCGCAGTTCATTGGCCCTCAAAATGACTCTGGAAAAGGGTTCTTTAGGTGACTGAATGGCCAGAAGATTCTCATACTCTCGAACAGCAGGAAAAGAAGTGGCAGCGATGGGAGTACCCGAGGCAAGATATTCTCTCAACTTCAGGGGATTACAGGCCGCTATCTGTTTGTTGTTGCGAAAGGGCAGCATGGCGACATTCCAGTGCTGAATATAGGAGGGCAGCTGATGATGTGGCCGGGCTCCCAGAAAGTGTACATTTGGCAGAGCCTGAAGAGATGAAACATCAGTTTTGATATCGCCAATAAAAACAAATTGCCAGCTGGGCAGGGCAATGGCGGATTGGGCCAGTATATCTGTCTCCAGCCAGGCAGAAATACTGCCGTAGAAACCGGCAATAGGCCCGTTTCCCGGAAGATCATGGGGCCTGGCTGCCGGTGATGAAAACAGCGGGTAATCAACACCGTGTGGCAGAATAATGGTGTTGGGATGAGTAAACTTCCTGGCCAGTGTTTTGCTGACGACGAGAATCAGGTCAACCTTTTCAGCCAGCTCCTGTTCTAATGGTTTGACCATGGTATGATCAACGCCATCAAGGCCTTCAAAATCATCACCACAGTAGTAGATAGAAGCCCGTTCATTCAGGCTACCCACCATATCGACGGCAGTGGGCAGTGAGAGCCAGAGAATAACCTGATCAAATCCTTCCTGCTCTATTGCTCTGTTAATGTCTTTCAGTAAAAGTCGTTTGTTCAGTAGACGAACCCGTTTGGAGCGGTGAAAAGGAAGAACCCTGGGATTGATGATAATGGGGGGGATTTGCTCTGAGGGCGTTTGCGCAGGTTCGCTATTACGCTTAAGCATGGCCAGCATCTTTTGCCAGACTCTTTTTATATCCCTTAACGAAAACTGCGGCGACCTCATCCCAATGGAGTTTACCCAGATGACCCGGTGCCTTTTCATTAAATGGCTGATCAGGTGCTGGGTACTGGAAGGTAAGCCTCCCCAGTCTTCGCCAAATACAATGAGATCAGCCATTGTCACGCTCCGATGGCAAGTTCAGTGATTTGATGACCCTGGCTGGAATCCCCCCGGCAAGAACACCGGGAGGTAAATCCCTGGTGACAACGCTGCCAGTGGCAACAATGGTTCCCGCTCCGATGGTTACGCCCCCCATAACTGTAACGCCAGCCGCCAGCCATACATCATCCTGAATAATAATACTGCCAACCTGATCATCCGTATCCGGTTTTCCCTGTGCCCTGGCGGCCGGGTCAACAGGATGGCCGGGATACCCAACCAGCCTGACTTTAACTGCCAACCGAACGTTATCACCAATTTCAATCTGGTCACCGACAAAAATTTCATTTTGCCAACTGATACCGACATTGTTGCCTATTCTCAGTTCCGGCTTTTTATTGCCTGAAGCTCTGCCACTGATGGTGGTGTGGCCGGACAGCCGACAATGGTCACCCATGGTGATGGTTAATGGCCCCAGTAGCAGTGGCATGCCTGAGTAGAGATAGAGCTTCCCTGGGGCATTGGCAAGTTGAGATTTGAACAGCGGTGTCCAGTAGAAAATACGAATCAGACTACTGAAAGCCCCGGTAATCATTTTATGTAATTGATACATTAAGCCATGAGCAGGTCTGATTACTGGCATTTCAATGCTGCGAATGGATTTCAAAAAAGAGAATAGAGCCCTTCCTGCGACAGAGTCACTGTTTTTTATTCGGGCTTTCAGGCTGTTTAGCATGTGGCAAACCCTTGCCGTGTATGGTGTCCGCTAATCCACTAACTATAGACGCTTTTTCTGTCTCTGAGTTTTCTTCTTCGGCCGGATAGTGATTGTCCATAAAGTTGGCAATGGCAATACTGATCGATGTAATGATGTAGACTGGCCAGAGAAAGCCCTGACTCAGAAAAGATCCGGAAACACAGAAACCAACCAGTCCTGCATAGGTTCCTACGGCGATAGCGGTCATATGGGGATCGTACTCCGGTGACCCTTTATTTCTATCCAGACGTGTCAGGGAGCTGCGTATCGACATGAAAATGGTGAAAATCATAAAACCGAACAGGCCAAAGCCAACAAAGCCGGATTCTGACATGACCTGAAACCAGGTGCTGTGGGTAACGTGGGCCTGACCCTCCGCCCGGCTGTGGGTTGCGTAATCCCAGTAATTATCCAGGAAGAGAGATAGACCAACGCCGGTCATCGGGTTTCTGAGGGCCATGTTAAAAGCCGCTTCCCAGGCATGGATACGGCCCATCGCTGATGCATCAACGCCCTCCTCTGCGGCACCTCCGGATTTACGGTCGCTGATGCCAGCAGCGGCCACCAGAATCATCAGGCTAAAGCTGCCAATACTGATGAGCAGCAATTTTGATTTGATGATGCGAAGACCAAAGATACCAAACACGGCAACCGTCGCCAGTAAGCCGCCGCGACTTTGAGTGGCAATGATAGATGACACAAAGATGACAATACCAATCAGGCCAAGCAGCGTTCTGATCTTGCCGGTGCCTTTGGTGGTTGCGAGGGCCACTGCATAGCTCATGGGAAAGCTGAGAACCAGTGAGAGGTCGTTGGGGTCACCCAGACTGGTGCCCGGAATGGTGACACGGGTTTCCTCGACCATACCGATACCGTTGGCATTGTTATACAGTGTGACACCGCCCACAGCCAGACCAGAACAAATGATCAGAAAGTGCGCCAGCTTGAAGTGCCAGTGCTCGGTCATCAGCCACGAGATGGCCAATACCATGATGCCGATTTTCATATAAACACTGGTGAAGCTGCCGAAAGCGGTGGGGGGATAGCTGGAGAATGCTATACCAATTACCACCCAGCCAAAAAAGCGGGCAAAAATGGTGTGTTCATGACGCCAGTAAACCTGAACTTTCTTGGTCAGGATAATGTGCCAGGCCAGCACAAAATAGGATCCCAGCGCGGTTAACAGCGGGATCTTGATGGGATCCAGCTGAGGAAAAACCTCATGCAGCCGGAAAAATGAGAACATGATAAAAATCAAACAGACCACAAAGGGTTTTTTAAGAATAAATATCAACCCCAGCGGGATCACTGCCAGCGGGAGCAGGGCTATAGGGTGTGGAAAGATCAGGCTTGGCAGTGCTGCAAGTGCACAGTAAACGGTGACGGTCACTGTCTGGTAGCGATTAACAAACAGCCGTTCAAGGTTGGGTAGCCGCATCTTTAAAACAGCCTAGTGCCTTAAGTACTTGAGGGTGGTAAAGAGCTGGCGACGAAAGAGCAGCAGCTGAGTGGCTGAAAACAGGAGCACTCCAGCCAGAATCATCAGAAATAGTTGAGCAGCCTCATGTATCTGGCCGGTCAAATGATCCCGAAGCAGCAGTAACCCCCCCAGCATAATCATGGCGCTGCAAAAGCTGGGTAGAAGAGCGCTCAGGAAAGACGATGATTTCAGCTCGAATGCTGGCAGCATGAGTTTCAGGTGAACAGCGAAACTGATCAGGTTAATGCTTAACCAGGCCCAACATGCTCCTTCAACACCATATTGGATACCAACGAAAAAAATTGGCAGGGTCAAAATAGTTAACAGCAGGGTATGGCTATTTTTTTTCGGTTCACCAATGGCGGTTATACCGGTAGCCATCATTTCCGACAGCATCCGGAATGGGCTGGTCAGGCAGAGAATTTGAAACGGCACAATCGCCGCAGCCCATTTATCAGAGAGGACCAGAGTGATTAATTCAGGCGATATGGCGCACATACCGAGATACATGGGGAAAAGTACCAGACTGGCAAGCTGAACGGATTTATGCAGATATTGCCCGGCAATATTACGTTCATTCTGAAGTTTGGCAAATGATGAAAGCCCAAGGTGGTTGAGAAGCTCGCCGATCTTGTCGCTGGGAAGATTGGCCAGATTTCTGGCAACAGAGAATACCCCCAGATCAGCTTTGCTAAGCAGGCGGCCAATGCTGATGTTGCCAAAGACATTGACGAAATAACGCAACACATCATTAACGGTGGCTATGCCACTGAATCCTGCCATTTTGGCAAAACCCCTGAAGCTCAATGCTGGCCGGACCCAGCAGGGGGCAATAACGTTATAGCCAATGGTCAGAGCCAGACGCATGAACAGATGCCCCAGAATCAGTGACCATACACCGCAACCGGAGGCAGCCATGGCGATGGTGACAAGGCTGGTCATCAGGGCCGTATAAAACTGGACTTTTTCCCGCTCTTTGAACAGCATCCTGCGGCTTGCCATGGCATAAGGGAGGGTATGAAAGATCATAATAAGGTGCTGGCAGGCGACAGCCCGGACCAGAATGGTCACTCTTGGTTCATCAAAGAAGCTGGCAATAACCGGGGCGATGGAAAAGAAAAAGCTGAAAAAGACCAGGCAGGAAACAATGTTAATCGTGCATGCCTGCCGGAGCCGGTCTGTGGTGAGTTCTTCTGCCTGAATGATCGCTTTGCCAATACCAAAGTCTCCCATCAGTGCAAAGATACCGATAAAAGCCATGGTCATGGCCATAAGACCGTAATCATCAGGTGTCAGGAGGCGAATCAGAATCAGTGTATTGAGCCAGGTGAAAATCTGGGCCACAAGACGCAGGATCGCGCCAACTTTCAATCCTCTGATAACATTCTGTCCAAGTTCCATTGAGTTTATCCAACCGTTTGAGAGCGATCCTGTTTCTTATTAGCCAGGCCATTGGCAGGGGACTCTTTGATGAGAGTATTGGGCCAATCGTACCCTTTTGCCTGCACGGCTTGCTGGTAGACATCAAGAATCTTTGGCAGGATCGCCTGACTTGAATAGTTATTGATCACTGTCGCAATACAGGCTTCTCTGATTTGCCACTTCACGGCCTCTGGCAGTGAGTCCCAGAACAGCAGTAAATTGCTCATTGCATTAAGGTCGCCAACCGGAGACGTCCAGCCATTGAAGCCCTGGACAATAAGGTCCGGAAGTCCGCCCAATGGAAAGCTGAGGACAGGCACACCATGAGCCATGGCTTCAAGCGCCACCAAGGGCAACCCTTCAAAGCGGGAGGTGATACACAACAGGCCAATATCGCGCCAATGGGCTTCCATGGACTGAACCTGCCCCATGAACATGACGTTATTGACCTGCTGCTTTTGCAGCATTTTTTCCATTGGGCCACTGCCGTAGAGCCGGAAGGGGAGATGTGGCTGATGCTTGGCCAGTTGCAGAAACAGGTCAGGACCTTTCTCGTGACTCAACCGGCCAACAAAGGCGATGGCTGTTCCCGAAGATGGATAATGTTCTGGAACATCCACAAAGTTATCAATTCGATGGGGAGCACTGATCCATCTTCTGGCAATCTCATCACTGACGGCAATATTTTCAGATATGGGGCTGCTCAGCTGATCAAGCAGTGAATATAACCGAACCATACCTTCACCCGGATCACCATTATGAAAGGTGGAAACAACAGGCGTTCTTGTGACTACCGCAGCCAGGCGACCAACAATACCGGCTTTGTACCCATGGGTGTGAAGTAACAGAGGCTGTGTGTCTTTGAGCGCTGAGATTAGCCCGGGCAACTTGCCGCTGAGATAGCGAAAACGGATGGCCGAGTCTGTTAAGGCCTGTTCAAGAGGGTGTTCAGCCTGATATTGCTGGTAAAACCAGATTTCTGCAGGCCAGCCACTGTTTTTCAGCGCTTTGCCAAGTTGGTAAACATGGGTCTCGATACCACCTGCCTGTCGGGAGTCCAGGAGTATGACAATGGGATGATCAGTCATTATTGTCTCCCAGCGTTTCATAATCGCCACCCTCTACCTGCGTATTTCCCGGCAAAGCACCCTGACTTGATATAAGGCCGATAAAGTCGTGGGCGGATAGTGGCTTTCCGTAGTAGTAGCCCTGTCCTTCCTGACAGCCTTTTTTAGCCAGGTAGGTTTCCTGTTCAACAGTCTCTACACCCTCAGCCAGAACTTTCAGGCCGAAGCTCTTGCCAATCTGAACAATCGCTTCAACGATGCCACAGTTTTCGCGGTTATCAGGAAGATCTTCGACAAAGGATTTATCAATTTTGATTTTGTCGAAGGGAAACTGTTTAAGGTAACCCAGCGAGGAGTAACCTGTTCCAAAGTCATCAAGTGCCAGTGTCACCCCAATGTCTTTCATATTCTGGAGCTGGACTTTCGATGCTTCCAGATCATCAATAATGGAAGTTTCGGTCACCTCAAGCTCCAGGGTTTCAGGGGGAATCTGGTATTTATTCAGTAAGAAAGCGATTCGATCAGCAATATTCTGATCCTGCAGCTGAATGGCCGAGAGGTTGACGGCCAGACGCAGGTTTTGATGACCGTCAAGGTGCCACTTGTTTAACTGTTGGCAGGCATTCTCCAGAACCCAGTTACCAATAGGAATAATATCAAGACTGTGTTCTGCCATGGGAATGAACATATCCGGTGAGATCACCCCTTTCTCTGGGTGATTCCAGCGCAACAAGGCCTCGGCACCCACCAGCTCGCCTTTTTGATAGTTAAACTGTGGCTGAAAGGCCAGGCTGAGTTCGCGGTTTTCAAGGGCCTGGTGGAGGTCCATTTCCAACCGTTTGCGCTGGCGGATTTCGGTATCAATAGTGGCTACATAGAACTGGTAGCGATTGTGGCTTCTGGACTTGGCCATGATCATGGCAAATTCAGCCTGCTGCAGGAGGGTGTCGACATCCTCACCATCGTCGGGAAAGAGCGTTATTCCGACGGTAGCACTGATGGTCAGCTGCTCATTGTTAATCTCGAAGGGTCTGTCAAGCTGCCTGATCAGAGACTGGGCCATTTCCGCGGCCTCATAGGGCTGTTCGATCTTTGATTGGATAATGGCAAACTGATCTTCACCTAATCGACCAATATAGGCTTTATTGCCGATGCAGTTTCTAAGGCGATCCGAGACTTTTACCAGAATATGTTCGGCGGCATTGAAGTTGACCTGGGCATTCAGTGATTTAAAGTCATCCAGTCCGAGGCAGAGAATGGCGATGTTCTCATGCTTGTTGGTAGCCTTTTGGATAAAGGTATTGATCTGGTTCTGCAGGGTGCGGCGATTTGGCAGTCTGGTCAGGTAGTCATACTGGGACAGCCGCATGATACGGGCTTCTGCTTTTTGACGCAGACTTTGATGGTAGTTAATGGACGTTAACAGTTTATTGGCAGTTCTGACCCAGAGACCTAACTCATTATTTTCATTACCTTCAGGCACCGGCAGTTGCTGCTGTCCCGGTGCTTCAGGGTCAATGCTTGATAAATGGCGAATCAAACGATTCATGGGACGAGTCAGCAAAGTTGAGCAGATCAGGTACATCAACAGAGCCATTGCTATGGCCCTGATTATCCCGGCGAATACCACAACGACGGATCTTTGAATAAACGCCTTACCTTCATAGGCCGTATCAATAGAGAGAATCAATTCCCCAAAGTGTTCTTTCCCTGGTTCAAGTGGCTGGCGGTAGATACGGATGGAGTCAAAAATATAGTCAGAAAGGAGCCGGTACCGGGAAGCAAAAATGGGTCTCTCTACCTTGGCCAGATTTGACGCATCATCCAGTCGTATTGCTGCCACCTGCACAGACTTCATTTCCAACAGACCATTGAGCACTTCTTGTCCCATATCGGTATCAAGACGGTCAGCCGCCTTGCTGGCGGGATCATGAATCATTGCCAGCAATTCCCTGGCTTTTCGATCAATATCAGCGCTGGACAGGTGAGCATCCAGAAACACCTGCACAAGGCTTAGTAAAATGCCTAATGTGCAGGCACAGAGAAGGACCGCCTTAAGCAGTTTGATGGACAAGTGTTCTGCAGAATGTACGCCCTTCTGGGTATCCATAAAAATAACTTTAATTATTAGCCATCGATTCAGAGTTATTTGGATACAGCTTCATGTCTGAATGCATTAAGGCGTGTTGTCTGGTTGGTATTTTTTACAGCCTTACGAAATAACTATAGGGTTTGCTCAGATTTGTGTTTTATAAAAAAAAGAAATTTTAATTATTTTTTAATTCCCGAGACTATTTCATGATCTTTTGCTCTTTTCTTTAAAATATGACTTTTACAGAATGCATCTCTGTTCTTTTGTCTAATCTAATTAAATGTGTGTTGTGTGAAATTATGTTTTACTTTTATCAGGTAAATAATAAGAAGTATTGAAGTTGGGAGTAACAGGTAATGGATTACGCGACTTATCAAGCCAGCAGCTGTGATATTATTGAATTGCATAAAAAATTCAATGCAGAGACAGTGAATGAGGTTAGAGGTCACTTTGATCATTTAATTAAAGAGTGTGCAGGAGATGTCCTTGTTGATATGAGCTCTGTTAATGAACTTGATTCTTCAGGCATCGGTGCGCTGGTTTTTCTTTATAAGCGTCTAAAGACAGAGAGTAGAAATCTTGGATTGCTTGGTGTTAATGGAAAGCCTGACGAGTTATTGACAATGCTCAGGATTAACCAGACGATCAAGCAATATGAGAGTATTGAAGAGTATCTGTCGAAAAAATAAATTATTTTTATTTTTTTCTTTTTTGATATCGGGTGGTAAATCTGCCGGGTATCTGTTTGTTTGTTTTTTATTTCCTTTACTCTCCTCATGCTCATTTCTATGGCCACTTCATGCTGACCGTGATTTTAGCCTTACAGTTGATGAAAAACGCAATATCAGGGATATTAACCGGTCTCATGTGATTAAATTATTGAATATCAGCCAATCCAGATATATTGAGCTCAAAGACGCTGGTGGTGAATATTGCCTTCCCGGGCAGATGAGCTTAATCAATGATAAGCATCGGCTTATCAGGCATGAGATTGATGGTGACCTTCTGGGCGATGCCAGTCATCAACTCAGTGAATCATTTGCAGCCCTGGAAAAGGTTCGTTTGATCATGGAAGCGATGGCTGAAGATGGCGGATGCCCTTTACAGTATGCTTCAGGGCTGATTCAAGAGGGCCACAAACCATTACAGTCGAAAGACTCTGTTCTTGGGCTTTCAGACTGGCCAAGACCTGTAAATTTATGGCTGTTTATGCGGGTGCCTCAATGAAGACTCTCCATTGCACAGGTATTTGCAGCAGGCTATTGCAGACTCTGGCAGTTCTCTTGTTACTCGCCGTCTGTTCTTGCGGAGTATTTGCCAATGCACCCATCGAAAAAGGTGGGGTGTTCCTCATAAAGCTGAGCGATGGTGGAGAATCTGTGCCACTTCTTCGAGTTGATGAGGCGGTGGCAGTCACTTTTCCTGATGGAATGGTTCTCAATTTGATGGGAATGGATCAAGAGGCTGCTTCCGCTGAAATACTCAGTAAAACTGGTGAATCTTACAATGTAGAGAGCATAAACTATATTGCTCCGGAACGTTTGATCAATATTGCCATCCTCGGTGATATCCAAAATCCCGGGAAGTATCCTTTTCCCATTGACTCATTGTTAACCAGTCTTAATTCACACCACACTTTTTTTGACGATTCCGACGTTGACGCAGATTTTACCCTGATCAGGAACAGCCAGCATATTAAAGTGCCAGCCGCACAGTCAGCGGAATGGCAGCTGGAAGCCGATGATGCTGTGCTGATTTCTTTACGGGAGAAAACTCCTGAAAAAGCAGCTGATCCGCAGAAGCAGACGGGCAGTAAAAAAGTAGTTTCACCTCAAGCTGGTTTGAAAAACAATCAAAGTGCTGGCATAGAAGCTCGCACGTTGGTTGCACCGGTAAACGAAGAAGAGACTGTTCTGACGAATCCAGAATTGGCGACTGCGGAGGTAGCTGCCCCGGCAGTAGCTGACGCATCAGACGTTGAGATTGATAAATCATCAGTGCGGACGAGAGACCCTGTACATTATCAGTTGCAGTCAGGGGATATTCTGGTTATTGGGCTGCCGGGGGAAGAGGGGTTTAATACAAACTTCCTTATTGGCAGAGATGGGACTATCCACCTGCCTGAAGTAGGGCAGTTGAAAGTAGCCGACCTTACGTTAAGGGCTGCAGATAAAGCCATTTATACGGCGTTGTCCGATGTGTTTCTCGGGCTTGATAAACTGACCATTCATTTGAAGGAAAAACGGCTACTGATCACTGTATTGGGTTTTGTCAACAATCCGGGTGAGGTCGAACTGCCCAGTACCGGTAATATCCAAATGGCGATTACCGAGGCAGGGGGCTTCGTTGATGGTGCCCAGCTGGATAGGCTTCAGTTGAGAAGGGATGGTAAGAAAAACGTCTTTAACTTTAAACGCTACCTGGATACCGGGGACCCCTCTGTTCTTCCGGAGATAAAGTCTCTGGATGAGATTTTTGTGCCTACCTCACCTGGCCTGAGCAGTGTGCACGGAGAGCCCAGAGCCGTAGATGATAAGGCGCTGGATTCTGTTTCTGACAGGACCGTGATCAAGGTATTTGGTGAAGTGCTTAAGCCCGTTAGCTTTCCTTACCAGGAAGGCATTAATGTTGTGGATGCCATTTTGAAAGGCGGGGGGGTTACCCGCTATGCCAATGTTGAACAGATTCGGTTGCTTTCTGGTACAGAGCCCAAGCTGTTTGACCTTAAGAAGTTTCTTGACAGTGGCAAAGATGAAGATTTGCCAATGTTGGAGCCAGGATCAACCATCTATGTTGCTCAGCAGGTTGATTCTGTTTCTGGTGGGGCGCGTAAAGTGTATGTGATGGGACAGGTTCAGAAGCCCGGTGCATTCGAAACATCTGAAGGCGTTGGTTTTCTGGATATTCTCGCCAGCTCAGGGGGCCCTACCCAATATGCCGATATTCGTTCGGTCAGGATTTTGAAAAATAATGGCACAGTCATACCATTTAACTTTCAGGATTTTACTGAAGGACGAACCAGCAGCATACCTTCGATTGACTCGGGCGATGCGGTGTTTTTCCCCGAAAAAGGTCCTGAGGATGATAAGTCCTGGCTCAAGCTTGAAACTGATGACTCACTGAAGATACTCGGGGCTATTAAAAAGCCCGGCCGCTATGAGTGGGCACCTTCGGTAGATTTTATGGATTATATCAGTAACGCTGGAGGCCCGACTGATAAAGCAGACCTCGCCCATGTGAAAGTTATTAAGCCAGGCCCCAATGATCAGCGGAATATCATTGAGTTCAATATGCAGGAGTTTATTGAAGTTGGTGGGTCATGGTCAGATATGCCTCAACTGACGGGTGGTACAACGATCGTTATTCCCGAGTTGCCGGAGAACCCATCAGCCAATACTTCCAGCTGGGTTAAGTTACCAAAGGAAAATGCCATCTACGTTATGGGTGCTGTTAAAACACCGGGGCGCTACGCTTTTAACAATGAAATGGGTTTTCTGGATATAGTTGGTGCTACTTCGGGACCTTCAGAAGAAGCAGACCTGAGCCAGATTCGAATAGTTCATCGGAATGAGGGAGCTCCCAGAGTCACCAAGTTTGACCTTGTGAGATATTTTGAAACGGGTGATGACAGTTTGCTACCAAAAGTGAAACCCGGTGACTCTATCTTTTTCCCATCCAGAGCACGTAAATGGGTTGAGAAAAAACCTGAAGATACGGTCAGGATTATGGGTGCTGTTTTTGTGTCAGGCCGTTATGAATTTACCAATAACATGACCATTCTGGATCTACTGGCAGAGGCGAAAGGACCAAAGGAGACCGCTTATGTTGAGAAAATACTCATAGTCAACAGTTCCTGTTGTGAGAACCGGACGGCGACATTTGATCTGGTGGAATTTATGAAAGACCCGGATGCTTCACGGTTACCGGTGTTAAGGGCTGGTGATACGGTCTTTGTGCCAGAATTATCACAATCAAACTGGAATGTTCTCATGGGGCTGGTTGCTGATGCGGCCGCTGTTTTGACGGTAATTCAATTCCTCACCAATCTGGGATGGTTTACGCCATGATCAAGCTACCCATTAACTATCTGGAGATTGAAGAGGTATATGGCAACAGTATTGGTAAAGGGTTGCGTTCGGTCGCTATTACTTCCGCCAATGCGGAAGAGGGCTGCAGTACCCTGGCTTATGCGTTAAGTCAGCGCAGTGAAATCGATGGCAAGCGAACATTGCTGGTGGAAGTGAACATGCTGCACCCTGAACTGGGTGATATTTCCGGGCATATTCATACCGACTGGTTGCCAAACCCTCAGTCTGCTGATGGCTGTATTATGCGTTCGGACGATGTGAACCTGGATATACTGCCGGCCCCTTGTGATACGGATGTGCTTGGATTCCGCAGTATTACCAACATGAGCAAGCTTATGGAGCATTGGCTGGAAAACTATGACGCAGTGATTTTTGATACCTCCCCGGTAAATGCCAGGAATCGTAATAATATTCCCGCAGAGTCCATTTGTGCCATGGTTGATGGAACAATCATGATCGTCATGGCTGGAGTGACTCGACAAACACAATTCAAAACAGCACTGGACAGGCTGACCCAGCATGATGTGTCATTAGTTGGTGTTGTTTATAATGATTTTCTAAATCCTCGCCTGGCGGATGAAATTTGCCGGGAAACCCGTCGCTTGGACAACTGGTTTCCTAATGCCATGCAGAAAGTCAGAAATTACGTTAAAAAATCTTCGTTCTTTAATATTGACCTTTAGCCTTTTGGGTATCTTCATCAAACAGATTGGCGGAGCACACAGTGAAATATCAAAGGGGCTCTGCAGGTAGTGTTTTGTCCCGTAAATAGATGAAAATGGTATTGTTTGATCAGGTAGGGGGCGTAACACCAATCTCAATGGTCGGGCCAAGGAATTTAGGGCCAGTATTGAGAAAATGTACCTCCAGGACAGCCAGTACCCTGGCAAGCATCTCTCTGGCTCTATTGCTGATATCAATGTCATAGCCCTCGCCCGCATTAAAGGCAATGGCATCAATATCATGATTCATGGCGATATACAGAGCCCGCTTATTGTGTGGAGCCTGGGAAATAATAGTAAAGCTATCCAAATCAAAAACATGATGTGCCCTGAGAACGGAATCAAGCGTTCTGAAACCGGCATAATCCCGATATATTCGTTCTGCAGGGACGCCTTTGTTTAGCAGGTCACGCCTTATGGTGCTCGGTTCATCGTAAAAACGGGTGCTGTTATCGCCGCTGATGAGAATGTAATCAATCTTACCCGCTTTGTAGAGTTGGAAGGCTGCTTCCAGCCGGAGCCGGTAGTGGTCATTAAACCCGCCCAGGCGAGAGTATTTGCTGGTACCCAGCAAAACACCAACCTGATTATAGGGGAGCTTGCTCAGGTTAGAGTACAGGGCATCATTGGTGGCCCTGGCCACCATCAAATTGCAAAGTACAGTCAATGCCAGCAAGACAATGGTAGAGAGAATGGCCAGCCTGACAAAAATCAGTACATGGGGTATTCGGACGCCCATCGTATACCTTCAATGCGAGTCACATCATTCCTGAGTAGATCACATTGCGTACATTCTATAAAGCCAGTGAATCAAAAAACTCTCTATTTTTAATCAGACATTTGTCTTAGCTCATCAATCATCCACTTTGTTATGGTTTTGCTGGGGGCATCCGGTATGCCCAGGCTTTCGGCAACCGCCGGTGGTCTGAAACCTCTGATGTGAGTATAAATCATGACGGCCAAAGGATCTGCACTTGATGCGCGAATGGCCAGCTGTTCAGTCAGCATCAGGTTCTGATAGTCTTCATCAGCCACATAGATGACTGGCTTGCCCCGGTAGATGGCCTGCTGGGCGACAGATGATTTATGGACAATAACCGCAGAGGCAATGGTGCTCAGTGATGCGGTGGAATAAGTGCCGTGGTGTAACAGATGGACATTGCCGTCCGATTGAGCCTCAATGATCCTGCGCTCAAGCTCACCATCAAACTTGGGGTGATATGAAACCAGAAAAAGAATGTTGGGCAGCTTCCTTGTTGCTGCAATAAAGGTTTGAAAAGCCTTGGGATAGCTGCTGCTGTAATCACCGGCAAACAACACTACAGGCTGCGCCGGGTGTATATTGAGGGTGTCGCGTAATAGGAAAATATCGGTTTCATCATAGACTTTGTCCCAGTCTTCCAGTGCGGGCTGTCCGGTAACGGTCACTGCTGCTCCCAGGGAGGCAGCGATGCTCTGAAAGCTAAGCGCGGTGGTTTTACTGGGGACATGGAACTCGTCCAGATAGCTCAGCTCTTCTAAAAAAGGCTGTACATAGCTGATGGAGTCAACTGGCTCAAAATTATCATAAAATGCGATGACCCTGGCACCTCTTCTCTCCCAGATATTGGCAATCTGAGCCTGTGCCCGACTTGCCATACCGGTATAGACAATTTTGGTCGAGATGCTTTCAGCGAGTTGGTAAACCAGCTTCTGGTTCAGCAGATGGTCGCGATTTTCATACAGCGCTTCGTTGTGGGTCAATCTATCGAATGGAATCAGAGCCGGGTCATTTTTGAAGATTTCAGCAGCGCGACCCATCGCCAATATCCGGTAGGGAATGTTGGCATTTTTCAGTTTTTCCTGAATACGCAGGAAAGCGTTGCTTTCACCCTGGTCATAGGCCACGAACAATACCGCAGTTTTGATATAGTCCGCATCGCTGCTATAAGAAGTCGGTGCAAAGAAAAGCCAGAAAACAGAGAAAATGATGGATGCTGGCAGATATTTCAGCTTGTTATTTTTCACGTGAGGCTACCCCGGAGAACTTCTTTAAAACTTTTTCTTCCTAAGAATCAAAGTAGGAGTCCCGCCGGGGTGTGTAAATCTGACTATTTCCGAATCAGATGAACGCCCATTTCAGCGTGATGAGTGTATGGGAACTGGTCAAAAAGGGCGATTTTTTCGATTCTATGGGTCTGGCAAATGGTTGACAGATTTTGCCTGAGCGTTTCAGGGTTGCAGGAAATGTACAGGATATTGTCGAAATTCTGCACCAGCTTTTCCGTTCCTTCATCGAGACCTGCCCTGGGAGGGTCCACCAGAATGGTTGAGAAGTCATAGCCGTCCAGGTCGATCTCGCTCAGGCGGCGAAATGCCCGTTCCCTGTTCATGGCCTGGGTCAACTCCTCACTGGATAGACGGGCGATTTCTACGTTCTCTACATTATTCAGCTTAAAGTTTTCCCGGGCCGAATGGACTGAGGTTTTGGCAATTTCAGTGGCCAGTACCCTGGTAAAATGCCTGGCAAGCACGCAGGTGAAATTCCCATTTCCGCAATAGAGCTCTAACAGATCACTGCTACTGTCGGACGTAATCGCTTGTGCGGCACCACAGGCCCAGGCAAGCATGTGCTCATTAACACTGGCATTAGGCTGGGTAAAACTGTTTTCTACCTGAGTGTAATGGAATGGTTTGCCATCCACGGTCAATGTTTCAGTGACATAGTCTTTATCCAGCACCAGTTTCTGCTTGCGGGCACGTCCAATAATGGCAATGCCAAACTGTTCCTGCAGTGCTGTTGCTTCCTGTTGCCAATGATCATCCAGCTGGCGGTGGTAGATCAGTGACACCAGGGCTTCTTTTGTCTGGGTGGTGAGAAACTCAACCTGAAAAAGCCGTTTCTTCAGATGGCTGCTGGCGATGATAGCCTCCATCAAAGGCATCATTAACCGGTTAATGGTTTCGGAGCCACTGGGAAAAGAGGTGACTTCAAAGGGCTGCCTGGTTTGTGGATCGAACATCCGGTAGTAGCAGTGATCGCCCTCATGCCAGACATGAAACTCTGCTCTCATCCGGTAATGGTCCGGCCTGGAGCGGAAAAGTTCCAGTTCAGGCATATCAAATTCGGCAAACTCGCTGCAAATGCTGCTGGCCTTTTCTGCCAGTTGCTCTTCATACCTTTCGGGTTGGACTGTTGGTAGGGACATAGCGCTAGTGATCAAATAAAAACGGCCCATATTATGGGCCGTAATAGCATGGGCGTGAAGCGTGGTTTATGGTTGATTTGAGTGGCCATGCATTGACTGCTGGATGTCTTTCCGGATCTGCTGCATTTTAAAGGCGATTTGATCACTGCGATGGCTGATCAGGATCATTCTCTGCTCAAATCGTTGCAGAACATGGCAGGCTTCCCGGAGTTTGTCAGGAAGTGCTTGTTGACGATGTTCAAGTGAGCGATCGTTGGGCTTCATAGCCCAAGTATAGATGTGAGTTAGGGGTGGCCGGCACGTTCAGGGGAAGAAAATGCCGGTATAAGGAATCAGGCAGCGACAGCCACGCTCTGGCTATTCATGCCCATGGCTCTTGTGGTGAGTTCTGCCAGCAGTTGTTCAATTTGCTGGCGATCGGATGCCTGGCTATCCGACGTCTTCTGGGCCCTGGCTTTGCGGTGCCGCTCAATGGCTTCGCGGATGCGTTGTTCCCTTGGGTCAAGCTCAATAATGATCTCTGGTTCAGCCGCTGTCACTGGCTCAGGCTGCGGTTCAACCACTTCGATCTCAACCGTTACGGGAGCGGCTGGTTTGCTGTTGAGGAGTTCAACCGCATTGCTGTCTCCTGACAGGACGGCGTTGGCGGCTGCCTGAATGGCTTCAAGCTGGGCCGAAATGTCGTCGCTGAGACAGATGTTGTTCATTTGCACAACGGCATTCACCTGAGAGCCGTTTTCCGGTTTTGCCACCAGCTTTTCTTTCCGGGCTTCTGCTGCGTTTTCCTGTGCGGTAGAAACATCCAGTTTGATGTCCGGTGATCTGACGCGTTCAACAGAAACAGGCGTCACTGGTTGTGCAATGCCGGGCTGTTGTGGTGTTGCGGTTTTCTCTTCCGTCTGCTTTTTCGGCTCAGGAGAAATCTCATCAAAGTCATCCATGTCGCCGTCGAACCCGTCAAAGATGCTGGCAAGCTCTTTTTCCAGGCTGGACTTGCGGGTTCGTGTTTTCTTTTTAGGCTGGATCTTGACGGTGCTGGTTTTATAGCCACGGAGACTGCGAGCACCCAGCGTTTCAATGGCTTCCTGTTCAAGCGCGTTCAGCTCATTGCGGTCTTCTACGAAATCCCACTCTTCAACGACAAAGCCATCCCTGCCGTGTACACGGATCTCCTGGTATAGCGGGTAGTCAAGATTCTGCTCGGCTGCAGCCACCATTTTTTCCCATTGGTCAACCAGGCCATTGCGGGTTGACCCAACATAGACTTGAGAGGTGGTTTTGTTGGTGACGGTGAAGATAATCAACGCTTAAGACCTTGCTGTGACTGAAACAGGGGCGCGATTATACCTGTCAATTTATCCGTGTGCAGGGGTGGAAAGCTCGTATTTTGTAGTTTTTTTTTACGATGTCCGGTTTGATTTTGAAGCCTGGTCGATGACTTTATCGTTCGCACGAAGACCCATTGCGCTAATACGATGCATTTGTCGTTTAATGTCGTAGCTTGACGAGTTTGTTAGGAATAAGTCGCTTCCAGAGCAGCTGTTGTTTTCAGTTGTTTTCAGTTGTTGTCAGCTGAGGAAAGTATCAGGCTCCATTGCCATAACGATGGCATCTTCCCAACCCCTGCCCATGGGGTAATAGTTTTTCCTGATGCCGATCTCGCTGAAGCCTTCATGGAGATAAAGGTTGAAAGCTTTGATATTGGAGCGACGGACTTCAAGCAGAATGGTGTTGCAGCCAGACTGTCCTGCTTTCTGGAGCATGTGTTGCAATAGCTGCCGACCGATACCTCGCCGTTGAAAAGATTTGTCCACCGTCAGAATCAGAATGCTGGCTTCGTCGGCTACCGTCATCATGACGCAGTGTCCTACAATTCTGCCATCAAGCACTGCCAGTTCGCAGGTATAGCCGGAGGTCAGGCTGTCGGAAAAGTGTGCCTTTCGCCAAGGGTGTTCTGCTGACTGTTGCTCCACGGCATTGACCTGTTCCAGGTCACTTTCCAGCATTGGGCGAAACGTGAGTGAGGGTTGTGTCATGGTTGATGATTTATCTGCATCGTTTGATCTTCAGGCATTGCCCTGTGTGTCTGGTGTTTTGGTGAGTAGCGGAGCCAGATCCTGCCATGCTTCCCTTTTGAGTATGGACTGTTTCATCAGTTCATTCAGCCCATGGGTTACAGCAAACCACTGGTCTGTATGAGTGCCCGGCTGGATGCCCCGTAGTTGCTCAAAATCTTTTTCCGGGTCCATAACAAACCTGGCCGCTGACTGGCCAAACAATAGAATCACCTTTCTGCGGGATAAGCCGTATTGGTTGCTCAGATAAGCACAGACGGCATCGGCAGCGGCGTAGTCATCCTGGCTTAGTTGGCTCAGCAGGCCCCGGCTTTCGCTCATGGGCCAGACAAATTCACGAACAGTCTGTGCACCTTCCGGGTTGAGCTTGAGAGCTCTGAGAATGTCATCTAATAAGCGTTGATGGTAGCGGCTGAATTGATTGAGTCCGGAGTGTGGCATTTCGGCCACCACAAGGCAGTCATCGCTGACGGGTTTTATCACCAGACGGAATTTGCTGGTGGAGCCTGACAGCTGTTTTACGGGCTCTGGTGAAGGTTGAACTTCCTGTTTGATGTCCTCAACAGGTTTGGATGGGGTAATAAATTGCCCAAGGATATCTGCTGGCTTGGTCGGCGAGTATCCTGTCTGGGGCTGCTCTCTGGCATTCTGCTGGTTAAACGCTGAGCTGATTTCAGTGCCAGAAACAGCCTGAGCTGACTCTGCTTCGGCAAGTGCCCGGGCGTCCTCTGCTATCCAGTCAAAAGGTCTGGCTGGTTGAGCATTGGTCAGTTGATATCTGGGAAACCAGGTCTGTATGCCCATGGCTCCCAAATAGTTCTGTCTGAGTTTTTCCCGGTGGGCAATCTGAATTTTTGCTGCAGAACTGTCGACAGCCTGATCACTGTTGGATGGTGAAGGGTGGTCAACGGTTTCGCCCTGCATGTTGGTTCTCAATGGTTGCCGCTATTTACGGTTGCTGCTCTCAAGGGTAAGAGCAGAAGGAAGATTAAAACGCCAATAATATCATTGAAAGATCCTGTTGGCATTTTAATCAAACAAATTGATTAAACCGTTCCCCCGGTTTGTGGATTGGCTTTGGTGATATCGGCTTCCAGCAGGTTGAGGGCATGGATGTAGGCTTTGGCGGAAGCAATGACGATATCGGTGTCAGCCCCGGAGCCATTGACAATCTGCCCGTTTTTCTCAAGCCGGACAGAGACTTTACCCTGGGAGTCAGTGCCCGTTGTAATGGCGCTGACGTTATACAGTGCCAGCCTGGCCTGGGAGTTGGCCAGCTTTTCAATGGCTTTGAATATGGCGTCAACAGGACCATCGCCGCTGCTGGAAACCGTCTGTTGTTCTCCGTTGATTGCCAGGGTGAGTGTTGCTTCCGGTGTTTTGCCAATTTTTGAGCTGGCATTCAGATCGATCAGTTTATATTTCTCCACCAGCTCGCTGCTGCTGCGGGCATCACTCACCAGTGCCTGAAGGTCATCGTCGTAGATTTCCGATTTTTTGTCCGCCAGAACCTTAAAACGCTGGAAGGCATCATTCAGGTCGTCCTGGCTGCTGAACGATATGCCCAGTTCCTCCATTCGGGTTTTGAAGGCATTGCGACCGGACAGTTTACCAAGCACCAGCCGGTTGGTATTCCAGCCGACATCTTCGGCAGACATAATTTCATAGGTTTCCCGGTGCTTCAGTACACCATCCTGATGGATGCCAGACTCGTGGGCAAAGGCGTTGGCTCCCACGATGGCTTTGTTGGGTTGAACCGGGAAGCCGGTGATGGAGGAAACCAGTCGTGAGGCCGGTACAATCTGAGTGGTGTTAATGCCGGTGGTTACTCCCAGACAATCCGACCGGGTTTTCAGGGCCATGACAATCTCTTCAAGCGAGGCATTGCCCGCTCTTTCCCCTAATCCATTGATGGTGCATTCAACCTGACGTGCCCCGTTCACAACGGCAGACAGTGAGTTGGCTACAGCCAGGCCAAGGTCATTGTGGCAGTGAACGGAGAAGATGGCTTTATCAGCGTTTGGGATACGTTCCATCAGGGTTTTGATGGTTTCTCCAAACTGGTGTGGCAGGGCGTAGCCAACGGTATCCGGAATATTGATGGTTCTGGCACCGGCATCAATGGCTGCTTCAATAATACGGCACAAAAAATCTATTTCTGAACGGCCTGCGTCTTCACAGGAAAACTCAACATCGTCAATGTGGTTTCTGGCCCGTTTGACGGCAAATACAGCCTGTTTGATCACATCGTCCGGGTTCATGCACAATTTGTGCTGCATATGGATGGGAGAGGTGGCAATAAAGGTATGAATCCGCCCCCGTCTGGCTGGTTTCAGGGCTTCGGCGGCCCGGTCAATATCTTTTTCCAGTGCCCTGGAGAGGCTGCATACCGTGCTTTCTGTGATATTGGTGGCAATGGCTTTGACAGCTTCAAAGTCACCGGGGCTGGCCATGGCGAAACCGGCTTCAATAACATCTACCCGAAGTTTTTCCAGGGTTCTGGCTATGCGTAATTTTTCATCACGGGTCATGGCTGCGCCGGGGCTTTGCTCCCCATCGCGCAGGGTGGTATCAAAAATCACAACTTGATTGTTGTTCATGGTGTATCCCTTGCCTTTGCTGTCCGAAAGGCTGGTCAATTTCTTATTGGCTATGCTGCTGTTACTTGTTTTGTGTGCGCAGCAATCTTGTCTGGCAAGTCCGCTTTATCAGTGGTCTTGCGGTTTGGCCATCAAGGCCGGGTATTGGGGGAGATAGTAATTAATATGCCCTAAGGCAGTAGTAGAAGTAGCAGGCGAGCAGGAGCGAAGAAAGTTTCAGGCAGGAGAAGAACTCCCTTTTGGTAAGAAGTCTTATTATTACTTTTTATATCAACGTACTGTCTTTGCCAGTTTATCACGCTACTCATTGTGCCCTTCTCTTGAGGGAAATACGTAGATCGGCCGAGTAGTTGTACTATATAGGCAGAGTTTGCAGGATACAAGATGGGTATGGGGTGGTGGGCATGTTTCATGCCCACTCATTTTTATCATCAATGAGTCAGAGGGTGTTCTGACCATTGCTTCAACAGGTCTATCCAGGCTGGATGATCATTCAGGCAGGGAATGAGTTCCAGTGATTCACCCCCGGCTTTAATAAACTCCTCTTTGGCCCCAATGCCGATTTCTTCCAGCGTTTCCAGGCAGTCAGAAACAAAAGAAGGGCAGATAACCAGTACTTTTCTGGCTCCTTGATCCGCCAGTTGCTTGAGAACATCCAGAGTATTTGGCTCCAGCCACTTGGCTTTTCCCAGCCGGGACTGGAAGCCAACACTGTATTTATCAATCGGGATGCCTGCTTTTTCAACAAAAGCCTCTGTTGTCTGATATACCTGATGTCGGTAGCAGGTTTTGTGGGCAATGGAGGTTTTCTGGCAGCAGCTTTTATCTTTCAGGCAGTGATTGCCGGTTGGGTCATCTTTTGTAATGTGGCGCTCTGGTACGCCATGGTAGCTGAACACCAGGTGATCAAACTCTTTTTCCAGCCAGGGCTTTGCACTTTCGACCAGCGCTTCAATGTAGCCATCGTGATCATAGAACACCGGGTGGACGCGAAGTGGCAGGGTGATGCCCATTTCCTGCATCAGGCTTTTGGCCCGTTCAATCACGGTTTTTACCGATGACATGGCGTAGTGTGGGTAGAGTGGGAACAGCAGGATCTCTTCAATGCCCGGTTGCTTTGCCAGATTGCTCAGACCCTCTGCCATATCCGGTTTGCCGTAGCGCATGGCCAGCTCAATCGGGATGCTGGTACGCTCTCTGAGCTGTTCCGCGCACTTTTCGCTGTTGACAATGAGTGGTGAACCCTGCTCAGTCCAGATTGCGCTGTAAGCTTCAGCGGATCTTGCCGGACGGGAAGGTAAGATAAAAAGGCTGAGGATAAGCCTGCGAATCACCCATGGCAGGTCAATCACATGTTTGTCCATCAAAAACTCATTGAGATAGTTTCGAACATCTTCAACAGATGTGCTGTCCGGTGACCCCAGATTAACCAGCAAAACGCCTCTGTTTTCCATGGGCTAAAGAGCTCTCTATGATTTGTCAGAAGTACCGCCAATTCCTTTTCATTGTTCAGGTTGGATCGTATGGGTGGAGTACTTCCGGATTGATTAATTGACAGCGAGTTTAACAGCTTTGCAGAGACTTTGGTGAGAATGGTGTCATTTCTTGTTGGTTGAAATATCCGGGCTAGAGGCCGGAAACAGGCTCAGGCCTGTTTGCGTCCGGCCCAGTAAAGAGTGATAAAGCCAAAGACAGCGGAGAGTATGGAGCCAGCCAGTACGCCGATGCGATCTGATACCAGGTAGTTGGTATTCACGTTTTCAAAGGCCAGTGAGCCAATAAACAGACTCATGGTAAAACCAATACCGCAGAGTATAGAGAGGCCGTACATCTGGAGCCAGCTGGTTCCGGTGGGCAGTTTGGCCAGTCCGGATTTAACCGCCAGCCAGCAGAAGCTGAATACACCAATCTGTTTGCCCAGGAAGAGGCCGGCCACAATCCCCAGGGGAATTGGGGTGAACAGGCTTTTGATCTGTTCGGCATTCAGTTCAAGTCCGGCGTTGGCAAAGGCAAAAATAGGCAAAATGACATAATGAACACTGCTGTGCAGGTTGTGTTGCAGGGCTTTCAGTGGTGATCGACCGCTGCGGTCAACGGTTTTCAATGGAATGGTAAATGCCAGAAGTACGCCAGCCAGCGTAGCGTGAACGCCTGACTTTAGCACGCAGATCCAGAGCAATACGCCTACAACCATGTAAGGTCCGATCCTGGTAACATCCCTATGGTTGAAGAAAGCCAGGATTGCCAGTAAGGCAGAGGCAATGCCCATGGACATCAGGGATAGCTCTTCCGTGTAGAAAATGGCAATGATAATGATGGCACCAAGATCGTCAATGATGGCCAGGGCCAGAAGGAATGTCATCAGTGATGCGGGTGCACGTTTACCGAGTAAGGCAAGAATGCCTACGGCAAAGGCAATGTCAGTGGCGGCGGGGATTGCCCAGCCTTTAATGGCAATAGGGTCTGAGTAGTTAAAAGCAACATAGAAGAGTGCCGGTACCAGCATTCCGCCTATGGCACCAATGCCTGGTAGCATAACCTGGGCCGGAGTACTGAGTTCCCCTGCAAGCACTTCCTGTTTGACTTCGAGGCCGATCAAAAGGAAGAAAACCGCCATCAGACCATCATTAATCCATAGCAGCAGTGGTTTGTGGATGTCCAGGGGGCCTGCGGTAAAACGGATGGGGGTTGATAGCAGTAAGTCATAATACTCTGCAAAAAATGTATTGGCAGCGAGCATCGCCAGTGCTGAGGCGATAAAAAGCAGTACGCCAATGGCGTAATCCTGCTGCAAGAAGCTATGAAATCGTCTGGCAAACATGTTTTCTCCAGGAGCCCGCTAATCGCCTGTGGCCCATCTATTATACCAGTCTGTCCGCAAGAATTTCGTGCCTGCTTTTGTCTGAAAACTTCACATTGGCGTAGCGGGCAAAAAATGGCACTCAGTTTATCTGTACTGAATGCCGCTTGGTATTAAGGGCTATTACTTATGGCGGCAGTACGGAGTAAGCCTGTAGGGTTTTTGGTATTTCAGGCTGCAGGTTTGCGGGCAAGGGTTACGCGGTCATGACCGGCCAGATCGGTTTCTGTGCGAATTTGTGTGAAGCCTGCCCGGGAAAGGATTGTCTGGACGGGGCTGCCCTGGTCATAGCCGTGTTCTAACAGGAGCCATCCCCCGGGCTTCAGGCTTTGCAGTGAGTGTTCGGCAATAACACGCATATCGTCCAGTCCATCCACTCCTGAGACCAGCGCTGACAGGGGTTCATAGCGAACGTCTCCCTCTTTCAGGTGCGGGTCATTGCTGCAAATGTAGGGGGGGTTGCTGACGATCATATCCATTGAGCCTTCAGCCAGTGGTGAACACCATGAGCCCTCAATAAATACCGTATTCCGGATATCATTGATCACCGCATTTTCTGCCGCAACAGCCAGGGCATCCGGGCTTTTGTCGATAGCGGTAACTTCCCAGTTCGGCCGTTCCTTTGCCAGGGCAAGGGCTATTGCGCCGGTACCGGTTCCCAGGTCGGCCACTTTCATTGTTGATTCGGTGTTTTGATCCGGCGTGCTATCTAAGCCAAGTGCCAGCTCAACCAGTAGTTCGGTGTCTGGCCTTGGGATCAGGGTGGCTTCGGTAACTTTTAACTGCAAGTTCCAAAACTCCCGTTGCCCGATCAGATAGGCTATGGGGTGCCCTGCTTTTCGTTGATCGATGAGCTTTACAAACTGAGCCATCTGTTCACTGGTCAGAAGCGCTTCAGGCCAGGTAAAAAAATAACTGCGTGGCTTGTGGAGAACATGTGCCAGCAGCAGTTCTGCATCAAGCCGGGGAGTAGGGCTGGCAGCAAGCATACGGGATGCTTTTGCCAGGGCGGTGTCAATTCGGGCGCTGCTCATGACTTATTCGCCAGCCAGACTGGCCAATAGCTCCGCCTGATGCTCCTGCAGCAGGGGGTCAATAACCGGGTCCAGTTCACCTTCCACAATTTCCGGCAATTTATAGAGAGTAAGGTTGATGCGATGGTCAGTAACCCGCCCCTGGGGATAGTTATAGGTACGAATACGCTCAGAGCGGTCACCGCTGCCCACCAGGCTTTTCCGGGTATCACTGATCTCTTTCGCGGCAGCGGCATCCTGGGCATCTTGGAGTTTGGCCGCCAGCCAGGTCATGGCTTTGGCCTTGTTTTTGTGCTGTGAGCGCTCATCTTGGCATTCAACCACAATGCCGCTTGGCAGGTGGGTGATACGAATGGCTGAGTCAGTAGTGTTGACGTGCTGACCACCGGCACCCGATGAACGGTAGGTATCGATGCGCAGGTCTTCCTTGCGGATCTCAATCGCCTGTTGTTCATCGGGCTCCGGCATCACGGCAACGGTGCAGGCAGAGGTATGGATTCTGCCCTGGGATTCAGTCTCAGGAACCCGCTGTACGCGATGGGCTCCCGACTCAAACTTCATTCGACCGTAGACGTCGCTGCCAATAACGCGGGTGATAATCTCTTTATAGCCGCCGTGTTCGCCGTCGCTGGCACTGATCACCTCAATTCGCCAGCCGCGTTTTTCCGCGTACCTTGAGTACATTCTGAACAGGTCGCCGGCGAAAATGGCCGCTTCATCACCGCCTGTTCCGGCACGGATTTCCAGAAAGGTGTTCAGGCCGTCCCTTGGGTCTTTGGGTAACAGTAGCACTTCAAGATTCTGTTCCATTGCTGGCAGCTGTTGTTCGCAACTGGCCAGTTCCTCGCGGGCCAGTTCCGTCATGTCCGGGTCGCCTTCTGCCATCATGGCTTCGGCTTCGGCTTTGTCGCTGAGTAACTGGTCATACTCTTTGTAGGCTTTAACCACCGGTTCCAGCTCAGCGTATTCCTGAGAGAGCTTGCGGAACTGATCCTGGTTACCAATAACCCCGGGGTCACTCAGCAGTGCGGAAAGCTCTTCGAAGCGCTCACCGAGGTTTTCCAGTTTGATGAGAATGGACTCTTTCATGATGTCTGTAAAAGGTGTCTATATAAGGGTAGATTCAGAATGCCATCAGGCATCCTGAGTTGAATCGGATTGACGACTGGGGCTCAGGCCCAGAAGTTTTTCGGCCCACTCCAGCTTTTCATGCTGCCCTTTTGCGGCAGCATTTTTCAGCTGTACGCTGGGGTGGTGCATCAGTTTGTTGGTCAGCGAGCGGGCAAATTGCTGCAGTACTTCTTCCGGACTGACGCCCCTGGCCAGCCATTGCAGTGCTTTCTCAAGCTCCAGGTCTCTGATCGCTTCGGTGCTCTGGCGATAGTTGCGTAACAGGCTGACGGCATCCAGCGCACGCAGGCGGGTCATGAATTCAAAGGTATCGGCCTCAATAATGCGTTCAGCCTGTTGGGCCGCATTTTTGCGCTGTTGCAGATTGTCTTCAATTGCATCCTGCAAGTCATCTACTGTGTAGAGAAAAACATCAGCCAGATCACTTACCTCGGGTTCAATGTCCCGGGGAACCGCAATATCCACCATAAACATGGGGTTGTGTTTTCTCTGCTTCAGCGCCTTTTCAACCGTTCCTTTGCCGAGCACCGGTACCGGGCTGGCGGTGGAGCTGATAACAATATCGCTTTCATGGAGTATGTGCGGCAGGTCCGACAGCAGGACGGCTTTTCCGCCAAACATGTCGGTCAAGCGCCGGGCTCGCTCCAAAGTACGGTTGGCCACGATGATATTGGCAACGCCCTGCTGGCACAGGTGTCGTGCGGTCAGTTCAATGGTCTCGCCGGCTCCGATCAGTAATGCCGTATTTTCGCTGAGGTCAGAAAAAATCTGCTTGGCCAGTCCGGTAGCGGCATAGGCAACGGATACCGGCTGCGCGTTGATAGCGGTTTCTGTACGAATCTGTTTGGCCGTGGTGAAGCTGTGCTGAAATAATCGATTCAGGCCAGGGCCGGTGGTTTCGGCTTCCTGTGCGCTGGCGTATGCGGATTTTAGTTGCCCCAGAATCTGGGGTTCGCCAAGCACCATGGAGTCAAGCCCACAGGCAACCCGCATCAGGTGGCGGACCGCCTGTTCATCATGAAAGAGGTAGCTGTGTTCTGATAGTAATTTGCCGTTGGTCTGATGGTAACCACTCAGCCAGTCAATCAGTTTGTCGTAGCACTGTCTGACTGTTTCGGCTCCGGAGCTGTGAATAGCACAGTAGATTTCGGTACGATTGCAGGTAGACAGGATGGCAATTTCTTCGATACCAGTTTGGATTCTGGCGCTTTGCAGCGCATCGGACAGCTGCTCAGCAGAAAAGGCGACCTGTTCCCTCAATGTGATTGGTGCTGTCCTGTGATTGATACCGGCGGTAATATACCCCATCAGACCTCTGTTGCTGTCCAGGTTCACTGCTACTATAGATTGGCTGACATATCCGTACCCGGATTATGAGGCGTTCATTGCCATCTGGGCAGGGAGTTATGTCGCTCAATTGTTCATTTGAAAATGCTTTCAGAGGCGCATTCCCTGTTGAAGTGGGCAAGGCCTGACATTTTCTGCTTAAGGCTTTCTTTCAGGAAAGCTCTTGATTGCTGGAGTGTTGTGCAAATCCTGCTTATGTTTTTTCTGGCTTATGACCTTGTCCGATACTTCAATCGCAGTTATCAGGTTCACACTCAGGAGCGGGGCTGCTGGATTGATGGGTGTTTCGGCCGATCAATTCTGCAATGGAAAGCGTGTAACTGCAAACTCTCTTCACGTTTTTTAATGGAAATCAGGGGAAAGGGCATACCATCCATGATTAGAACGATTGCCGGGGCTGAATTATTCATCAACGGGGCTGAGGTTTTCAGAAAATACTGTAAAAAGTTGATGCTTGTTTTTGCTGTTTTCCTGGCGGGTTGTGCCAGTAAGAATGTTCAGCAAGTGGATCATAGCGCTGTAACTGCAACGAACGGTCAATCACAGGTCGGGGTTGATGAGCCTGTTACCCCTTTTGCCGCGGAGACGCTTTATGATTTGCTGGTGGCAGAGATTGGTGGCCAGCGTCAGCGTTATGATCTGGCACTGGGCAATTATTTGAAACAGGCACACAAAACCAGAGATATTGGCGTAGCCAGGAGAGCCTACCAGGTTGCCGTTTATGTAGGGGCAAGACAGGCCGCGCTGGATGCTTCATTACTCTGGGTTGAACTGGAACCGGAAAACCCGGATGCACTGCATGGGTCTTCTCTTGAGCTAGTGTATGCCGGTCAGTATGACCGGGCCTTTGCCCGGATGAGTCAACAACTTTCTTTAGGGGGCAGCCCGGCCTTTGATGTGCTTGCCAGTGCCGCTGGCAACGATCAGGGGCGGCAGGCTAAAGATAGCCAGCTTGAACTTATCCAACAGTTTGACCAATTGTCTCAGGCTTACCCGGATTATCCTGTGTTGAAGTTGGGTAGGGCCATTTTGCGTCAGCAGACCGGTGCGTTTGAATCAGCACTGACTCTGGCTAATGAGCTTCTGCGGCAGGATCGCGGGTTTGTCCCTGCCATGATGGTGAAAGGGCGGGCCTTACACAAATTGAAGCGGGATGCTGAAGCCGAAATTATGCTTGCTGACGCGATTCGGCGTCACCCGGATAAAAACCGGCTGCGATTGTTATATGGCAGAGTTCTTGTTCATGCCGGTAAGCTCGACCTGGCAAGGAAACAGTTTGAAATTCTGCTTGAGAGGGCTCCCGGAGAGAGTGATATTGTCTTGTCTCTGGCACTTATCACCTCAGAAAATGGTCTGGAGCAGGAAGCTGTGCAGTACTTTGAACAGTTGTTGGCCCTTGGTGAGCGGAACAATACAGCCCATTACTATCTTGGACGTTTGAGTGAGAAGCAGCAAAAGTATTCTGCTGCCAAAGAACATTATCTTTCTGTCGGTCCCGGAAAGGAGTTTATGGCGGCTCAGGTGGCACTGACTCAGATGTTGGTTGGGCAGAACAAACTGGAGGAGGCGCTGACCCATGTGGGGGAAGCAAGAAGCCGTCATCCTGCCCGGATGGAGTCGCTTTTCCTGTTGGAGGGAGAGCTTCTGGTTAATGATCGTCAGCTGGGCAAGGCGCTGATATTGTTTGAACGGGCGCTTAAAACAAACCCTGAATCGGTCAATCTTCTCTATTCAAGAGCGATGGTTTATGAAAAGCTGGATGATCTGGAGGGGTTAGAGAAGGATTTGCGTTCTATTCTGGCGTTTGATCCTGACAATGCTGCGGCATTGAATGCCCTGGGCTATACCCTGGCTGATCGAACCGACCGGGTTAAAGAAGCTGAAGCGCTGATTTTACAGGCTTATGATTTGAACAGCGAGGATCCGGCTATCCTGGACAGCATGGGGTGGGTGCAGTTTCGCCTCGGGAATCTGGATCAGGCAGAGAAGTATTTGAGAATGGCATACAGCCAGTTTCCTGATGCGGAGATCGCTGCTCACCTGGGTGAGGTGCTCTGGGTGAAAGGTGAGCAGGATGCTGCCCGGTCTCTATGGGCAGAAGCGCTGCGGAAAAGCCCTGATAGTCAGATTTTAAAGGATACGATGGGGCGGCTCACAGGGGGTGATCCCAAGAGCCAGGCAGAAACAGTCAGTACTGCGCAGTGATTTTTTTAACAGTAAATGCCACGCCTTCAGTGGTCTGAAGAAGATTTTGCGGTGTGTGCGCATAAAGTAGCTTGGTGTATATGGGAATGAGTGTTGATAAGTACTTTTCTGGTTTGAGAATTTTACTGGTTCTGTGTGTTTTTATCCTTGTCGGCTGTGCTTCCCGAACGGTTGATTCGGGCAGGCAGGTCAGTGGCGAAGAGAGAGAGCAGCGCTGGCAGAGGCACCAGGAACGTTTGGGGTTGATTCAGGCCTGGGATATGACCGGGCGTCTTAACATGAAGGTTCCAGGGCAATCAGGTACGATGTCGCTTGACTGGCAACAACAAGGTGATCAATACAGGTTGGCTCTGGATGGCCCCCTGGGTGCATCCATTGCCCGTATCTCAGGGGGGCGTCAGGGTGTGTCGGTCACTGCCTCGGATGAAACCCGTTATGGTCCGTCACCGGAGATGCTGCTGTATTCGCTGACCGGGTGGCAGTTTCCAGTCAGTAATTTAAGGTATTGGGTCAGAGGGCTGCCAGCTCCTGGCAATGATGCCAGAATCCGGCTGAATAACCTTGGCTATCCGGACAAAATTGAACAGCAGGGCTGGGTGGTTGCTTACCAGCAATACGGATTGAGTGGCAGTCAGCGATTACCTGTCCGCCTGGTTGTAAGCCGTGGTGATGTTCGATTGAGTCTGATAGTGAGTAGCTGGCAGCTTTAATACTGCCAGTCAGTTTTTGCCTATGTTAATGGTGGCAAGTGGGGAGGTCACTCCCGGGTCAGAGTATTTCCCAGATGCCTTCCGGGTTGTATTGAGAAATGGTTATTAATCTGTCTAACACTCTATAAACGGTATCGTGGTAGCTTCCATAGCCATTTGGTGGGTTCAGGGCCTCCATTGCAGCCCTGTTTTCGACCATGTAGTTGCGAATTTCCAATAATGGCTTTACCGCACGGCTTCCTGTCATGCCTTCGATAACATGTATTCCTGCACCTGGTTTTGCAGCACAAAACATTGGTGTTACGTTATAGGAACAATTGACGAAAGTATCGTCACCATACCCTTTCATCTGAAAGTCATAGCCCATAATTACCATCCTCGTTTGAGTCAGGGTGAATGATTTGCAATTAAGTGATGGGTCAAAAGTGGTCAATAAGACCTTGTTTTCCGGTGTTAAGTTCAAGGTCGGATGTTTTTCTTCGAGTACTTTTGTCTTAATGCTTTCTTGGGCATTTTGAGCCATTATGACGGTGTTTTTTTTGGAGTATTCTGGATGCTGACAGAATTAGTGTTGCCAGCCCCTGCCAAGTTGAACCTGTTTCTGCATATCACTGGCCGCAGACCTGATGGCTATCATAATCTGCAAACACTTTTTCAATGTCTGGATTTTGGTGATCAGCTGACTATCACCAGCAGTGATTCGGGTATTGAGCTGGTTACTGACCTTGAAGGAGTGGAGCATGAGGATAATCTGATTGTTAAGGCCGCCCGTCTTCTGCAACAGGAGACCGGTTGTCGTCTTGGTGCAAAGATTCATCTTGATAAACAGCTGCCCATGGGGGGAGGGCTTGGTGGTGGTAGTTCCAATGCTGCGACCACTCTGTTAGGACTTAATGCCTTGTGGGGGCTGAGCCTTACAATTGATCATCTGGCGGCACTTGGTTTAAAACTGGGGGCCGATGTTCCGGTGTTTGTGCGCGGGCACAGCGCTTTTGCCGAAGGGGTGGGTGAAATTCTCACTCCAGTCGAGCTTCAGGAAGCGTGGTTTCTGGTTCTGGTTCCCAATGCCCAGGTGAATACCGCTGCGATGTATGGCCACAGTGAATTGACAAGAGATTCATTGCCGATTACAGTGCGCGACGTCCTTGAACGAGAGGGTGCGGCCCTTGATCAGGCTCCGGGTAACTACCAGGGGCAGCATCACAGGCATCAGCGGCGAAACGATTTCGAACCTCTGGTTCGTTCACTGTATCCCGAGGTTGATAAAACGCTCTCTCTGTTGGATAATCTCGCAGATTCAAGCATCGGGCGGGCCATGATGAGTGGTTCCGGGGCATCGGTATTTGCCCGGTTTGCCAGTCGTGAACAGGCGTTAACGGCACAGGCTGAACTGACTCACAGCGTCACTCGTCCTGAGATTGCAGAGGATACATCAAAGCTACACAGCTTCGTGGCGCGCGGCATTAATCGTTCGCCCCTGCATACGGCTTTGCAGCAGGCAGGTTTTACGCTTACTGCGTAATCTGTTTGTTTATCGCTCAAGACTGTTTTGGTGTTAACTACGATAAATCGGCCTGGATTGTGCGCGGATTGATAAAGAGATTTACTGGGGTGTCGCCAAGCGGTAAGGCATCAGGTTTTGATCCTGACATGCGGGGGTTCGAATCCCTCCACCCCAGCCAGTATTCTGTCCGTGTTCTCCGTCACACCGAAAGTCGTCTCCTGTCATCTATTGATGCTGATTTTTCAGGCAGTGCCCTGCCTGAACCCTCTCTCGTTACTCGATTTTTCCACCTACGCCCAGTACCCAAGCAAGGTAATTTCCCGTGTCGAAAATGATGGTGTTTGCCGGCAGCTCAAATCCGGATTTGGTTCACAAAGTTGTCAATCACCTGCATATCCCACTTGGCAAGGCTTACGTTGGCCGTTTCAGTGATGGCGAGTGCGCCGTAGAAATCCAGGAAAATGTCCGTGGCCGGGATGTATTCATCATCCAGTCAACCTGTGCGCCGACCAATGATAACCTGATGGAGCTGCTGGTAATGGCGGATGCCATGCGTCGCTCTTCGGCGGTTCGTGTAACGGCCGTTCTGCCTTATTTTGGTTATGCCCGCCAGGATCGTCGCCCCCGTTCCAGCCGTGTACCGATCAGTGCCAAAGTGGTGGCGGATATGATTGCCGGTGTGGGTGTGGATCGTGTGTTAACGGTTGACCTGCATGCGGACCAGATTCAGGGCTTCTTCGATATCCCTGTGGATAACGTCTACGGTTCACCCATTCTTCTGGACGATATTGAGCGTCGTAATTACAGTGATGTGATGGTGGTTTCACCAGACCATGGGGGTGTCGTTCGTGCCCGTGCCGTGGCCAAGCGATTGAACTCTGACCTGGCTATTATCGATAAGCGCCGCCCAGAGGCCAACAAGAGTGAAGTCATGAATATCATCGGTGATGTGTCCGGGCGCACCTGTATTCTTGTTGACGATATGGTGGATACTGCCGGTACCCTGTGTCAGGCCGCTGCCGCCCTGAAAGAGAAGGGAGCAAAAGCCGTTTATGCCTACTGTACTCACCCGATCCTCTCTGGCCGTGCCCTGGAAAATGTTGCCAACTCCCAGCTGGATGAGCTGGTGGTGACCAACACCATTCCTCTGAGTCCGGCAGCCCAGGCGCTGGATAAGATCCGTCAGCTGGATATGTCAACTCTGCTGGCTGAGTCTGTTCGTCGTATCAGTAATGCCGAATCCATTAGTGCGATGTTTCAGTAAATACCCAGTCTGGTGCGGGAAACATATTTTGCTTTTTTACGCCATGCCGGTATGATATCGCACCTTTGAATCCCTTTGGGGGATTCTGTTTGAACAGCCTGACGCTGCCTGGTCGCAAGGTGGCGGCAGGTCTATTGGAGATTATCATGTCTGAAGCAATCGTTTTAAACGCAACAGCGCGTAAGGATATCGGGAAAGGTGCGAGCCGCCGCCTCCGTCGTGCTGACCTGGTGCCTGGTATCATCTACGGTGGTGAAGCTGAGCCGGTACAGATCACTCTGGAAGGTAAAGCCATCCGTAAGGTTCTGGAAGTTGAAGCTTTCTACTCTCAGGTTCTGACTCTGACGGTCGATGGCACCAGGCAGCAGGCTATCCTGAAGGACCTGCAGCGTCATCCGGCTAAAGAGTTCGCCATGCACATGGACTTCCTGCGTGTTGATGCGGACCATGAGATCACTACCAACGCTCCTCTGCACTTCATCAATGAAGAAGAGTGTGTCGGTGTGAAGGCGGGTGGTGCGATCGTACACAACCGTGTGGATCTGGAAATCAAGTGTCTGCCAGGTGACCTGCCAGAGTTCATCGAAGTTGACATGGCCAAGGTTGAAGTGGGCGGCCACGTTCACCTGAGCGATCTGACCATTCCAGCGGGCGTTGAAGTTATCGCTCACGGTCAGGATCTGGATATTGCCAGTGTTCAGGCTACTCGTGGTGGTTCTGACGAAGAAGCATCTGCTGAAGAAGCAGCTGGCGAAGAGTAAGCAGAAGGAGGCGTTATGGCAAAATCTTCGGAGCTTTTACCCTCAAATGAGTCGATTCGACTGGTTGTGGGTCTGGGAAATCCCGGAGCACAGTACGAAGATACCCGCCATAATGCCGGCTTCTGGTACGTTGAGCAGTTAGCAAGAAGCCACGGTGCTATCTTGCAGCCAGAAAAGAAGTTTTTTGGCATGACTGCCAGGGTGCTGATAGGCGGACAGGAAGTTCGCCTGCTCAATCCTGGAACCTTTATGAATCGAAGTGGTCAGGCTGTTGGTGCCATGGCGACTTTCTTTAAAATCCCTCCTGAATCGATCCTTGTGGTTCACGATGAGCTTGATCTGCCCGCTGGCGTTGGCCGCTTGAAGCAGGGTGGTGGCCATGGTGGTCATAACGGTCTCAGAGATATTATCTCTTCCCTTGGTAACAGTCGTGAGTTTTTACGGCTTCGTCTTGGCATCGGCCATCCCGGCAACAGCAAAGATGTGGTGAACTATGTGTTGACCAAACCATCGGTTGCAGAGCGGCAAAAGATTGATGCGGTTATTGTTGAATCGATCCGGGTCACACCTGAAGCCTTGAATGGCAAACGATCCAAAGCGGTGCAGGAGTTGCATACGTTTTCTGTCTGAGAATTTCCACTATTACCTGTTTACTGACTTGAAACATTCAATTCGGGAATTGGCCAGTAATCATTGCCATTAAACGGTTCCTCCTTTCTCAGCATGGCGTTGTCGATCAATCGGCAGATCAGTTCCTCAAACTCTATTCCGGCATGCCTTGCTCCATCGGGAAACAGGCTGGTGGGCGTCATTCCGGGAAGATTATTGATTTCAGCAAAGATCGGCTCTCCGTTTTCGGGAACCATAAAGTCGGAGCGGCTGATATCCCGGCAGCGAAGCAGTTGGTGTGCCTGCAGGGCGATCTCCTGAACTCTTTTTTTCTGATAATCCGAAATACGGGCGGGAATAATATGTTCACTCAGGCCCGGTGTGTAGCGATGGGTATAGTCGTACCAGGCATTATCAGGCGTGATGATTTCTGTGGTTGGCAGCACCTGTGGGCTATCCAGCTCAAGTACCCCGGCGGTGACTTCTCTGCCATGAATAAATGTCTCCACCAATAGTTGCTCATCTTTCTCAAAGCCGCTTCTGAGCCGTTCTTCCAGCTCTTTCTCGCCCTTGGCAAACTGGATGCCGATACCGGACCCCTGGGCGAAGGGCTTGATAATCACCTTCTCCCCGAGGGCTTCAATGCATTGGCTGACGGACCGGTTTAACGGGTCTCCACGAGAAACGATACAGTCTTTTGCCATGGGGATGCTCGCAGCCTGTAAAATACGCTTGGTAGCGACTTTGTCCAGGGCGCAGGCACTACCCAGGACCGTTGAGCCAACGTAAGGGATGCCCATAATCTCAAGAAGCCCCTGCAGGCAGCCATCCTCTCCCATGGGCCCGTGGGCGACGGGAAAAACCACATCGACCTGGTGGAGGGCCAGGTTGGCAGGCAGCATCTTGTCCAGTTCAAGAGTGACTACTTTTTGATAGTTTTTCTCCAGAGGCGGGCTGATGCGACCCGCAGAGAGTCTTGAAACACTGGCTTCAGGGGAAGGACCGCCACAAATGATTCCCACGGTAATACTTCTGTCTGGCATCTAGTGATCCACAAGATTAAGGGTACAGTTCATCAAATGTAGTTGTTTTTGTTGTCCTGCATGTTGTTAATTAATATTCCGAGGTTGCCCAGCGATAAAATCCAGAGGCCAGAATGATGCCCAGCCCGGCTTTCATAACGGTATAGATGTGAGGGGATGATGAGAGGTAGCTGGCAATAATATAAAAAAGCATGGCTGTACTTGCGATTTCTACGGTAGCCAGAATGCCTCCTGCGGCACCCGTCAGGCTGGGAATGCTTTGCATGCCTAAAGTATGGCTAATAGTGCCTGTCATTGGACTGGAGCCTTTCCAGAGTTTGCTGATATAGGGGTGCCTTTGGGCATAATCGGGGAGATCGTATAGGGAGGGAAATTCCTCGATTATTTCCCAGTCATTAACCAGTGCAGTCAGATAATGCCTGTCATCAGTGGAAGTTATCAGTGCGGCTGGTTGAGCATCAAAACGGGTGTTGCCTTTGCTCTCTTCGGCAAACTGTAATTGCCTGGCGGCTGCTATAAGCTGAGTGATCTCTTGCGATTCTGGCCTTGCAGTTGTTTCACTATTCAGGAAGTGCATATGGTTTCTGAGGAGTAAAGAACTGTAGGTTGCAGTAAGCTCGCTCCCGGTGTTGCCACTTCTATCGTATAGCTGAGCCGTTGCTATTTCTGTTGGTATTGCACCAACGCCTCGTTTGCTTAGAGAAAGAACGGCCACCGCTGGTACCACGTTGATAGTGCCATTTTCGACCCTGTGGCATAGAAGGGCGTCGACGGTTGAAGTTCCGTCAAAATGTAATTCATTTAACACTCTGATGATTTTTGGTGTGGCTGCTCTGGTCGGTTGCCAGGTTTCATCGGTTTCGTTTTCGGTTTCTGTGTGGCTTGGTGTAATAAGAGAAAGGTGGGAGATTTTTTTGATTCGCTGGTCGTGGCAATAATAGTTATTTGAAAGTTGATGAGAGCTGTCAGGCAAAACAATGGGCGGGGAGCATGGGTCGATAAAGTAATCCGCCGGGGCAAGCACTCGATCGTTGCCAATGAGAATACCTTTTGCGATTCTTTTTTCCCTGGCAAGGGGGTTGCCCTTGCAGTGGTCAAAGTGAGCGGTAATGACTGGTGCGGCGTTGGAATGCTTTTCAAGGGTGTAGCCGGTGGCAGTGAGATATGAATCAGCAGGCTCACCGGTTGCCATTGGTTGAGTGCTTTCTGCTGCAATGGCTGTGAGTGGCAAAGCTGTCAGTGCAAGTATCAGTTTAAACATAACGGTTTTGAGCAATTGTTTCACAGGATTGTCGCCTTGGTTATTCAGGTAATACACCTTGTTACAGTTGAAACGGCTTGCCTCCATGGGGTGGTCACAAGCGCTTTTGGGTAATTCGTTTTAATGTTGAGCGCTTGGACATTTTTTTGTGCGAATAATTCTATTTTTTGCGAACGACCATAAATTTGTTTGGCCGGGGCCTGAATTTCTGATTATTTTGATTGTGATTTTTAGTGGTTTCCGCAATATCGGCAATGAGTGTACTTTTGTACTGTTACATCAGTACAGGCGGCTGAGATAAATTGAACAAGGCATGAAAACTGAGTCCTGGTTTCAGGTAATCAAACTGCTGAAGAGCCAGCAGGATGTGGAAGCGCTCCATGAAATTATGGCGGTGTTACTGACTCGTGAAGAACGGGAAGCGATTGGCTCAAGGCTGGCCATTATGCGGGCCCTGATTTCGGGAAAAGAGTCTCAACGGGAGATCGCTGCGCGGATCGGGGTGAGTATCGCCAAAGTAACCCGCGGTTCAAATTATCTGAAAACGCTGTCTGCTACTGAAATAGCCATGATTGAACAGATTTAAATAGTTAGTGTCTTATTAGAAAACAGCCTTGAGCCGAAAACAGCCTTGAGCCGAAAACAGCCATGAGCTGGATAAGCAAATAGACCCACAGCAGTAGGAATAAGAATGTCTGAAGCAGTTATAACGGAAAGTTCTGCGGGCTCTGCCGGGAAGCAGGGTTCGGTTCTTGGAGGAATGGTGATCGTTGCTGGAACCGCGATTGGTGCCGGAATGTTTTCACTGCCAGTAGCCACCAGCGGTCTCTGGTTTGGTTACTCAATGCTGCTGATGGTCTTTACCTGGTATTGCATGTACAGCGCATCACTCTACCTGTTGGAAGCCAATCTGCGCTTTCCTTTGGGGGCGAGTTTTGACTCTATTGCCGAGGGCACCATTGGTTCTTTTGGTCGTATTGTTAACGGTGCTTCTGTTGCCTTTCTCTGTTACATCCTGACTTACGCTTACATCTCGGGCGGCAGTTCCATTATTACTTATTTCCTGGAAGCCGTGGATGGTGTTTCTCTTTCTCCACCGATGGCCAGCTTTGTTTTTGCCCTGGTGCTTGCCGCTATCGTAATGACCGGAACCCGTGCCGTTGACCGGGTCAGTACGGTGCTGATTGGTGGAATGGTGATTACCTTTCTGTGGAGTATCAGTGGCTTACTGGGCAATGCGTCCTCTGACAATCTGATGCCGGGCCTGTCGTTTGCCGAGGTGTCTCCATTCTCTTTCGGAGCGTTGGGCTTTCTGACCGTCAGTTTCGGTATGCAGACCGCTGTGCCCAGTATCACCCGCTACCTCAATAAGGATGGCAAACAGGTAAGGTTTGCCCTTTTGACTGGCTCGCTGCTGGCCCTGGCGTTTTATGCCCTGTGGCAGTTCAGTTTCTTTGGCAATCTGCCCCGTGAGGCGTTTCCGGCCATTATTGCTGCCGGAGGCAATATTGGGGATATGTTGGGCGCACTTTCCGAGTCTGGGCTGAATGTAAATGTATCCAATGTGTTGCAGTGGTTTGCCAATATGGCAGTGGCCAGCTCATTCCTGGGTGTTGCCCTGTGTCTGTTTGATTACATTGCAGACTTGTTCGGTTTCGACAGCAGCTTTGTGGGCCGGTTAAAAACAGCCGCCATTACGTTTATTCCGCCAACCCTATTGGGTGTATTCCTGCCTAATGGTTTTATTACTGCCATTGGCTTCGCCGGGCTGGTGCTGGTTGTTTTCTGTATTCTCTCTCCGGTAGTGATGGCCTGGGTTGGCCGTCAGCGGGGTGAGGGTGGCTATCAGGTGCCGGGCGGGACCGTGAGAATGGCGCTGATCTTCCTCTTTGGCATTGTGGCTATAGTGCTGGCGGGGCTTGATTTGATGGGGGCTCTGCCGAAGTTTGGCTGATGCCTGTTTGATGTGATTGGATTGAACGCCCGGAGAGTATCTCTCCGGGCGTTTTTTTATCGGCCGATATAAAATTTCTGAAATTTTTTCCCCCAGTCTTTATAATTCGCCCCCATTAACTATCTTCAGGAGCGAGCAGAAGCGCTATGGGTTTCAAATGTGGCATCGTTGGATTGCCAAACGTTGGTAAATCAACGCTATTTAATGCCTTAACCAAGGCGGGTATTGATGCAGAGAACTTTCCGTTCTGCACCATTGAGCCCAATGCCGGTGTTGTTGCCATGCCAGACCCCCGTCTGGATAAGCTGGCGGCAATCGTTAAACCTCAGCGAGTGTTGCCGACCACCATGGAGTTTGTGGACATCGCGGGTCTTGTTGAAGGCGCTTCCAAAGGGGAAGGACTGGGTAACAAGTTTCTGGCGAATATCCGTGAGACGGATGCAATTGCCCATGTGGTTCGTTGCTTTGCCAATGACAATGTTATTCATGTGGCCAACAAGATTGATCCCCGTGCGGATATTGAAATCATCAATATGGAACTGGTGCTGGCGGATCTGGAAAGCTGCGAAAAACAGCTGCAGCGTGTTGCCCGTTCTGCCAAAGGTGGTGATAAGGATTCCGTAGTCCAGAAGGGGCTGCTGGAAAAAATCATTCCGCATCTGGAAGCTGGTAATCCGGTTCGCTCTCTGGATATGAGTGATGATGAGCGTAAGCTTGTTCGTTTATTTCACCTGCTGACCATCAAGCCCACCATGTATATTGCCAATGTGGATGAGGATGGTTTTGAGGATAACGAATACCTGGACACCGTTCGGGAAATCGCTGCTCAGGAAGGGGCCGTGGTGGTGCCAATCTGCAACAAGCTGGAATCGGAAATTGCCGAACTGGATGATGACGAGCGAGCAGAGTTTCTTGCGGATCTTGGCATGGAAGAGCCTGGCTTGGATCGTGTTATCCGCGCAGGTTATGAACTGCTTGGTCTGCAAACCTACTTTACCGCAGGGGTGAAAGAGGTCAGGGCCTGGACGGTGAAGGTGGGTGCCACTGCGCCGCAGGCTGCCGGTGTTATTCATACTGATTTTGAGCGTGGTTTTATTCGTGCGGAAGTCACCGGCTATGATGATTTCATTAAATATAATGGTGAGCAGGGTGCCAAAGAAGCTGGCCGTCTGCGTGTAGAAGGCAAAGCGTATATTGTTCAGGATGGTGATGTTATGCACTTCCTGTTTAACGTTTGAGCCTGTCTGAAAAAAAACGACGGAAGAAGGCACGCGAAAGCGTGCCTTTTTTCGTTGTGCCAGTGCATCGAGTATTTGCCTGTCGTCGTGTTATGAATCTGCGTTGCTTATAGGCTTTTTGCTTGACAGGCTCAGGTGAAATCACTAAAGTGCGCACCATCTTTCGGCGGCTAGGTAGCTCAGTTGGTTAGAGCACAGCACTCATAATGCTGGGGTCGGCAGTTCGAATCTGCCCCTAGCTACCATCTAATCTTTTCTGCAAGATTTATGGTGGTTGCTAAAACGAGTTTTCGTATAGTAGCATCGGAAGGCCTTTGTGAGCGAAGAGATAACAATTCGCTTATTTGCTGGGGTGTCGCCAAGCGGTAAGGCATCAGGTTTTGATCCTGACATGCGGGGGTTCGAATCCCTCCACCCCAGCCATTTATCCTGTTGTTGTAATAGTTGTTGTAACAGTTGTAGAGATAAAGACTGGCATGTTTCTTGACATGATCATTCTGAAGCACGACAATAGCGACCCGATTCAGTGGCTAGGTAGCTCAGTTGGTTAGAGCACAGCATTCATAATGCTGGGGTCGGCAGTTCGAATCTGCCCCTAGCTACCACTAATTCGGATATGCATCCTGCATAATCTGTTGGGGTGTCGCCAAGCGGTAAGGCATCAGGTTTTGATCCTGACATGCGGGGGTTCGAATCCCTCCACCCCAGCCATACAGAACCTTCCTGAGAAATCAGGAAGGTTTTTTTGTGTCTCTGTTTTTTAATAAGTAGATTCCGTTTGCTGCGGGGTGAACTTTATCTGAATATTTTTTGCTGGACGTTCTATTATTACGCTTCCATAAATTATCAACCTTTATCTGTAAGGATTGACCTTGGACGCAACCATTACTCTGGATCTTGTGCTTTTCCTTTTTGCTGTTGCCTCGGTGGCTGGATTTGTTGATTCCATTGCGGGTGGTGGGGGGCTGATATCAATGCCCGCGCTTCTGGCTGCCGGGCTTTCACCGGTTCAGGCGCTGGCAACCAATAAGCTTCAGGGGGCCGCTGGTACGCTGTCCGCCAGTGTTTACTTTATTTCCAAAGGTGCGGTTAACCTGCGGGAGATACGTCTGCCAATAGTGATGACCTTTATTGGTAGCATGATGGGGACGCTGCTGGTACAGAGGATTGATGCCGGGGTGCTGGAACAGGCCATTCCCTTCCTGCTGATCGGTATTGTCCTTTACTTTCTGTTTTCTCCACGACTGAGCTGTGACCAGTCACGGCAGTTGATCTCTCTGCCGGTGTTTGCGTTTACCGTGGCGTTGCTGATCGGTTTTTATGATGGCTTCTTTGGTCCGGGTACCGGTTCGTTTTTTACCATGGCGTTTGCAGGCTTGCTGGGGTATTCCATCACCAGTGCCACCGCTCATACCAAAGTTTTGAATTGCACCAGTAATCTGGCCTCTTTGCTGTTTTTCATTATTGGTGGGCATGCGGTCTGGGCAGTTGGTCTGGTGATGATAGTGGGTCAGGTTATTGGTGCCAGACTTGGCTCATATGTGGTACTTAGTCGCGGCGAGGCATTGATCCGTCCCATGATTGTCTGCGTGTCTCTGGCTATGACGGCCAAACTTCTTTGGGGTAATTATGGACATTTGCTCCAGTGAAAGGCATCTTGTTTGAAACCATTGTCCCTTTTTATCTGTCAAGGCTGCTCGCTACCGGGCAGCTTTGTGGGTAATGCCAGCTGAGTTTGCAAACCCCGTTATTCCCGGTGACTGGTTAGAAAGACAATAGTCTTGGCGGCTGGTTTATAGCCGGAGCAATGGCAACACCTCAACAGCCTCCTAGCCAGATCAGCCGGACAGTTGGGTAATTCAGCTGGTTTAATTTCGGAACTTTAGTACATGGAAACAACCTGGTATAGCTGGCTGTTTGGTGCTGCCTATTTAAGTGCCATTATTGCTTTTGCGGTTGTAGTGATTATGACCCGAAGGCCTGTGGGGGTTTCTCTGGCCTGGCTGGTGTTGCTGTTCGCGTTGCCGGTGGCAGGGTTTGTGCTGTATCTGTTATTGGGTTCTCCCCGCCTGGGCATTGGCCGGTTAAAGCGCATGCGCACACTGTATCCGGATTATGCCCAGTGGTATCAGCACCTGGCCCGGATTATCTCAGGTGGTGAGCCATCCCGCTGCCCGGTGACCAGTCATCATGGCATTTTCTCATTGGCAGAAAGAAGCATGAGTATTCCTTTGCTGCCGGGTAACCATCTGCAGCTCTTTTCAGATTTTGAAAACATTATCGAACACCTGCTGCGTGATATAGAAAATGCCCGGCAAAGTCTCTTGATTGAGTTCTATATATGGGAGCCGGTCGGTCGGGCTGAAGAGGTGGCGGAAGCGGTTATCCGCGCTTCCAGGCGAGGGGTTGATTGTCTGGTTGTGCTGGATAATGTCGGCAGTCGGGGTTTTTTGAATGGAGTATGGGCGCGTCGTTTTCGCCTTGAAGGGATCAGTGTTACCGCATCCATGTCAGCCGGCCCTCTGCGCATGCTGGTGGAGCGTATGGATATTCGTAACCATCGGAAGATTCTGGTGGTTGATGATCAGGTGGCCTGGACCGGCAGTTTTAACCTGGTAGATCCATCCCTGTTTAAGCAGGATGCTCAGGTCGGACAGTGGGTGGATGCCATGGTCAGGATTGATGGTGTTGCTGCCCATGTGCTCGGAGCCATCGTGCAGTGGGATAAGGCACTGGAAACCGGGCAGGGGCACCCCTCGTTCAACCGGCAGTATGAATACCCTTCGGCTGAGCATCGTGGCCGGGACGGTGCATTTGTACACGTTCTGCCATCCGGACCTGATGTGGACCGGGAAATGCTGCAGCAGGTTCTGCTGACGGCTATTTATGAAAGTCGTCAGGAACTCCTGATCAGTACACCGTATTTTGTGCCCGATGAGTCTTTGCTGACGGCCTTGAAGTCAGCAGCAATGCGTGGTGTTGATGTCCAGTTGCTGGTGCCAGAGAAAAATGACTCGAGAATGGTTCATCATGCCAGTCGCTCCTATTATCAGGAGTTGCTGCAGGCTGGCGTGACTATTCAGCAGTTCAGAGGGGGGTTGCTGCACACCAAGTGTGTTCTGGTGGACCGTGAAACAGCGCTGTTTGGTACCGTAAACCTGGATATGCGCAGTGTCTGGCTGAATTATGAAGTGACGTTGATTGTCTATGATGATGGCTTTGGTCAGCAGATATTTCATGTGCTCCAGTCGTATATGAATCAGGCGGGTGAGGTGGATATCAACCGCTGGTCCAACAGACCCTTTCGACGAAAACTTCTGGAAAATACTCTGCAGCTATTAAGCCCGCTGCTGTGATTGGATACTGCGCATGGCATTAATAGTGTTTACTAATTACGTTTAGTGCTTTTTTGAGAGAATACTCCTTGATTATCAATTAAATCACAATAAATCCTGCTTTTTTGTTATTTTTAGGTGAAAACACTGATATAGCTAAAGCCTGATGTGTGCAATAAAGAGGCCTCTTTATTTCGCCTCTCCATGCTCACTTTTAACACTATTTTTTCTGGTCACAGGTTTTGCCGTTCTGGTATGGCTGACCGGCCGTTTGCCGGGAAGAATGGGTACAGGGGACAGGTTTTGTCGCAGACGTTAAAAGCCACAGATATTTTGGCCACGGGCCTGATGACCTTTGCGCTCTTTCTGGGCGCAGGAAATATTATCTTTCCTCCATTTCTGGGTCATATGGCGGGCACTGAGCTGATGATTGCGATGCTGGGATTTCTGCTTACTGGAGTAGGCCTGCCGCTGCTGGGTGTGCTTGCCTGTGCTCGTGTCGGCGGTGGTCTGGAAAAGCTGACTACCATTTTCCCGGCAAAAATCGCCTTAACTTTTGCTGTTGTTCTGTTTCTGGCTATCGGTCCTTTGTTTGCCGCGCCCAGGACCGCCGTTGTTTCTTATGAGCTGGGTCTTCTGCCGTTTATTGGTGAGTCCGGTGCGGTTTCGCTGGCGCTGTTTTCCATAACGTTTTTTGCTGTTGCGCTGTATCTGGCACTGTTTCCGGGCAGGTTGGTTGAGACGGTGGGTAAAGTGATCACTCCGCTACTGATGGGTGTTCTGGTGATTATTGCCGTTGGTGCTTTGCTTTTTCCCCAGGGAGACGCTGGTGCTGCCACCGAGTCCATGATCAGTCAGGGCTTCTTTAATGGTTTCCGCGAGGGTTACCAGACCATGGATACCCTCGGGGCGCTGGTATTTGGCGTGGTCATCATCAATGCCATTCAAAATAAAGGGGTTACGGATACACGGCAGGTTGCGCGCTATACCTTTATTGCAGGCTTGATCGCTTCTGTCGGTCTGTCACTGGTGTATCTGGTATTGGGTTACATTGGTGCTACCAGTCATCAGCTGGTGGGTCCTGTGCAAAATGGTGCAGAGATTATCAGCCTGTTCGTCGACGCGGTGTTTGGGGCCTGGGGGAAGGTGGTGCTGGCTATCACAGTTATTCTGGCCTGTTTGACCACTGCGATTGGTTTGCTCAGTGCCTGTGGTGAATATTTTTCCCGGGTATTTTCGGCATTTAATTATCGCACCTGGGTGATTCTCTGCGCCCTGGCCAGCGCACTGATTGCCAATGTTGGATTGAATACACTATTGCAGGTTACCATTCCAGCGTTACTGATTATCTATCCTGTAGCGATTGCTTTGATTGTGGTGACACTGTTGCAATCGTGGTTGGCGAAACCTGAGCGGGTAATGGCGTTTGTACTAATTCCAGTGGGTCTGATCAGTCTGGTAGAAGGTCTGCACGCCGCTGGCCTGGCTTTCATTGAGCCAGCTTACGCAGTGCTTGCGTATTTGCCTCTGCAGACAGAGGGCCTGGTCTGGCTGTTCCCAGGTATTCTGGGCGGTATTTTTGCGATGATCACGTCAGTTCGTTCCTCGCAGGACGCCAGGCCTGTTCAGGGGTAACAGGTATCAGGCTGCCCGTTGTATCGGGCAGCCTCTGATGTTTAATGCCTGACCGGGTCAGTAAGAGCTTTGAGATACGGTTGACCGTGGTGATGTTGTGTGATGGTTTCAGCCAGAGTTTTCCCTGCGCTGTCCCGGGCATCCAGATTCAGGCCGGCTGCCAGATAAAATGGGATAAAACGGGCAAAATCATCTGCACGAAGGTAGCGGTAGGCTCTTAACAGAATGTGATAGTCTCGACTGCTGCCAACGGCTGGCTCCAGTGTCAGTAGCGCTTTCAGGCGCTCATCACTTAATTCCTCTCCAATGACTTTCTGTTTGTCTTTCTTCATGGCTGACTCACTGTCCAGTGTTTTATGGGTAGGGTTTGTCTGGGCTAAATCTATAAGTAGATGGATATTTTACTAAGTCGACAACAAAGATATATAACCTGAATAGGATATTTTGAGATTACGTTAAGCATAAAAAGAATAAAAGTAAATGTTTGCAGTGGGATTTAGACAGGCTCAGATAATCCATTGCCGGAAAAACGGTCTGTCAGGTGACATGATTTTGACAAAGAGTTTATTTTACCGGGAATCACTGTCCGGTTGTCTGTTTTCTGAAATCATTATTGGCTTTGTTATTCAAGTTTTCTTGCACGGCTACAATTGGTTGAGTGATCAAAGGAATGTTTGAGGGCCATTATGGAAAGGGCATCTAATACAGGTTCGCTTAGTTTACAACAACTGGACACGATCAAAACTCTTCTTCAAGAAGGGAATAAAGTTACCATTACATTTGGTCCTAAGGGTACGGTTACCATTACGGCAGTAAAGGTTTTATCAACACCGGGTCTTAAGTTATCAGACCAGGAACCAGGTGTATCCGTGCCCAAAAAGATACCCCTTGAACAGAGAAAAGTTGAGAGAGCCGCTGAAAAAGATACGGTATCCGTTCGGGAAAAAGTATTTAAGAAACTGAAGCAGTTCAATACAAGCGTTAGTGAAAAATTAAAAAGTTCATTCAATGGTATCAAAAAAGCCATCAAGCATGAAAACTGGGAAAAAATTCCAGAAGAATCAATGATGGGTGGCTCTGAGCAGTTGAAGCATGAGGCTCAAGTGCACAATGACAGAATTGATCAACTTGAGAGTGCTGAGAAACAGGAGATTGATAAGCAAACCGAACTGGATAGGCTCAAGGAGGTCTACGAAGATACCATTAAGGTTTGTGAAAATCCTAAAGGCGCAATCCATAGCAAAAAGAGAATAATTCTCCCAATTCCTATTGAAGATGCTGATCCTGTGATAATTGCATCAACGGATCCTGATACTCGTAAAGATCTGGTAGATATGGTTATTAAGCAGGTTAAAAAATCAGGATTGTCTGATCGAATGGAACAGCTTGATTCAGAAATAAAACAGCTGAGATCTGAGCAGAAGGAGTTGAAAGCTTCAATAAAAGAAAGTGGTAACGAAATTCTCAAACATTTTAAGGAGCAACAGCATACCCTGGAACAGGGCAAGGGTAGAAATACCAGGCTATCTGAATTACAGGATACGTTGACTGAGCAGCGTATCAAGCTGGATGATAAGGTTGACCAGTTGCAGGCTGAAATCAGAGCACTGAAAACAGAGAAACAACAAGCACAGGAATCCGTTGCTGAGCAAAAGAAGCTTCTGTCAGACTTGAAAAAAGAACTGAGTCTGCTCAGTAAGATCCCAAAAGAGCGTGAGGGAATACCGGAAGCATACAGTGCTACGGTGAATCGTATTCAGGACGCGCAAGAGATTATTGAAATTGGTAGTGCCAGGTTGGAAGCAATACCCGGTGAGATGAAGGAGAAAAAAGCAGAGCTTGATACTAAGATGAAAGAAGTGGAAAGCTTGCAAAAAGGGAAAGAATTGAAACAGCAGGAGAAAGCTGACAAAAGAGAAATTGAGGCCGAACAGAATAAGCTTAAACAGCAATTAGGTAAAAATCTTCGGAAAAAATAATCTTTTATCAAAAAAATATTCTTAAACCATGGAAAGGAAGGAGTCATAAAAATGACCGCTATAAGTAACACCCCAATTGATCAAATTCAAAAACTGCCTTTTGCTATAGAAGCAGAAATGCATAAACCAGAAATAGGATTTTTGAATGGAAAAGAGGTCACTATTCAGGAAATTGATCCAAAGGATTTTATCGGTATCCAGATTTCTGCGGACAAGTTTGAAACACTTCCTAAAAGCATCAGGCCTGTAAAGATTGCCTTTAAAGATTTACGTAAGTGGCTCAGTAAATGCCGCCCTGTAAAAGGAATAAAGCATTTGGCGGGCAAAGGCAAGAGAATGGTGAAAAAACAGAACTGGGGAAAAATTTCTGAACCTCAGGCTGAAAAGGCTTTAAAAGCTACTGTCAGTAATGACAAAAAGCAAATACTGGCAAAAGAAATTAAGAAATTTAATACAGGTTTGGAGCAGCTTAGTCAGAAGAAACAGGATGTTAAAACGTTTAAAAGGCACAATGATGAATTCAGAGAAAAGTACAAAACTATATTGGCTATTGTTGATGGGGATTTGACCTCCTTACGTAAAGGATCAGTGATTGTTTTACCGCCGGTCACTGAGGGCGGGGACCCTCAGTTGGTGGTCTTGAATAGTAAATCAGAGAGAGTACGTAAAAGTGATGTGAAAAAACTTGCGGAAATTTTCATGAATAGTAAAGCTTATACGGACTTTGCCAAGAATGTAAATAGAGTTTACGATATTGAAGAAGAGCGTAATGAATTAAAGTCACTTTTGGCTGAGCAAGCAAAAAAATTAAAAAATGAACATACGAATCTTATTAGTGAGAGAGCTGAGGAATCCAAAGCAATGATGGCCGCTGAGCAAAAGAAGGAGCAAGCTCAAGCAATTTACACATTAGTGGACCAAATTGAAACTGAATATCTTGAAAAAATAGATCCCCAAATTGAAGCTAAAATCACTGAGGTTGATGAACTGGATGAAGAAATAAAAAAATATCAACAAGTCATTGGTGAAACCCACGGTGTGATTCCCGAAATAGAGGCCAGGTTAAAAATTGTCGAAGATGCGTTGGTGTCCGCTAGCAATACTGAAGCTAATCTGACTGGGGATGCAGTCAAAATTATAAACGTAGATGAAAAGCAACTTAAAGCATTCAATGAAGAAAGACATAGTCTTCTTAAGGAAATTGACGCTAAGCGGATTGAAATTGAAGAGGCAGAAGGAAAACTGAAAGAAGTTGAAGCCAATTACATGCTGGCTATGGAAGATTTACAAAAACTGAATGCTGATAAAAATAAAGAGCTGAAAGCATTAGATAACCATCGTAAGAAAATCGAAAAGGATTTTAATACCGTCGCTTTGAAGATAAGCAAACAATTTGACCTAGATGTCAATACTGAACAAAAAGCGGTAGCCAAAATGCTCAGTGGCTCTGGATTTAAAAAGAAAGACACTGCCCAACCACAAACTGTCCAACCACAAAATGACCAGGAAAATAATCCTGAAGCATAACACTGGCGAAATGGATTAACCCAAATCAAAAAGCCTCCGGACCGGAGGCTTTTTTCTTAAGAAATCGCAGGGTTTCAGTGACCTTTCAGGGCATAAATGCCATTGGCATTACGCCAGTAACCCTGATAGTCCAGACCGTAGCCAAAAATATAGCGATCTTCGATTTCCAGGCCGGTAAAGTCAGCCTTCAGGCCGGGGCGGGCTTTACGGTCATGCTTTTTATCCACCAGAACGGCAGTCAGAACGCTGGCAGCACCTTCTTCCTTACAAAAATCGATAATTGCGTCGAGAGTATGCCCTTCATCCAGAATATCGTCGATGATCAGGACGGTACGATTTTTGATGGTCTGGGTTGGGCGAACTTTCCACTCCAGGCCGCCACCGGTCAACTGGTCCCGGTAACGGGTTGCATGAACGTAGGAGGCTTCCAGGGGGAACTGCATATGAGTCAGCAGTTTGCCGGTAATCACCAGGCCTCCATTCATTACGCAGAATACCAGCGGGTTGCTATCCGCCAGCTGGTGGGTAATGTTGCGTCCCATGGTGGCGATGGCATCTTCAATCTGCTGCTCGTTATAGAGACAGTCGGCTTCATCCATCACTTGCCGGATATGGTCGAGATCAACAGACATGTTGTGCAAACCCTGATCGTTTGATTGGCGGCCGGTCACGCCAGTGAGTCAACTCATGCAGTACAGGTGTCGGACACCCTGGCGAGCGGCAGTCCATTGTTGATTAAAAAACCATTTTTACTCTCCTGTGGAGAGCTGGAAACAGTTTTCACGAAAAGCAAAGCAGGAAAAAATACCGTTGTTGTCGTCAATGGGCAAGAGAAAACTACATGATTGTTGCGGTTGTAAAAACCTATGGGCAGTGCGGACATCCTGTGGGAGAATAAGAAGGTTTAGGCGTTGAAAGCTGTTGCACGATCATTCTCTCAATGAGTGCTTACTCAGAAACGTTTTCTATCTCAGCCATTCATTTTTTACGTCATTACCCATCCACCTCCAATCAGACAGTTGAGGTCATGCATGAGCGTACAGGAAATCAGGCATCCGCTGGTACAACACAAGCTGGGACTGATGCGATCCCACGATATCAGTACCAAGGGCTTCCGTACCCTGGCCAGTGAGGTTGGCAGTCTGCTGACCTACGAAGCAACCAAAGACCTCGAGCTGGAAGATACGGTGATTGAAGGCTGGAATGGTCCGGTGACCGTTCAGCAAATCAAGGGCAAGAAAATCACCATTGTGCCGATCCTGCGTGCCGGCATTGGTATGATGGATGGCGTTCTGGATATGATCCCCAATGCCAAGGTCAGTGTGGTAGGCCTGTACCGCGACGAAGAAACCCTGGAACCGGTGCCTTACTTTGAAAAACTGGTCAGTAATATCGATGAGCGTATTGCCCTGATCCTGGATCCAATGCTGGCTACCGGTGGTTCCATGCTGGCGACTATAGATATGCTGAAGAAGGCAGGTTGCAAAGAGATCCGCTGCCTGGTGCTGGTGGCTGCGCCGGAAGGTATTGAAAAGATTTGCTCAGCGCATCCTGACGTGAAGATTTTTACCGCATCTGTTGATCAGGGGCTTAATGACAACGGTTATATTATTCCGGGCCTGGGTGATGCCGGTGACAAGATTTTTGGTACACGATAAGTAACGAATAAGGATATCCAACAATGAATCATTCAGCACAGTCGGGGGACAGCTTGCACTCAAAGATGTCGCTCTGGCGACAGGCGCTGCTGGGGGGGCAGATGCTGTTTGTTGCCTTTGGTGCCCTGGTTCTGGTGCCGTTGCTGACCGGGTTGGACGCCAATGTAGCGTTCTTTACCGCAGGTATCGGTACCCTGATTTTCCAGCTGATCACCCGTCGGCAGGTGCCTGTCTTCCTGGCATCTTCTTTTGCCTTTATTGCGCCGATGACATTCAGTATTCAATCCTGGGGCCTGGCGGCCACCATGGGTGGCATTATGGCCGCCGGTGTGCTGTATGCCGCCTTGAGTGTGCTGGTCAGGTTGCGTGGATCCGGCATACTGTACCGGTTGTTTCCACCCGTGGTGGTCGGGCCGGTGATTATGGTGATCGGCCTTGGCCTGGCACCGGTTGCCGTTGGGATGGCAACATCCCCTGTTGAAGGGTTAATCTCTGCTGATCAGGCTCTGTTCCTGGCCGCGATCTCACTGCTGGCGACCCTGCTGGTGGCGACCATGGCTGGTGGGATTCTGCGACTGATTCCCATCATCTGTGGTATTGGTGCAGGCTATATTGCTGCGGTGATCATGGGTGTTGTGGACTTTCAACCTTTGTTTGACCGCCCCTGGTTTGCTATTCCGAATTTCACCACCCCGGAACTTAATTGGAATGCGGTGCTTTATATGATTCCGGTGGCCATTGCCCCCGCCATTGAGCACATTGGTGATATGTTGGCGATCAGTTCAGTGACCGGGAAAAAGTATCTGGAAAAACCGGGGCTGAAAAATACACTGCTCGGTGATGGCCTGGCGACCACGGCTGCGGGTATGTTGGGTGGGCCGCCCAATACCACCTATTCCGAAGTCACGGGTGCGGTGATGCTCACCAAAGCCTACAACCCCGCTATTATGACCTGGGCCGCAGTCATTGCCATTGGTGTGGCGTTTATCGGTAAAATTGGTGGATTCCTGTCAACCATTCCGGTGCCGGTAATGGGCGGTATTATGATGCTGCTATTTGGCTCCATTGCCGTTGTTGGCCTTAACACGCTGATTAAGGCAAGGGTTGACCTGGGGCAGCCCCGCAACCTGGTGATTGTCTCTATCGTGCTGGTATTTGGTATCGGTAATATGGGTATTTCACTGGGTGAATTTTCACTGAAGGGCGTCAGTCTTTGTGCACTGACTGCAGTCATTCTGAATTTGCTGCTACCCCATCGTGCCGGGGAAGATCGATACCAGTCTGCTGAAATTGGCAAAGAAGACGTTGCCTGAGAAGCGGAAACAGGCGGTACTGTTGTTAAGTAGTTAACCAAATGAAATCATATATTTCTGACTAAGTTGTCAGTCACTCCCGGCAACTGCTCCTGCGTTGCTCTATCTCCTGCATCCATGCAGTCGTGCGGCGTTGCAACTCCGGTCACATAGCTACGGCTATGCTCCCTACGTTGCGCCTTGCATAGCAACTGCCCACTTAGCCAGAAATATACGATTCCATTTGGCCAACTACTTAAGTGCCGCCGTTATTATGGATCAGGCTGATGCCGATTGTTTTTTTTGATTCTGCTCCTGCGTGTTCATCTGGATAAAATACGTAATGCCGCATAACTCCATCAGTGAGGCAACATTGTTGGGTACGTTATATAGCGAGAGATAGAAATGTCCTGCCAGTTGTACCTGGCAATGAAGGAGTAATTGCAACCCATCGCTACTGATGCTTTTGAGCAGGGTGCAATCCAGCACAATATGGCTGGTGTCTATTCTGGTCGCATTCTCTACAGCATTCTCCAGAATGTGGATGTTACTGGCATTAAGATCGCCATCCAGAATAATCAATGTGTAATTTTGATAGCTTTCGAGATTAATGGTTAATTCCATACTCCTTCTCCCGGTGTGATCCCTTAATGATCGAAATAGTAAGGGCTGGGGCTTTGTTTTTGCATAACACTCTGGTTACAGGGTCTGACAATATTGCCAGGCCATAGTTCATTTCGGGAGGTTTTTTTGTGAGGAATGTTTTGCGGTAATTGGTTGAAATGTAAATTATTTTTTGTTACCGCTGCTGACGGTATTGTTATTGTTTTTTTAAAAGTAAGTTCCAATAACATGAAGGTCAAATCGGTAAAGGGAGCATTACTGAAATGCATTTTCACAAAGTCGGCAGTCCAGCCTTTTTTATCCCCCGGTAAATGGTCAAAAAATACTTTGCTGGTATTTCTTCAGCTGAGATCATCAGGTCACATGTGCATAAGCAGAGTAATATTTTTGTCATTACACTTGCTAAATAAATTGATTGGGATATAAATCGGTCAAATTCTCAAAAATAACGTATTTCATACTGGGAAATAGATATTTATATCTGGCTATTTGCCCAGTATCCAAAGGAGTTCTGGTTTGGCTGTATCGACTTCGGCAGAAACGTCATGGAAAGAGCCCGGTTTTCTCCATGCTTTTATCACCCTTGCTGCAATCATTGGCGTCATCAGTGTCGGGCTTTTTGTTCTGGAAACCAGCCTGCACAGCTTGATTCTGTTGTCCCTGATGATCGCTTCCATCAGTGCCTTTGCCCTGGGCTATGATTTTCGTGCCATTCGGGGTGCCATGAATGCCGGGATTAGCGGAGCGCTGACGGCGATTTATATTTTTATTCTGATCGGGGTACTGATTGCCGCGTTTATTCAAAGTGGTACGCTGGCCACATTGATTTACTACGGTATTGAATTTGTCAGTCCGTCGCTTTTCCTGCCTGCCGGGTTGCTTCTCTGTAGCCTGATGTCCCTGGCTACCGGTACCAGCTGGGGAACGGTTGGCACTATAGGGGTTGTCCTGATGGGGATCGGGACCACCATGGGGATACCCGCTCCCCTGGTTGCCGGAATGGTTATCTCCGGTGCCTGCTTTGGTGACAAGATGTCACCGGTTTCCGATACCACTAACCTGGCTGCCATGACCTCAAGGGTTGATCTCTACTCCCATATTCAGAGCATGCTGTTTACTACAGGACCGGCCTATTTGCTGGCCCTGGTGATATTCTCGCTGATGGGGCTCGGTTACGCTGAGAACCCGTTACCCGCTGAACAGTTGTCCGCCATGCAGGTGGCTTTAAAGGATACCTTCACGATCAATGCCCTGACTTTATTACCGCTGATCGTTATGTTGCTGCTCAGTATGGCCCGTGTTGCCGCCGAACCCAGCATGATGGTGGCATCCTCTGTTGCGGTGGTGCTGGCTATCGTCCTGCAGGATCAGAGTCTGCCCACGGTGCTTAACAGCCTCTATGGCGGCGGCACAGTTGCGACAGGCCTGGAGAGCCTGGATGCATTGCTTGGACGAGGGGGGATCACCTCGATGATGTGGACACTGTCATTATCTCTTATGGCCCTGGCACTGGGTGGTATTCTGGAGCGTTGCCGTTTTTTGCGGGTGCTTATCAAAACGATCGTGATAAAAATAACCAGGGCATCCACTCTGGTTGCGACCACTGTTATTGCCTGCTTCACGGGCAATCTGACCATGGGGGAAGCTTACATATCGATCATATTGGGTGGTCAGCTGTTCAGTGAAGCCTATGATCAAAAGGGCGTAGATCGCCGTGTGCTTTCACGCTCTCTGGAAGAAGGGGCGACACTCACCACAGCGCTTATACCCTGGACTACCGGAGGTGCGTTTTTTGCCTCGACCCTGGGTGTTGCCGTGATTGAGTATGCGCCCTGGGCTCTTTTAAACTGGCTCAGTCCGGTTCTTGCTGTGGTACTTGCCATGGTGGGTTTTGGCCTGTTCCGCAAAGGCCAGGATCTTCAACAAACCAGTCCGGCAGTTTAAACATTTAACGGGAAGCGTTCATGGTTTCCCTTGTTTCCGGGCTAAGTAGTTGGCCAAATGGAATCGTATATTTCTGGCTAAGTGGGCAGTTGCTATGCAAGGCGCAACGCAGGGAGCATAGCCGTAGCTATGTGACCGGAGTTGCAACGCCGCAGAGTGACTGACAACTTAGTCAGAAATATATGATTTCATTTGGTTAACTACTTATAACCAGTCGGTCAACATAACGCCAACGCTCAGTCGATTAGCGCTATCGTTGTAATCAATCAGGCTTTCACCGTAGCCATTGAAGTATTGAATATAACCCCGGAATCTTTTGTTAATTGGAAATGACCAGTCCAGTTGAACGGCACCTTTGTTATCACTTCGCAAATTATTTCTTAGCGTCATGCCAAGATTGTGTTCCCGGACCTGGTAACCCAGATGCAACTCACCATGGCCCATATACTTTTCAATATCAGGTGTTGGTGTAGGCAACGAAGATATCCCCGTAACCATTGAATACTCCCTGGGCAAGGGGAGCTTTCATACTCAGTTGAAACTTGATCTCGGTGCTGGAGAAATCATCAATATTCCGGATTTCAAAGGGGCTTGCGTTCGGGCTTTTATTGTAGGAAATGGGCAGCAGGTAGTTGGGGCGGTGAGGTGTGATGGCAAACCGGTTGTCCAGAGTTTCTTCTTCTTCCTGTAACCGCTGTTCAACGATGTTATCAACGTCTTCCGTACTTTCAGCGACAACTGTCTGGCATTGCTGGCGGATTTCAGCCAGTGTCAGTGAATCATCACCTTCTTTGAGTTGTTTGTATAAACAGTTGTCATAAGCATCAGAATAGGCCGCTATTGGCAAAAGACATAGGGTTAGCGCTGGAAAAAACGTATTTTTATACCAAGTCAATGCATTCATTATTAAGCCTTGCATTTGTTATCTGAAGCTAGTACATGGTTTCAATGAGTTTGAAGGGTTGTCGTGCCTCCGCACTTCGTTCGTCCTGAGCCTGTCGAAGGACCCATAGGGCCTAAGGGCGGAAACTCCGGACTCTGATAGATCGTGCCAAGCACCCTTCGACTCCGCTCAGGGTGAACGGAGATTGTACATGTCAACAGGCCCTGATTTATACAGGAAATTATCCGGTTGGCTATTGATGATTACCATAAATCATTGGATAGCCTGAAACCCGCTTTGCATTTCAGGCCGGACAGTGTTTCGACGCTCAATTTCCTGTTTCAGGGTAATGTATTTTGACTGGCAGGCTTAAAGGTTTCTTTCCTCATCGAACTGTTCTGTTGTCAGTTGAACGTTTGGCCAGGGAATAAGCAGGGCGATCAGGCTGATCACCGCAACAAGAGAAAGGTAGATAGCCGGCCCCGTGGTATTACTGGAGTATTTAGCCAGTAATGTTGAGGTAACAGGGGCGATGCCGCCAAAAATTGCAAACCCGATATTGTAGCAGGTGGCAATGCCGGTATAGCGAATCTCCGTTGGAAAAAAACTGATCAACAGTGGCGGCAGTGCACCCGATGCAGTTGCTGCCAGCAGGCCACAGATCAACAGGATCTTATTCAGTTCGGCGTCTGGAGAAGAGAAGTACTGAAACGCTGGCCAGCAAGTGGTGGCGACAACAATGGCCATAATGCCCAGAATCAGTTTGTGATTCATCAGGTCGGACAACAGCCCGAATATCAGACAGAGTGGCGATAGCATCAAAAACGCCAGGGTGGTGTGCCAGGCAACGGCTTCCCTGGGAAAACCCAGTAGCGACGAGAGGAAGCCCGGCATGTAAATGCTGTAGATAGTCACGGTTGCTCCACACAGGCCAATGGTCATGAACCCGCAGATAACCCCCCGGGTATGTTGTGTGAAAAGGAGAACAATCGGTATGGAAGCCTGTGCTTTGGTCTGGTCCAGTGCTTCGAAAAATCCGGATTCGGAGAAGTGTTTGCGAATGTGGTAGCTGATGATTCCCAGGGATCCACCGATCCAGAAAGGGACACGCCAGCCCCACTCCTTCATATCATCTGCCGGAAGGTAAATTTCAAGCATGCCGTGTACGAATGTCCCGAATGATACACCAATCATAATGGCCAGAAACAGAATGCCGATCACCAATCCGCGTCTTTCAGGTGTCGTCTCACTGAGATAGGTGATGGCTCCCGGAATTTCTCCTCCCAGAGAGAACCCCTGCAGTAGTCGTAACAGGGTCAGCGTGATGGGGGCTGCTGCACCTATACTGTTCCATCCGGGCAGGCAGCCCATCAATGCAGTGGTTACCGCCATCAGAAAGATGGAAAAGGTAAAGGTCTTTTTGCGCCCATAGCGGTCCCCGAAGTGACCAAAGACAACACCACCCAGGGGGCGGGTCAGGTAACCAATAGCAAAGGTAGCAAATGTGTTGATTAATGAGGTGATATGGTCTTCAGCAGGAAAAAAGTTCTCGGCAATATAGCTGGCCATCAAGCCATATATCAGGAAATCGTAAATCTCCAGCATGCCTCCCAGTGATACGGAAGATGCCAGCTTGTATTGACTGGAAGATGCGGTAATGCACCGTTTGGGCGTTGTTTGAGGCATTAATCCGGTAGAAAGTGGGTTGGTGAAACATGCAGGTGATGGATAAGCCATCTGCCATCGTGTTTTTTAAGCAGGTGAGTGGCTCTCAGGGACTGCTCTTCTTCAAGCTTTTCTTCCCCGGGTTTTTCTTCTCCAGGTTTTCGCAGTGTGGAAAGTACCCACAGGCTGCCGGAAACAATGGTGCTTTCATCCGCATAAATCTCTTCAAGCCGGAAATTGACCGATTTGATATCAAATCGCCGGAACAGTTCTTCATACCAGAGGGTTAACTGGTCAACAGAGGTAATGGTGTCACCCTCAGCGTTCCAGAAAAGCAGACCGGGATCGGGTTGGTAGTGACCGATGATTGCGTTGAGATCCTTACGGCAATAGCTGTCGGCGATCTCTGAGAAAAACTGGTCTACCAGTCTGGTTGCCAGGTCGAGGTCAGCCATGGCTGTTTTCTCCCCTGTCAATGGAGTTCAATGCCAATCGGGTTTGGAACATTGATTAAGAATAGCCCCGGTTTTGACAGCCGAATAAAACAATATGACTGATAATGAAAAATCAGTGGTTGTGTTGGAGTTACAGTCCAGGCTTTGGAGAGGTCTTATATACCGTTAAGAAATAATGCTCCTTTCATGTGGCTGACTAAACCATCAGCATCTATCTTTCTAGGAGCCTGTCGGACTCACAACGGTTTCCAGTCATGGCAACAATTCCAGAAAAGAAAGCTTATTATGAAAACAATGACCTTGTCCTGGGTTTCGCTGGTGCTTCTGCTGTTAGTTAGCCCGTCGATTGTGGCTGAAAACCGGCTGGATCCTATAAAGAAGTATATCCACAAGCATTTTGCCGATCAGCTGGAGATTACCCGGGAGCAAATAGAGCAACTCTCATGGGTGCTGGCTAATCCAGTGGTTACACCGGAGTTATCTACACAGTGGTCATCAGCAGCAATCCATCGGGAAGTGTCAAGAGCACTATCCCGTTTATATTGCCTGCAGCTGTTAAGAAACGGCTCACACGAGGCCTATAAGGCATTTGTGGCACCTCAGACTGACCCTGATACTCCCAGGTTGTCAGAGCCATCGTTCCAGCAGCTTTCCAGGGAGATTGCGGGGCTGGACGCTGTTTCTTATGAAGTTCTCCGGGCGACAGCCATTCTGGATGCAGTCACTTTATCGCCGGAGGCACGTAAGCGCGCTGCTAAAGCTCTGGCTAAGCCGGTTCCTGAAAATTCGGTGGATTTCCTATCGGTTACAGCACCCTATGCTGAGAAGATCTACCCGCTGGCTCGCTCGATTATTACCAAACACCCTTCAGCTGCCCGGTTGTTTGAAATTGTCTATCTGCCTCATAGCCACCTTCGCCATATGATGTATAACGAGGGCTCTTTGTCCATGTATACCGTGCTTAACACCGGGATACAGAACAAGAGCATCAGTCACGATGATATGAATCTATGGTACGACCATTGGGTGGTGAATATTGCCGGATTCCGTGGCCATTTGGAGGCAAAAGGCTCCGTTTATCTCACCCAGAATACCTGGCGGTCCATGAATCAACTGAAGTTACTGCTGGACAGGCTGTCCAGGGAGCCGAAGCTGAACCCCATGCAGGTCTACCTGCAAAAGCGGGGGCAATGGTTGCAACTGAATACGTTGACCAGAAATCCCAATGAGTTTCTTGCCCTTGCCTCCCTGGGGGCCACTGCAAGGTTGTTTACACCGGCCGAAGGCAGTGCGTTATACGGCAGCTTTAAAAGTCTGCCAGAGGATCAGCAGAAACAGTGGATTCAGCACAGCAGACGGCAATTAACGGCTTTGGCTACACCACCCGCAACCTATGGGCCTGCCGTTTATGCCAATGCCATTGCTGTGGCCGGGTTACCGGAAACCGTTCGTAAAGTACTGCCAGTGATGCTCAGGTTTTATCAACAGGCGGAACAGATGAGGGCTGAAGGCCAGTTAGCTGCTGATATGCCCTTGTCGTTCAGAGAGCTGGCCCGGGAGCCGATGCTTAACAACATTCTGACCAGTCACCGGCAATTTACCACCGTGATCAATCCCGATGATGGCGTGGCTAAACTGATAATGAAGGATAAACCGTAAACGTGGATGTACCCACCTGAACGCTAATCAGAAATCCAGGGAGGATTTATGTTTTACCAGCATTTTCGTCAGAATGTCGTTGGTCGTGATTTTGTTATTGGTGATTTGCATGGCATGTACGATCTCCTGATGTCCTCACTGGCCAACGTCGGCTTTGACCGGGAAAAAGATCGTTGTTTCAGCTGTGGTGACCTGATCGACCGGGGGCCCGCTTCCGAGAAGTGCCTCTCTCTGATGGAGGAGCCATGGTTCCACTGTGTTCGTGGCAATCATGAGCAGTGCATGATTGATACGGTAAGACACCCATCTGCCCATGAGACTGCCCAATGGGTGCTTTGCGGCGGTGACTGGCATCTGCAAGTCTCATCAGAAAGAATGAACAGGTATGCGGACATGGCTTCTGAACAGCCGGTTCTGATCTCGGTTGATCTTCCTGGCGACAGGCAGGTGGCCATTTGTCATGCAGAGTACCCGTTGCCGGTCTGGAATCCGGAGAAAATAGCATCTGATCCGGACCTGGTCCGGGCGATGCAATGGTCCAGGACCCGGATTCAAAGTGGGGATGATTCTGTGGTTGCCGGTATTGACCACATCTTCTGTGGTCATACCATTGTTGATCAACCGGTTACCCTGGGAAATACCCACTTTATTGATACCGGTGGCTTTGAGAGCAACTGCCTGACGCTATTATGCCTCAGTGAGCTTGCTGAGTGACCGGGGATTAATGCCACTCGACAACTGCCGCCTGCCGGTGGCGGGTTTTTGGGTAAGGCTCGTTTTCCCGGTAACCAAAGGCGACCATCACACTGACGCCAAACTCCCCGCTATCCAGCAGACCCTCCTGTGCCATCAGTGGCTCCAGCCTGTCACGGTTGAAACCTTCAATCGGGCAGGAGTCAATGCCAATCTGGGCGGCTACGCTCATCATATTACCAAGGGCGATATAGGTCTGTTTACAGGCCCAGTCAAACATGGCCCTGGGTGACTCGGTCAGCCGGAAGTCACTGTTTTGAAAGTCGCGGTAGAACTCGCTGATCATATCCACGACATCTTCAGGCAGCTGTTTAACAGTGCGCATATGGTCGAGGATATATTCAGACTCATAATGCATGCTATTTTCTTTGCGGGCCAGAATGATGACAAAGTGACTGGCGGTGGGTAACTGTCCCTGGGCTCCCCAGCTGACGGTTTTGATCTTTTCCCTTAACTCCGGATTCTGGATGACCAGAAACTTCCAGGGTTCAAAACCAAATGAGCTGGGAGAAAGGCGCCCGGCATCCAGAATGAAATTAAAATCCTCATCGGGTATTTTCCGGCTGACATCAAAGCTTTTGCAGGCGTGACGGAAATTGAAGGCATCCAGAATTTGTTTACGCAGGTCAGTGTTCATTGTTCAGACCCTATACAACAGTGGTCGAGAGCTGCATTCTATTGGCATCAGATAAAAATAGGAAGAAATCACAGAAATGACAGGCCTGACTTGCAAATTTCAGCACTTAAACAATGCTCAAATCTCGAAAATCTGCTGCCAGACTGATTTCAGAAGCCGGTGCCCCATGACTCAAGAGTTCCATAACCAAAGTCGAACGTTTCAGACGATTTGCTAATGCCAGAGGCGTCTCTCCGTTATCAAAAACACCACAAAGGTCAGCACCGCCATGAATCAGCTTCAATAAAATCCCGGCATTGTCACGTAAAATTGCCAGTCGCAGTGCCAACCCGTGAAGGGCATTTATCTCTGCGCCGGAATCAATCAGAAACTGAGTGATTGGACTCCTACCCAAAAGCACGGCAAATGCCAGCGGAGAGATAACAAACTGCTCCCTGCACCTGAAGTACTCATGGGGTATTACATTTGCCCGGGGTATAGAATAATTTGGAGAACAATTCACCGACGCGTGGAAATGCTCAACCAGCTCTCTGACCTGGTCGATATTATTGGCGAGAATGGCCTGGGTCAGCGGTGTAAGACCTCGAAAATCGGCGTTATCAATCCCGGAGCCCAGCTCGATAAGTGCCTTGATGCAGTCCTGCTGCCAGGCAAAAGTAGCAATGCACAGAGGACTGAGGCTTCTTTTGCCATTGGACAATACCGTGGATTCCAGACTGGCACCAGCATCTGCCAGTAAATGAATCATTTCAACACAGCCGTATTCAGCTGCGTACCCAAGAGCAGTCTGAACATCGTAAGGCTTATCAACCTCGGCACCGTTGGCAAGTAACAACTTGACGATCTCCAGTCGATTAAATCTGGCTGCACCGCAGATTATCCACCCATCCATGGCGTTGACATCGACTTTATGGGTGATCAAGAGTTTAACGATATCCAGCTTGCCAAATCCAATAGCAACCCACAGTGCCTCACCAGTGACTTTGGCACCTTGCGATATTAACAACTTAACCAGCTGTGCAGCAGACTCCGAAGTAACAGAACTGACAAGAGGGGTAAACCGGATTAACCTGTTGCGCAAAATGATCTCTAGCGTATGGTTAATGTCAGCTCCGTTATCGATCAATTTCCGAACCACATTGACGTGGCCATGACGAGTGGCGAACAAGAGTGCTGAATTTAAATCTTTGGCACCGCGCTCAATCAAACAGCTGACCAACTCCACGAAGCCTTCGGTGGCGGCCTGTTCAATGGGAGAAAGTTTATCGACCTCCTCTGGTAAATTAATATCTACCCCCTGGTCAAGTAGAAACTTGACAATCGGTACATGCCCATAGAGGGAGGCAACATGAATGGGCCTATAGTGTCCCGAGCGGTCCTCAAGCTTAATTTTTCCGGAAATCAGCGATGGGTCTTTCTCCACCGCGCCGATCACTGTAGCGACACTTCCGTCCTGGCAAGCTTTGAACAGCTGCAGTTTCAGGCTTTCAGAACTGCTTGCCAGAGATGAGTATCGATCATCATTCAAAGCAACAATATCAAGAGTTTTGGGCGTTGTATTGCAAAGGATGCAAGTCCAGTCACCCAGCTGGCGATTATCAATCCAGGCATCATTGCAGGCGTTATGGAATCTGTGCTGACATGGCAATATCACAACAGACCGTCCATTGAACAATGGGTCCCTGCATACAATGCATTCTTCAGGAGCTGACTCGGGCAGAGCACTCTCTGCTGGAGGGCCCGCCAAAGAACCGGGCAACAACTCTGAATGAATTGGATTCATTGTTAAACTCCTGGATTAGACGAAGACAATTAAGTGCCTCATGAGCCGGGGAAAGAACTCAAGCTGTCAGGCACCGCGTTATAGCCATTGTTGTATGACCTTTTGGCTCCTTTACCAATGCAAGACTAGCGCAGAAAAGCGTTAATCCCCATTCACAAAAACATTATCAATAATGCTGCCTCCCAACGCGAAGCTGAGGTATGTTAATTATCTTTAAGCAGGAATTGATTGATGCAATCATTGCAGGATATTGACTGGAGCTCCTGGCAGGCCAGAGACCCCGCTACGCTGACATTTGTTATCAAGGATGGGCAAATTCTGCTGATTCGTAAAAAGCGTGGCCTGGGGGCCGGAAAAATCAATGGGCCGGGAGGACGACTTGAGCCCGGTGAATCCCTGCTGGAGTGCGCGATCCGCGAAGTGCAGGAGGAACTGTGCATCACCCCGGTGAATCCTGAGTTCTGTGGAGAGAGCTGTTTCCAGTTTACCGATGGCTACTCTATTCATGTGCATACCTATGTGGCAAGGGATTTTACCGGCTCGCCGACAGAGACGGATGAGGCCATACCGCGGTGGTTCTCCCTTGATCAGATCCCCTATGAAGAAATGTGGGCAGACGACATTATCTGGTTACCTGAAATGCTGAAGGGGAACAGGTTCAAAGGACGCTATCTGTTCGATGGTGACCGGATGCTGGATTACCACCTGGACATTTTTTAAAAAAAATAACACGCAGGGGTTGGAATCGAATTAAGCGTACATATATCGAACTGCTGGATGAGAACGAATACCGTATCACCATGGCGGTTGCCGGCTTTGCCGAAGATGAACTGGAAATAGAAAGCCGTGAGGGTGTACTGATTGTCCAGGGCAAGAAAACGCCAGACGATACAGAGCGCAAATACCTCTACCAGGGCATTGCCGAGCGTAACTTTGAGCGCCGTTTCCAGCTGGCCGATTACGTCCGTGTCACCGGTGCGACCATGGATAATGGTCTTCTGCATATTGATCTGGAACGTGAAATTCCAGAGGCGATGAAGCCAAGAAAAATCAATATCGGCAAGAACAAGCTGCTGGAGGCTGAAGCCGCCGACGGTGCTTAACCGTCATATTCTGAATAGCGTACGACAGTTATGAGAGGTGGCTTCTGCCACCTCCGGCAAAGAGATTCCTCTCAGCTTGGCCAGGCACTCAGCCACCAGTTTCACTCTTCCCGGCTCATTTCTTTGTCCCTGATAGCCATTCAATGGCATATCCGGAGCGTCTGTCTCAAGCACAATGCTGTCGATTGGCAGAGTGGCTGCCAAGTGTCGTGTTTTACGGGCTCTCGGGTAGGTGATGCCACCACCAAACCCCAGCTTAAAGCCTAACTTCAGATATTCTCCGGCCTGTTGTTCACTACCGGAAAATCCGTGAATAATCCCGGCCCGCTCCGGTTTGCATCGTCGCAGTACTTTTAAAATATCATCATGACTTTTCCGGCCATGAATAATCAGTGGCATCTGGTGCAGACAGGCCAGTTCAACCTGGCCAGTGAACAGCTCGAGTTGTTTGGCCTTTGTCTGGGGAGTCATGTTTCGGTCAAAAAAATCCAGCCCGGTTTCCCCTATGGCAACGACCCCGGCGGGACGTTGCTGTAATAGCTTATCCAATACATTCAGATGTTCGGGATGATGTTCAGAAATAAACCAGGGATGCAGACCAAGGGCCGTTACAATACTTACGGGACTCACCTGCGACAGTAATTCTGACTCAATCAGGGAAGGCCATTCCACCTGTTGAGTGGCGGGGATGCAGATGTGACTGACGGCTGCCTTTTCTGCCTGACTCAACACCTGTAAACGGTCCTTATCAAAGACTGAAAAATTAAGATGGCAATGGCTGTCGAACAGAGACAGCGGATCGTTCCCTTTTGTCACAGCTGATATTTCCTCTAAAAATGGATTTCAGGAGAATGTTCTTCTGTTTTCCGTTAGTAAAAAGCCTATAATGCCCACCTGCAAGTCAATTTTGATTCAAATAATGATGAAAAACCTGTTAAGGCACTTATCCCGGCTTCTCCTTCCGATAGCATTATTACTTGGCTTACTGCTGGTATTTTACGGATCCCGCTTGTTGAACAAGAGTGAAAATTCCGTCGATAAACAGAGGTTTCAAACGGTTGCTTATTGCAACACGTACAAAGGGTGTCAGAGCAGGGTAGGGAATGGTTCGATCATGCTTAATATTTTGCCGGCGTCCATGCCGACGGGGCAGCCACTGGCTATCAGGGCAGAAGTTTCAGGGCTTGCTGCTGAAAAGGTCAGCATGGAGTTTGTCGGGCGTGATATGCCCATGGGGTTGATGCCATTCAATTTACAGAAACAATCTGGACATTTTGCAGACACTGACCTGTATACTGGTACCGGCAATATCACTTTTTGTACCACTGACCGCAACATGGTCTGGATCGCCAGGCTGAAAATGGAAACCAGAGAAGCGGTATATAATGTTCTTTTTGAACTGGACCCTTTAGAAGCAAACTCACAGCAGATTGCTATCCTCCCATAATACTTCTAATGAATAGTGGAGTTGATTAATGAAAAGCGGAACGATTTTGTATACCAGGGCAGTCAGGGTTATGGTAACAATCGTACATGGTACGATAGCTCTGATGATGCTATTGACTGTGCACACTGCAATGGCTGCACAGGGCGGGCACAGTCATGCTCACTCAAAAGAGCACTCTGAACCAGCGTTGCAGTTACTGAATGCCAGTGCCCGCGCTACCAAGCCGGGGATGTCCTCATCAGCTGCTTATATGACCATCTACAATGGTACTCATCAGGCCGTACAGATTCGCTCATTGAGCAGCCCTGTTGCCGGGAAAACAGAGCTTCATACCACAGAAATGAACAATGGCATGATGAAAATGCGCCGCGTGGATAACCTTACCATTAACCCGGGTGACAGGTTGGAGCTAAAGCCCGGTGGCTATCATGTTATGTTGATGGGCCTTAACAAACATATAGCCAAAAACAGTGAAGTGCCGGTGACGATCACTTTCAGTAATGGTGATCAGAAGACAGTGATTGCTCATGCCACGGATGAGATCAAAGGCCAGCATATGGCGCATTGAGTAAGCGGAACTATTGCCTGGTCATACACAGCAGCGGCACAGATCAAAGGCTTTAACCCTTGGTGTCTCTGTGCCTCTGTGGTTAAAAGAGGGTAGTCTTATCCCTGCTCCAACTCGCCAAGAATGGCTTCCTGCAGTTCAGAAGGTGTCACAACAAGCCCTTCTTCTTCATTAACCGGGAATATGGCCAGCATGGTGTTATCCCGCTCCAGACCGGGCGTCCAGCGCTCCAGCCACACTTCCAGATTGATGGCTTTTGGCTGGCAGTCTGACCAGTCATCCACTGCCCAGGCTTTGGCGAAATCAGGGTGTGGCCAGATGGGCAGACACTCTTCACCATCACTGGATGACAGCTCTACCCAACCATCGGGGCTGTGCAGGCTCCAGATCTCTTCCCAGTCCGCCACCTTTTTCAGAAAGTAATCATAACGCTCATGGTCAGCCAGCTTCTGAATAGATTCGAACTGTTTGTCGTTGAGTTTGTAAGTCATCAGTCATCAACGCTAATGCATAAAATAGTGGGGGAAGTGTATTACCTGCGCAGGATTGAAAGCAAATGGTGCGGTAGAATGGTGTTCAGAATTACGGATAAAAAATAATAACGGAAGAAAAAGCACCGGAAGCTCTGTTTGGCGATGGGTTTGCCAACTATAAATAGTCAATAAGGCGTTGGCTCTGGGCTTACTACTAAAACGGTATAGTCCGCCCCCTGTTTTATAGTCTGTTTTGTGATCTATGAAGTTGTATAGTACACCGCTGAAGGCTTGTCTGTTGGCGGGTTTGGTTCTGGCAGCCAGCGAGCTTTGCCAATTTTGGCCCACTATGGCTTTCATGGAAGATGTTCTGTTTTTCCTGGCCGGTCTGATTGCCGGCATTCGATTGCCGGATCTGGATTTAACAATTCCGGGGCTGTCCCACCGTTCAGCAATCACACACTCCTGTATTCCTGCGCTGGTGGTTTGGGCTTGCGGTTTTTCAGCCATTGCCGCAGGTCTGGCCCTGGGAATTGCCTTTCACCTGTCGTCGGATCTGCAACCCAAAGCCTGGACCGGTGGCGCACTGATCAAGTTTCCGTTATTAGGCAGTATCGGGATGCTGTCGCCCATCTGGTTAATTGCCAATGTGATTGGTTGTCTGGCGATTTTTATGGAAGTGGTTTCCGGTGAACCTGTGGATGCCCGGCTGATGATAATGGCACTCTGTTTAATGGGGGCTGGCTGGTATTTTTTCCAGGAGGAAAAGCGCCCACTGTTACCGTTGATGACCCTGGGGTTTGCCATTTTGCTGGTTCATGCGGTACGGGGAGGGGCTTTATCGGTAAAGCAGGTGTGGCAATATTTTGTTTAGGGTCTGTTGATGTATTTTGATACAAGTTCAGACCCTCGATTACCGGTCAATCATGAACGAACTGATTATTGATCGACTGATAATGAAAACGGATTTTATGAAGCTGGTTTTCGATCTCCTGTTTGCTCATGTCCATCTCATCGGCCAGCTGATCCAGTGAGTTGCAGGTAAGCCTCAGCTTTTCGTTGACAATGCCCAGAAGGATAAAAGGGTTGAGGTTCTCGGGGTTTTCGAGTTCCATGGCGACACTCCGTTCAAGTCAGCTGATGAAAAACACCACTTGGCTGTACTTATACCAATTCCGCCTTCTAAATATGAGATCGAGCAAGTCATTTTGGACAGCTGGGCAAGGCGGAATGACGAGTAATAGCAGGGCTATTGCGAGGAATTCCAACGAAGATCCAGCTGTTCAAAATGGCTGCGCAGTTCATATTTAGAAGGTGGAATTGGTATTAAACATAGCTCAGCTATTTAACTTTGCCTGCCCGGGTTCTCAGTTGCTGTTGCCTGCGTTCGTCTTTCTTTAATTGCCGACGATGGACAACGGTCTTGGCAACTTCTGCGCCCATATGTGCTTCACCTCGTGCCCTGGCCAGCTGCATCTGTTTTTCACGCTCGGAAAACCGTGCTTTTTGCTGTTCAGTCAGCAGGTCAAAACAGTGCGGGCAGCTGACACCCTGCTGGTACATATCACTTTGCTTATCGGCTTCCGTAATGGGTAAACGACAGGCGTTGCACTGGTCGTAGGAGCCCGGCTCAAGGTCATGATTCACCGTTACCCGTTCATCAAAGACAAAGCATTCACCTTCCCACAGTGACTGCGCTTTCGGTACTTCTTCCAGATATTTCAGGATGCCGCCTTTCAGATGGTAAACCTCGTCAAAGCCTTTTTCCTTGAGCAGGGCTGTGGACTTCTCGCAGCGTATGCCGCCAGTGCAGAACATGGCCACCTTTTTATGAGTCTCAGGATTCAGGTTGGCATCGACGTATTGCGGAAACTGCCGGAAGGAATCTGTCTTTGGATTGATGGCGTGCTTGAAGGTGCCCACCTGAATTTCGTAATCGTTACGGGTATCCACCACAAGGACTTCTGGATCACTGATCAGGCTATTCCAGTCTGCCGGTTCCACATAGGTCCCGACGGCCTTTTGTGGGTCAATGTCTTCCACTCCCATGGTGACAATCTCTTTTTTGAGTTTGACCCTGGTTCTTTTGAACGGCATGGATTCACTGAGGGACTCTTTGTATTCAATGGGGTTCAGACGGGTATCCCGGTTAAGCCAGGCCAGCAGCGCATTGATGCCTTCCCGGGTGCTGGCCACGGTGCCGTTAATGCCTTCCCGGGCAAGCAGCAGCGTCCCTCTGATATGGTTTGCTTCCATGGTTCTGAGCAGGGGTTCCCGCAGGCTGGTGAAGTTCTTCAGGGTAACGAATTTATACAGGGCACAGACCACGATATGAGCGTCTGTTTGAGTGTTTTCTGGAGGAGAGAGTGTCATTGTCTTTATTGTCCTTGCTCAGCGGTCCGGAGCGTAAATCCGGAGCCAGGAAAGGAATTCTAGCAGAGGCAGGCAGCCTTGAAAAATCCAGCCAAGGCTACAATAGTGCAGAATAATAATGACCAGATTAAGAATAACATCATGACCCAAACTGTAATTGAACTGCTGCAAGCACACCGCTCTATTCGCAAATTCACGGAACAGCCGATTGAAGAGTCCTTGTTGAGAGACTTGATCAGTGCGGGCCAAAGTGCCGCCACATCCAGCAATTTGCAGGGTGTCAGTGTTATTCGGGTCAGAAACCCTGAAACCCGCAAAGCCATGGCAGAGCTGGCGGGTGGGCAGACCTATGTGCAGCAGGCGGCTGAGTTTCTGGTGTTCTGTGCTGACCTGCATCGCTCAGGCTGGTGCTGTGAACAGTCGGGCAACACCATGGCAGACGGAATGACCGAGCATTTCATTATTGCCACGGTTGATGTTGCCCTGTTTGCCCAGAACGTGGTGGTCGCTGCTGAGTCAGAAGGGCTGGGTATCTGCTATATCGGAGGCCTGCGCAATGACCCGCAACAGGTCAGTGATTTGCTGGCGTTGCCGGAACATGTCTACCCCGTTTTTGGCCTCTGCCTTGGGTACCCGGATCAGGATCCGGAGTGTAAACCCAGACTGCCGCTGGAAGCTGTGCTGATGGAGGAGCATTACCAGTCAGTGAATAAGGCGCTGGTGGCTGAATATGATGAAACTATGAGAACCTATTACCAGCGACGGACCGGAGGCAAGCTGGATCGGGTCTGGTCTCAGGAAATGTCGGCCCTGCTGGGTAAAGAATCCCGCCCTCATATGAAAGCGTTTCTGGAGAAAAAAGGGTTCAGGATGCGCTGACCTTTTTGACTGCACTGAATCAACAGCCAACAGGCTTGTGGATCAATCCGCAACGGCGTTATTGAAAAGGGCTGCCGTCGGCAGCCCGGTTTTACTTGATATTGGTTAATACCCTGATCAAGGTTTCGCTCAGCTTTTGGCTGGCCTTGCCCAGGTTGTTCAGAAACTGCTCAACATTATCCAGTTCGATATCGATATGATCGGTCACGGATTTGATGGGCAGAAAGTCGATGCCGTAAAGATGAGCGGTGGCAGCAACGGCGGCACACTCCATCTCTTTGGCCATTCCCTGGTTTTGCCTGATCCACTGCCTGTCGATATCCGGCATATCGAGGGAGTTGCCTGTGGTGACCACTCCCAGCTTATGCTCAATACCCTGAAAGTATTCGGGGCAGTAGGCGGTTGGATAAGCGCCCATGGCAAAACAGTCAAAGCCCTCCAGGGGAACCCGGTGGTCATGATAAACCACCGGCTGGTCGGAAGTGATGATATCTGCAATATCAGCATCGGCTGAAAAAGCACCGCAGGTTCCTGCGTTAATGATCAGTTCCGGAGCAAACTCAATAATGGCGGACTGGGTATTCAGCGCGGCAAACTCGGTGCCTATCCTGTCGACACCGTACTCAGTGGATTTGCCATTCAGAGAGATAACGATCTCCTTACCGGCAAACTCACCCTGAAAGCGGGGGAAGTGACTTGTCAACCGCGGATTGGCGGGCAGTTCGTGCAGTCCGAGTTGATCAATGATTGGCCGGGCTTCCGCTGCCATGGCCATAATGATCAGAATTCGTTTCGACATTAGCTCTCCAGCCAGATATCCCTGGCCCATAACCAGATGGATGGCCAGCTGTCGTCAGTCACTTCACCGTCAGCCCAGTGAACCACTTCTCCTTCTTCGGAAATACCATAGTATTCCCCATTGCATTCGCAAATGGGGATCAGCTCTCTCGGCAGACCTTCAGCCCAGGCATTGGCCGCAACTTCCGGCAGATAAGTATGGGATTGGGGATCAGTGACCGTCACCGGTTCAATGGAGCCATAAATAACATCACTGACGTGCAATAGAAACTCCCGGAGTTCGTAGGGAAGGGGAATCAGAATCTGTTCTTCCACTTCCACCAGCTGGTCTTCATCCGGGAGTTCCAGTGGGACTGACACATCCAGAGCCCGTTCCCGCAGTTCTTCAATAATATCTTCCATTGTATGCGACCTTTTTCACCCGCTTTCTGAGGGTGTTGCAAAAGTTATAAAAGCTTTGAACCACAAAGGCACAAAGACACAAAGTTTTTCTGGACTTTCCTGAGCTACGCTCGGCAAAAAAAAGGCTTCCTTTGTGTCTTCGTGTCTTTGTGGTTCCCTTCTTTTTAAGGGCTTGCGCAACACCCGCTTTCTACGGTGGGAATACCCGACAGAGGCAGGGTATTCCCGGTTTATTACTTTTCATCCGGCTGAAATGAATCAGCCAGATCAGGACTTCCGTTTTTTCCCGGAGAAAACAGCAGGCCTTTTCTTTGGCGCAGTACCTGAAGGTTTTCTGGTGCTGCCATTGCGTGATTTATTACCCGAACGCTGTTTTATCGCAGGCTTTCGGGCGTCAGGTTTGCTTCGCTTGTTGCGGGTTTTACTGGCGGGCTCATCAATCTCAGCAGGACGCACCTCGCCATCTTCAAAGTAGGGCAGCGGTTCTATTTCCAGCGGTTTTTTGATCAGCTGCTGGATACCGGCCAATAACTTTTTCTCTTCCGGGTTAACCAGGGAGATAGCCCTGCCTTTTTGTCCGGCGCGGCCGGTGCGGCCAATGCGGTGCACGTAGTCCTGGGGAACTTTGGGCAGGTCATAATTGATGACCAGCGGCAGCTGTTCGATATCCAGGCCTCTGGCGGCCACATCCGTCGCTACCAGAACATCAAAATAGTTATCTTTAAAATCTTCCAGTGTGCGAATACGCAGGTACTGACTTTTATCGCTGTGAATGGGCTGGGCATTGATGCCGTCTTCTGCCAGCAACTCGGCAACCTTGTTGGCGGCTTTTTTGGTGCGGACAAACACCAGCACTTTCTGCCAGCGACCACCATGGATGAGATAACTGAGAATCTCCGGTTTGTCCTGCTGGTCCACCGGGTAGAAAGACTGGGACACGGTGTTAGCGGCAGAGTTGGGGTTTTCCAGTTCAATCTTGACCGGATGGCGCATGAATTCATAAGCCAGCTGTTTAATGTCTTTGGAAAAGGTGGCGGAGAACAACAGGTTCTGACGTTTTGTCGGCGCGTTTTGCACAATGCGTTGAATATCGTCACGGAAGCCCAGGTCCAGCATCCGGTCGGCTTCATCCAGCACCAGTATTCTCAAGCTGTCCAGCTGGATATGCTGCCGGTTGATCATGTCCACGAGGCGACCCGGCGTCGCCACCAGGACATCAGTGCCTTCTTTCAGAACCTGCAACTGATCGTCAATATCTACGCCACCATAGACGGCAGCTGTCTTGATAGCCGTGTGCTTGCCATAGGTCTGGAAACTATTCTCAACCTGAATGGCCAGTTCCCGGGTAGGGATCAGTACCAGGGCGCGGATGGCTTTGCTGGCTCTCATCTGCGCCAGGCGGTGCAGGATTGGCAAGGTGAAACTGGCGGTTTTACCGGTGCCGGTCTGGGCAGATGCCATCAGGTCACGGCCAGTTAAAGCCATGGGAATCGCTTTGGCCTGAACTGGGGTGGGATTCTGGTAGCCCGCTTCGTTGACTGCCTGAATCAGCAACTCATCCAGCCCAAGAGCGGAAAAAGGTAGGTTATTGCTCATGTGTATTATTTCCTGCGCCTGGGTGGTTCAAAACCGGAATCGGTTGAGGTGGTTGCAGTGGTGGGTTTGGCTTCGGCCGCTGGTGTACGACGTTTGCCCACGTTCTTCTGCTCCCGGTGACGTTGTTTATCCGCCGGTTGTTTTTTACCAGCGCCTTTTTTACCGGCCGGTTTTTTCTTGCCGGCGGCTTTGCCGGAGCTTTTCAGCTTTTTGGGGCCTTTATAGCTACCCGGCAGTTCTTTGATGGTGCGTTTCTCAAACCGCAGCCGGAGGTAGCGTTCAATACCCGACATCCGGTTCCATTCGTCCGGCCCAATCAGGGAGATGGCCAGCCCCTGTTCTCTGGCACGTCCGGTGCGGCCAATCCGGTGGACATAGTCATCACCGTTACGGGCCATTTCCAGGTTGATAACCAGTTCCACACCCTTGATATCCAGGCCACGGGCTGCGACATCGGTGGCAATCAGAATGTTGATCTTGCCATCCAGCAGCAGGCGCATAACGTGCTTGCGCTCCCGCTGGTCCATATCCCCGTGGAGTACGCCGACCTTCAGGCCTTTAACCCGGATTTTGCCCACAAACTCCTCAGCCCGGGCTTTGGTATTGGTGAACACCAGGGCTTTGTCATAGGTTTCATTCCGAAGCAGCCAGATCAGCTGTTTTTCTTTATGGGCGGTATCGTCCGAGAGAATAATTTGCTGGTGGATATTGGCGTGCTTTTCCCGGACAGAATTCAGCTTCAGACGGGTAGGATCGTTCAATACCTGGTAGGCCATTGCACCCAGACCCCGGGCTTCCAGGGTTGCTGAGAACAGGAACGTCTGGCGTTCGCCATGGCACTCTTCCACGATGCTCAAAACATCGGGACCAAAGCCCATATCCAGCATGCGGTCCGCTTCATCCAGTACCAGGTATTCCAGGTCACTGAAATCGTGGTTGCCGTTTTTTATATGCTCAATCAGGCGGCCGGGGGTGGCAATAAGGATTTCCGGGTTTTTGCGCAGAGTGTTCACCTGGTGGCGATAGTCCTCACCACCAACGATCAGCCCTGCCTTGATGTAGGTGTAGCGTGCCAGGGCTTCACACTCTTTTAACACCTGCAGGCCCAATTCACGGGTAGGCACGAGCAACAGTGCCCGGGTGCTGGTTTTCGGTGAAGGGGTGGTGTGCATCTGGTTGAGCATGGGCAGCAGAAACGCTGCGGTCTTACCACTGCCGGTTTCTGCGCTGACCATCAGATCCTTGCCGGTCATAGCCAGGGGCAGGGTTTGTTCCTGAACCGGGGTGGCCTTTTCAAACCCGAGTTCAGTGAGTGCTTTTTGCACCCGTTCATGGAGAGCCAGCTCAGAAAAAAGCAATGGGGAGTTCCTCGACCATAGGGGAAATACGGTTTTCTACTAGAAGGGGGATAAATGGTGATGTATTTTATGACTGATGACGTGAAAAGCCAATATGTGAAAATTCATAAATAGTGAGTGGTTTGGAACGTTTAACATGATACGTTCAGGGTTCAGGTTACTGATGGTCAGATGCCTCTGGAGGCAGGGAGCGATTAAGAACGGTTATTTCTGGCTCGACAAGTTCGCTGACGGAGCTCGCTTTAATAATACCTTCATAACCAAATGTACCGGTAATCACGTGTTTTGCCGGTATTTTGGCTGTCAACTGGGCAGGTAAATCCAGGAATTTTAACGATGTTTGCGAATATACTTCTATTTCGCGTCTTTTAATGTCCTTATCGTTGTTTAATCCATCAAACAAGGTATAGTGCGGGTGTACTTGTATCCCGATAGGACTGCATTTTCCATGAAAATATCCGCTGGTTTGTCCATTAAGAAACTTTTTTAAGTAATACCGCCCTCCACCATGCGAAATGTCAATCAGCTGATTTTCGTCCAAAACCATGCCTGTTTCGGATATCTTATCCACCCAGCGTTCATACGTGTCATCCCAGTCTGTTTCCTCCTGAGTCTCTGATGGTTTAATTTCTTTAAGATAACTATCCAGTTCATTGATTAACCACATGCCTATGACCCGACAGGCTTTGCCTGACAACTGGTCGTCATTTGACAATAGGTGTTTGTGAAAGATAACGAAAGCGAGGTATAAATTCTCATGCCGGATGGGAATACCAAAGTTACTGCCTGCTCTTGAGCCGAGAGATGCACAAATATCCATAAATAAATCTTTATTTTGCTTGTATACACAGCGGTGAATGATGTGTTTGACCAGGGTAGCCGTTTCTGGACGGGCTGATTTATCCATAAAATCGCTACTGTCCAGCCAATCCATAATGACCTTGTCTTCCTGATCAGGGAAATCCAGACTGAGTCCCAACGAAACCAGTATTGCCGGGTCAATAGGCTCGGGCTGCATGCTAAGAAAATCTGAGCCTTCACTCAGAAGAGGTATTTGTTTCTTACAGCGTTTAGCTATGTGATCAAACTCATCAGGTAACTCACTCTGGGAATTTTGACTCTCATCGGGAAAGAGGTAGTCGTTCACACGTACGGGGGGCTGTGTTTCAGAATTTTGGAACTCCGGGCGGGCGGGGTTGAAGCTTCGTTTCCACACATTTGACCCACTACCGGAAAGGCTATCAGCGTTAAGTTGAGCAGGTTGGGAGGTGGATACAGACGATGATCTGTCCCTGGGATTGATCCCTTTTGTCAATTGAGTTTCATCTGCTGGTGCTAATTCCTGTACACTTCGCTCCGGTAGTACAGTCGAGAGGCGGTCCTCAGGGGCCTGGCTCTTCAACGGTGATCGTCCTTCTGCAAGGGTGACTTTTCGACCGAGAAAAAAACCAATGATTCCTTTGATTATCCCCTTGATTCCCTTATGAGCTTTATATTCATATTTAAAAGCGTCATAACCTGTCAGTTGAATAGTATCTCCCTTTACCATGACAGCCATAAAATATCCCTATTTTTGGAATGATTGTTATGATAACAACTTTAGTACGGTAGTTAACAAGGTGATAGTTGCTGATGGGTATTTGACCATTAGCTCAATTAACTACTTTTTTGCAAAAAAATGGCGATCAGGTTACCAGGAGCCTGTCGGGCTTATTGATAGGCGCGAATGTTCCCCAGCTCCTTGCATTGTTACTGGCTATAACGCTCCTTTGATATTAACATCCCACTTTTCAGGCATAGTCTTCCCCGAATGCGTTTAGATAAATACCTCTGCGAAAGTACCGAACTCTCACGAGCCAATGCCAAAAAATGTTTGCACCGAGGTGAAGTAACCTGCGATGGCATTGTGGTGAAAAACAGTGCCTTCAAGGTGCCGGATACCTGTGAAGTCCGTTTGCTGGGTGAGCTGGTCAAAGCTCGCGGGCTGCGCTATATCATGCTCAACAAACCCGAAGATACGCTCTGTTCCAATGTGGATGAGGTCTATCCATCGGTTCTCTCGTTGCTGGATATTCCCAAGGCTTATTCACTCCATATCGCTGGCCGCCTGGATGCAGATACGACAGGGCTGGTACTGATTACCGATGATGGGCAATGGTCCCATCGATTGACCTCGCCCGTAAAAGTGTGTGGCAAGTGCTATCGCGTGCAATTAGCCGACCCGCTGCCAGAAGATAAGACCGCAGAACTGATTGAGCGGTTTGCCAGCGGTATTGAATTGAAAGGTGAGAAAGCACCGACCAAGCCTGCCTTACTGGAAGTTCTGACACCCTCAGAGGTGTTGTTGACCATTACTGAGGGTAAATATCATCAGGTTAAGCGTATGTTTGCGGCCATTGGCAATAAAGTGATGAGTCTGCATCGCGAACAGGTTGGGGATATTGCCCTTGATGTATCCCTGAGGCCCGGGGAGTGGCGCTATCTGACTCAGGATGAAATCGTCTCAGTGTGATCGACTGGCCCGGAAGAATAGCAAATAAGCCCTGCTAATGAATGCCACCTCGCCACGGGCGCTATGCTCAGACAGTCTCTAATCATTTAACTGTGGTGCAGCTTGCGGACTTTTTTTGCATGGAGGCGGCAACGGCAAACAGGTAAGTTTTGAGGGCGACGGTGGCGCTAAATCCTTCCCATACAGGCACCAGACTTTAAATTGCGTGGCATCAAGGCTTATGGTGACGATATGGCTGCTGTTGGCATTGAATTCTGCCAGGCCGAGCCGGTATGGGTGGTGCAGGGAGGCTTTTACCTGTAACTCTTTGCGATCAGCCTCAATGCCAATGATCAGAGCTTTGCCGCTACAGTCACAGATGGCAACATGGGAGCCATCGTGGTTAAACTGGCCTGAATGAACCCCGCTTATTGTCACAATACTGCCGATTTGCAACCACTGGCCACTGGCATTACGAGAGTGGATTCTGGCTTGGTGATTGATGCAGTGTTTTAGTGAGTTGTTTCCGGACAGGGTCAAAATTCGGCAGCTATCAGCGCTGAATTGGGTGGAAGTGATTGGACGTTCATGGGTAATGGAACGTTGCTCTGACCAGCTCCTGTGGTCTACATCAAACGCGTAGATTTTCGCCGAGCAATCATCACTGGCTGTTATTATCAGGAGACTATTGGGACTAAAGCGGGCAGATCTAACCCGCCCGGTATGGTGAATAACCGCTTTAAACTGCCAATTGTTGCCGGTGTCACAACTGAAGATTTTGCAGGTATGATCGCTACTGGCCGTCACGACATGTTTGCTGTCAGGGCTGAAGAAAGCTGTCCAAATCCGTTTTGAGTGGGTGATGTCGGCTTTTTTTGTCCAACGGCCATCGGCATTAACGCTGTAAATCGTTGCTGTCTGGCCGCCATTCTGATGATGGCTGACGGTGATGATATGGTTGCCATCCGGGCTGAACCTGGCTGAGAACACCCTGCCATTATGGTTCAGGGTGGTTCTTGTCAGCCATGTGCCGTTGGCAAACTCATGGATTTTTACGGTGTGATCATCGCTGGCAGTCACTAGCAGGCGGCTATCAGGGCTGAATTCAGCTAAATTAACTACCCCCTCATGGGTAATTCTCGCTGTTAATGCCCAGCAGCCAGTTTGATCCACTGAGCAGATGTATGCACTCATATCTTCGCTGGCCGTCACTGCATGGCGACTATCGGGGCTGAAGGCAGCCGATACGATCTCCTTTTCATGGGCAACGAAGAGTTGCCCTGCCCAGCAGTCAGTGGCAGTACGGCTGGAGATTTTTACCGCCCGGTAGCCACAGCTGCTCATCATATGGCGTTTATCAGCGCTGAGGGAGACCGCCCTGACGCAACCCCAGCGTTGAATGGAGATCTCCCTGTGGTCAAGGTTCTTCGCTGACAGGACATGAATTTTTGCACAGCAATCGGCACTGTCACAGTTGGTTACCAGGTAGCTGACATCACTGGGAGTGAGAAGGCACAGGTTGGATTTAAAGGACTTGCACTGAATGTCTGATACTAAAGCCGGGTTAAAGACTGGAAAGTCAAACATGAGTTTAGCCACCCGGTAAAACAGGCGTTGAGGGAACGATGCTATCTTTTCCGGGTTGCAGGCCTCAAGGTCGTCTGTCGCCTCCCCGGCCTGCTGGCTGCAAAGACGGCTGACCAGCACTTCATCCCGGGTAAACTGCATAAGCCAGGCTTTCAGTTTATGTTGACTGATGTTTTTCGCGATCCGGGTGAATTGCTGCTGTTGTGATGTCTCGAACTGTGCGTACCATGCCTGGCTCCTGACGGTCAGAAGCCGGGCGGCTAAATTCCTTAAATCCAGACAGGTTTTTTCTATCGCCACAATATCTCTGTGTGATAAATAACCCAAAATCCGTAATAAAGGTTCACTTGGCATGGCCAGTAATGGAAAGCAGTCCTGGCCAGGAACAATGGTGACATCGTGGCTGGTGCCATTTTCTGTCGGATCATTGGTCTCAGGTAACGGCTCATTTTTGACGGGTACAACCTCAGTTTCTGTTGCCATTTTAGCGATTTTACTGGGCTGTCGATGATCGCATGTAGAATTTGCCTGTCTTTTTTGAGGCGTTACGGTCTCAAAAGCTAAAGCGTTATAGCCATTAGGCAGGCCAACTTTATTATTGGTATTCATCTTTAAAACTTCCAGGGTATGGCGTATGGGTGATCCTGGTTAATGGCGTGATTTAACTCGTGCGGTGGCTTTGAGTCTTCCTGAGGGAACAGAGATTTAATATCTTCGATCGGACGCACATGGAACTGGGTGAGGGTGTTTTGTAAAGGAATATGACAGGTGTCAGCCCTGGAAAAGGTTACCGGAACTTTGTGGAGTTTATCGTTGATTGACTTGCCAGCAAAAAATCGGTAACGGTCTTCCTGGACCTGGAAGACATGTAACAGGAGGTAAGTGTTGCCGGAATTGCTACCGTAAGTCTGCAATTCGAAAGCTGCACCGACATTGTTCGCTGTTATTTTAGGGCTCTGCATACTCTTATTCCGTTAAGCTTGTGATTGGTATGTTGTTGAGTGTCAAACAGCCACCTTTTTAAGACAGGTTTCTGAAGAAAAAGTTCATGGGAACCAGTGTGACCGTGTTGGTAGGATCGGGTTCAGTTTCATTTGCTGAGATCATCTTGTCTGATGCAGCCGGGAAAACGACTGGCTTTCGATGTGCTGATGTTTGAGAACCAACTGATCTGGTTTCGGTCAGCGTGCTGGCTGGACAAAAAGACTGGAGTTTTACCGATTTATCGGGGATCAGGCTCAGCGGTTTGGTATCGACGCCAGGCGAATAAGAAAAGGAGATTCAGCGGAGGTAATCAGCCCGGTGATATGGACGTCAGAGCGCAGCTGTCGGGCTACGCTCTAATTCCATGGCTGAGGACGATTACATCACACGCATGCCAGGCTGGGCACCTTCGTGAGGCTCAAGAATCCACAGATCCTTACCGCCGGGGCCTGCGGCCAAGACCATGCCTTCGCTCACGCCAAACTTCATTTTACGTGGCGCCAGATTGGCCACCATAACCGTATGCTTGCCCACCAGGGCTTCTGGTGCATAGGCAGACTTGATGCCGGCAAAGACATTGCGAGGTTCGGGTTCGCCAATATCCAGGGTCAGACGCAGCAGTTTGCCCGCCCCTTCCACCAGTTCAGCGTTGACAATTCTGGCGATACGCAGATCGACCCTGGCGAAGTCATCAAAGGTGATTTCGTCAGCAACAGGATCTTGCTCTAACCATTCAGAAGAAACAGCAGACGTTTCAGCTGGCTTATTGGATGATTCCATCTGGGCCAGGACCTCCTTACTGGCTTCGATCATGGACGCTACTTTATCGGCTTCGACACGGGTCATCAATGGTTCAAATTTATTGACGTTGTGATCCAGAAGCAGCGTCTGGCTGTCCTGCCAGGTGAGAGGGGCAACATTGAGGAAGGCCTCCGCTTTCACCGTCATGGCTGGCAGTACCGGCTTGAGGTAGATCATCAGCAGTCGGAACAGGTTGATGCCGGTGCTGCAGATGTCATGCAGAATCTGATCCTTGCCCTGTTCTTTGGCAACCACCCATGGCTTCACTTCGTCAATCCAGGCATTGGCTTTGTCTGCCAGCGCCATGATCTCACGCATCGCCTTGCCAAATTCGCGACCTTCATAGTGCCCGGCAATACGCTGTGCCGCTTCCTGGAAGTCGGCAGTGAGTTCCGGTGCACTGTTATCAGAAGAAAGCCTGCCGCCAAAACGCTTATTGATAAAACCGGCATTACGGCTGGCAATATTGACCACTTTGCCCACCAGATCCGAGTTTACCCGTTGGATAAAGTCATCGGTATTCAGGTCAAGGTCGTCAATACGGTTGGAGAGTTTGGCGGCGTAGTAATAACGCAGATACTCAGGGTCCAGGTGTTCCAGGTAAGTCCGGGCGGTGATGAATGTGCCACGGGACTTGGACATCTTTTCCCCGTTGACGGTCAGATAACCATGCACATTCACACGGGTTGGGGTGCGATAGTTGGTACCATGGAGCATGGCTGGCCAGAACAGGCAGTGGAAGTTGACAATGTCTTTGCCAATAAAGTGGTGTACCTCGCACTGGCTGTCTTTTTGCCAGTATTCATCAAAGTTCAGGTCATCGCGGCGCTGGCAGAGGTTTTCAAATGCCGCCATATAACCAATGGGCGCATCCAGCCATACATAGAAGTATTTACCGGTTTCTCCGGGGATTTCAAAGCCGAAGTAAGGCGCATCACGGGAGATGTCCCAGTCCTGCAGGCCGGCATCCAGCCACTCCGCCAGTTTGTTGGCAATTTCCTCGGAGATGGTGCCAGAGCGGGTCCACTGCTTCAGGAAGTCAGCAAAATCCGAGAGTTTAAAGAAGAAATGCTCACTCTCTTTGTCAACGGGGGCGGCACCGGAAATGGCTGACCGGGCGTTTTTCAGTTCCGCCGGTGAGTAGGTCGCTCCACAGGCTTCACAGTTGTCGCCATACTGACCAGAGGCACCACATTTCGGGCAGTCACCCTTGATGTAACGGTCGGCCAGAAACATCTGTTTCTCAGGATCATAAGCCTGAATGATATTGCGACTGACAATATGGCCCTTTTCCTTCAGAGCCAGGTAAATCGCTTCTGAGAGCTTGCGGTTTTCTTGTGAGTGGGTGGAGTGGTAATTATCAAACGCCACATGGAACTCGCCAAAATCGCGAATCCGTTCGATGTTAATGCGAGCTACGGACTCTTCCGGTGAAATGCCCTGTTTTTCCGCATGGAGGCTGATGGCAGTGCCGTGGGCGTCATCAGCACAAACGTAGGTGCATTGGTTGCCAGACAGTTTCTGGAAACGAACCCAGATATCAGTCTGGATATATTCCACCAGATGCCCCATATGCAAAGGGCCGTTGGCATAGGGAAGGGCACTGGTGACAAGTATTTTGCGTTGGCTCATGCGATTCTGTCTTGATGGTCGGATAAAAAAACGGGAATGCGGCATTATACAAACTGTCTATAGGAAAGCCTATTCGGAACAGTCCTGCGTTAGCCTGGCATTAATTGGAAGGCGAGGCACTAAGAAGTGAGGCAAAGACGTTCTATCCGGCCCCGAACCGTTTTCGACCTCGTTCATAACCCCTGCCCCTGAAAATGGCATGTCCAGGGGCAAGATCGGTTCGGGTAAATTAACTGCAGAATGGGTATTAGGGTTTACTCAACTGCTGTCGAGGCTGGACATCATAAACAGCTAACATCCTTAACACGTTTGCCAGGTTTTTATAGTCCATTTCCTCAGGGCCTTCTGATGGCTGAGGCTCGGGAGAGTCAGGTCCCTCAGTTGACTGCAAACGACGTAATTGCTCATTTTTGACGGGTAAAACTTCAGATTCTGGTATTTTTTTAGGAGTTTTGCTGTTTTGTAAAGGATCGTCTGTAGAATTTTCCGGCCATTCTTGACCGTGTTGTAGGGCGTAATCTCTACTTATTGCCTCCTTAACAGCGGCTTGACATTGACCCTCGCCATGGAGTTCGTTATACCTGCGAAAGTCGATATAGTTATTCTTTATGTAGACCTCGACAAGCCTTCCTTTGATATATCTAAAAGAGGGTCGATGCTCATCAGAAGCCAGGTTCTGAGCCTCCTGGTCACTCAAAACCCAAGTTGAGCTTTTATCCATAAGTTCTTTTATTTCCGGGAAATAATTATTACGACCAGTAGCAAATTCGTAAAGGCACTGAAGCAGTATCGCCCTGTCAATCCCTACAACACAGACCTTATGTCCAGCAAAGGAACCAGGTTGAGCTGGGCCATCATCTCTACCGCTTTTACCTGATGCCTCTGAGGGGTCCAATGTTGGGACCTGCGAGGAAGGATTCGAAAGTGATAATCCAGAAGAAAACATAAATACTCCTTTAATCAATAATTGTTATTAAAGGAAACGGCACAGAATGATTAACGTGGCCGTTTCGCAAAGGAACGCAATGAAATAAATCACCAGGAGGCTGTCCGAGAATAGCGCCCGTCCAGGCGACCCCGTAGCGAGGACGACAAAAAATTGAGGATAAAAACTCGGTTTTGTGAGGTGAATAGCGGGGCTATTTGCCGAACACAAGCGGATTTTTAGACCAATTTGCTGTCGCCGCACGACTGCATGGATGCAGGAGCAAGAGCAGCGCAAGAGCAGTTACCGCGTAGAGCAGACTGATCTCGGACAGCCTCCTGGGGAGATATTATGAAATGCGAACTACTTTAGTTAGAGTTCACTCTTCGTGGAAAGTTCCATCGTTGACGATAATCATTTATCTCCCTGCTGGTTAACTACTTTTTGGTGTTCCTGAATATCTGGTCAGTCCTTTGACATCAGATTTCAGGAAAATAACAACGTTTAGTAGGAATCCGACTCGGCTTCAGCGTTTTTCAGTTGATCAAGCAGTGATGCTGTTTTTTGCTCATAGGCTGAAGTTGCAGCAGAATCTTGACGTTCCACGTTCCTGGTCCCTGGCACATCCACTGAAATCGTTCTTTTGCTATCAGGAAGATCTTCTATCACAGAGTTGATTTCGGCCCGTATGGGGTACTGACTTTTATACCCCGAGCTTTTAAATTTGCTGATTTCAGCATTCATACGCTGTTGAATAACCTCCAGGGTTGTGTCTGGCGAAAACGTCTGTTTGTAAACTTCGTAATGTCTCCTTTGGTACTCGTAGGTGATTTTAATACTGCGAGTGCGAGGTCCGTCAGATAATTCCGATGGCGTACCCACGGTTGCTGCTTTTTTTGCTCCAATAACAGACTTTGCCGGACTGGAAATGGATGCCGACCCGCTTCTCAATGGTTCTGCCTGCGGTTTTTGTGTTTCTGTTTGAACGGAGGAGGAGCGATTTTGTTCCACCGATGCGGCCCATCTAACCGACTTTTTTCTGGCTGTTGGCACTACGGTATCCTGAGCACTGGTGCCCTGATTGGTGTCCAGTCTTTCAGGTGTTTTTTTTGCTGGTTTAAGGTGGGGGTTGGCCACAGATACAACACTTATTGTGAGTTTCTTGTAGGCAGGCTTTTCTTTTTGCATTGATTCAGAGGTTAGCTGAATATCATCCTCATTTTTAGGGCTCAATTTGGCTTCAGCCAAACTGTCAGTCTCTGTGGCAGAATCACTCAACGATGGGAGCACTGAGGCTTTATCCGGTTGGGTGCCCGTTTTCTCAGGTGTGTCATTGATTGCTGTTGCATCGTCCTCTTCTTTATCCGCCCCGCTGATTTCCAACTCAACCACTTTACTTTCAAGGCTGTGCGTTATGGTTTGGGTAATCGGATTCTGATCTGTTGCTGGTGGTCCGGTTGTGATATCCATAAGCGACAGATAACTCGCAGAATCTCTGGTTATGATTTCATCTTCGAGATGACCACTATCGTCACTGCCGCTGGTTTCAGGCCCTGATTGATACTGTTCTTGATTGAAAAACTCATGAGTGGTTACAAACTGCTCCACGGCACTTCCTGGTGATCTCTGGTCTGTCTCTACATCAACTGGATATTCCTGAATTTCATAAACACCTTCTATAGAAGATGCGGAAGAGGAAGTACTAAGTTGGCCGTCCTGTGAGAGCTGGTTTTGTAAAGCGCTGCCCGTTGAGCCTGATAGTGCTTCCGCAGTGTCGGCATCAGGCTGTTGAAATGGTAAGGCAGCAGCTGGATCATCCAGAACGGTCAGTCCCGCCCGTGTTTCTGATGATGTCGGCCCAGTGATGTGCGGTTCAGTGATTTGTGTTTCGAGGCTCTGTTGGAGTATCGGTTTAATTTCAGTTGCCCTGGCCTGTTGGGGCGGGTGGCTGCTGAGGGGGAATTGAGGCTGATCAGTACGATGCTCCCGTTTAGTGGAGGTTAAACGTGGCAGCGACGCTGTGTGTCCTTCTAATAAAATCCTTAAACGTTCAGCCTGTTCGTCTGCCCTGGCGATAAGGGCAGAAAACGACTGGCTGGTGCTCTCCTTATTGGTGTTCAGGGTGAAAGCTGACTGATAGTGTTGATCCGGGATTTTTCGCTTTCTGGTCGGAAGCTGTTTGGCATGTTCCTCTGCTGAGGGATGCAGGTGAGAAGAGAGTTGCAGAGTATCAGAATCAGGCGAGAATTTATCAGTCTTCATGCCGTGGTAAAGCGTTTTTGCTTCTTCCCGGGACGACGCAGTGGCCGAATGGGGGAGGTTCTGCTCACGGGGACTGTGGATTGTATGATCGTAACCTGAACCTGGGTATTGTAGGTCCATTCTCACTCTCCTGATTAAAAAACCTCCTCTTCAGATCATTGAGACCGTTTGAAAGTTTCCTGGGTTGACTATTTTATCGCTAAGTGAATGTTCGTATTTTTTAATTCTTTTGAAATCAGGGCGCTAATTTTTGCAACTGATAATTATATTAGTGATCTACGGCCGTACAAATATGGTTTTGTATCATGAATTTTTTAATTATTTTTCGAGGCAATCGTTGATAAAATAATGTCAGCAAGACATGGGCTTACATTCATCAGGAGACCCTTGGGCCTCACAAGCACTCTGGTTCGAGTGCGCTAATTGGTCATGAGCCAGTGCTGATGGTTTTTGTGTCCTTTACTCATTGCCATGTCATGGCTTCAGCAGCAAACTTCCCTGTCCGGGCTGACGATGGTTATTCCTGTGTCGCTTTTTCTGCGTTGACGAAACCGTATGGCAAACAGGGTGATATCATTGATCAAGCTAGACCAGAAACGGGAAGGCAGGTATTGTTGATTACATGACTGACGAGAACAAACATTATATTCGCCGGCGCAATGCGGGCGCATTACCCTGGGAAATTGAGCCGGATACCCGCAAGCAGGAAGAGCATCCTGTGTTTGGTCAGGCTCAGCCTGTCATCCGGGAGGGTGCCCGGGTTCAGCCTTTGCCGGAAGATTTTGCTCCATCCCAGGAAATTCTGGAGTTTCTCCAGGCCCATCAGGGCATACCTCTGGAATTTATTGCTACCCAGCTGGTTGATTTCAAGTTGTACTGGCATGAAACGGGTGAGGCGCGAAAAGCCTGGCAGAACAAGTTCAAATCCCACGTCATTTACCAGTGGAAGCGGAATCAAAGTGAAACAGGGCAAAGATCTCATCGATCAACAGCTGAAAAGCTTACAGACCGGAGCTGGGACGACGGCTTCCAGTTCGAAGACGGCGAGTGATCAGCGCTCCATCGCTCAACAAGCGCCTGCGGCCTGTGATCCGTCAGCGTCTGGCCCTGGTACGCAACAGGCCCGTTCCGGGGCCGATCATGTTGATGCCATTAATGCGGTTTTCACGCTACTGGAAGATGCTTATCCCCTGAAGTTCAAGCGGGCTTTCCAAACCCATGAAGATATCATCCGTGCCAAGCGGGTCTGGAAAAACTCTCTGCAGGAATTCAGCCCCCGTCGTATTTTGATGGCGGCAAAAAAGGTGCTTGATACCGCTAAATTTTTTCCCGATCTCAGTGATATCCGTGAGCTGTGCAAGCTGCGATACGATGAAGTGGGGTTAAAAGAGCCCTTGCAGGCTTATTATGAGGCCTGTTACGCCCCGCAGCAGCACAGGGACTATCCATGGTCGCATATTGCGGTCTATCTTGCCGCCCGTGAAACCGGTTGGATGATGCTGCGCAGTGAGGAACAACGGATCGCTTTTCCGGTATTTGAGCGAAACTATGAAATACTCTGCAACCGGGTACTGGAAGGTGAAGATCTGGAGGCCAGTATCCTGAAAGGGATTGAAGATAGTCGCAGCAAAGAAGTCACTCGTCTGGCAGAAGAGGCAGCGCAACAGCATCAGCGGGAGACGATGATTTCCCAGGGTATTGATCCGGATAATGGGGCATCAGCCCGGGATCGGTTAAGGACAGTGTTTGACCAGGGCTGATACTGAATCATCCCTGATGCAATGCAGGGAGCCCTGAACTTTACGAATCCACTGAACAGTATTGGCAGTAAATCCTGTGCGGTGATGTGCGCGCAAAGCTTGCCTCTTGAATTTCTCTCCTCAAACCCTCATTAAACCGAATATTATTTTCCCGCCGACTGGAGTGTGGCCATGAATCCAAGCCGAGCCGATATTGAGGCGGCGATCCGCAGCTATCAGGACCCTTACCTGAAAAACAATTTGCTGGATGCTGGCTGTCTTGAAGCCCTGAACATTGACCATGGCAACGTCAGCGCTTCACTGGTGCTGGGTTACCCGGCCAAAGGCCTGTGTCATGGTGTGGCCCAGATGCTGGCCAGTAAAATCGAAGATGTTGATGGTGTTGCGTCGGTGGATGTTTCGGTCAACTGGCAAGTGGATCCGGCCCCGGTTCAGGGTGAGCTGGAAACCATGGCCGGTGTGAAGAACATCATTGCCGTGGCTTCCGGTAAAGGTGGAGTGGGTAAATCCACCACCGCAGCAAATCTGGCACTGGCACTGGCGGCAGAAGGTGCGCGAGTGGGTATTCTGGATGCCGATATCTATGGCCCGAGTATGGGGCAGATGTTTGGTATTGCCGATGGCACCCGGCCGGATGTGAAGAATGAGAAATTTTTCGTGCCCATTGAGGCCCATGGTATCCAGGTGATGTCCATGGCGTTTCTGGTGACCGAAGATACCCCTGTGGTATGGCGTGGCCCCATGGTCAGTGGTGCCCTGATTCAGTTACTGACTCAGACGATGTGGCATGACCTGGATTACCTGGTGATTGACCTGCCTCCGGGCACCGGTGACATTCAATTAACCCTGGCTCAGAAAATTCCGGTTTCCGGCAGTGTGGTGGTGACAACACCTCAGGATCTGGCGCTGATTGATGCCCGAAAAGGTGTGGAGATGTTCCGCAAGGTCGGTGTGCCTGTTCTGGGCGTGGTGGAAAATATGGCGGTTCATATCTGCTCAAACTGTGGCCATACCGAGCATTTGTTCGGTGAAGGTGGGGGAAGCCGTATCGCTGAGCAGTTTGCAATCGACCTTTTGGGCTCCCTGCCCCTCTCCATGATGATTCGTGAACAGGCAGACCAGGGTGCGCCTACGGTTGTTTCTGAACCAGAATCACAGATCGCCATGATCTACCGGGATATGGCCAGGCACATGACGGCAAAACTGTGGTTACGCCATCAGCAGGCCCCGGCCGTGCCATCCCTGTCAGTGGTGGATGACTAAAAATATTTAATTTTCTGGCGGACTTTGTCCAGAAACTGGCTTAACCGGGGTTTGGCAATCTTATCCATGCGGTACAGGGTCAGCCAGTCAATATCCCTGCATTGGGTGACGGCCTTCAGGCTCAGTTTCATCATTTTGCGGGGTGGGTTACCGATCAGGGCCATCCGCCAGCGGGATGCGCCCTGGGTGGTAATGATCAGAATCTTCTTCAGGTTGGTTAGCTTTGGCTTTACCCCATCCGGGCCAAAATCGGCCACGACCGAGGGAAGCCAGACTCGATCCAGCCAGCCCTTCAGGATTGCCGGCGGTCCCATCCACCAGGTGGGATAGATCATGATCAGGGCTTCAGCCCATTGCAGTTGTTGCACATAGTTCTCAACGGTAGCGGTGTTGTCCCTGTCCTTATAGGTTCTTCGCTCGGCGGTGCTCATTCTGGGCTCAAAATTTTCCTGATAGAGATCCAGCGTTTGTACCTCAAATGATTTTGCCCGCAGCTCATCAGACACCACCTGCAAGATGCTGGCGTTGTAACTCTCAGGAACCGGGTGGGCAAAGACAACCAGTGTTTTCATGCAAGCATTCACTCCATGCCTTTATTAGTCTGGCCTGATTGTAACGTTTATTGAATGGGGCGTAACTGCTGTGTGTTCGTCTATGCTTGGTTGATTACCCGCTCTGAACAGACTAACAGGATGGACAATTTCTTCCAGCAGTGGCGTACCTATCGAACCGTTGTTGACCAGGGCTACATGGGGCACAACAGTATTGCTGACAATATCCTCAGGCAGATAGAGCCGCTGTCGCAAGGTTTGGATATTCTTGATCTGGGCTGTGGCGATGCCGAGGTGTTTTTCCAGCTGCTACCGGAGCTGACGGTCAATGTGTATCGGGGCGTTGATAGTTCTGCTGCGGCTCTTGAGGTTTTGACCCGGCGTTTTAACGGCAGGGATGTTGCGTTTCAACTTGACTGTCAGGATATGATGGATTTTTTATCGTCCTGTGATGGTCAGTTTGACATTATTCTCGCCGGGTTTTGTATCCATCATCTGTCGTTTGATGACAAAAAACGGTGCCTGGAGATGGCTTATCGCTGTCTTCGTGAGCATGGGGTGATGTTTATCTACGATGTATTTTTACAGCCCGGCGAATCCAGGCAGAGATACCTTGCAAATTATCTGGCTTATATGCATTCCAACTGGACAGCCATGTCAGTTCGCGAGTTGGAGGCATTGAGTGCTCATATTACGGACTGTGACTTTCCGGAAGAGGTGCAGACGTTTCGGCAATGGTCAGAAGACGCCGGTTTTAAACAGGTCAGCAACCTGTGGGAAGGGGAGTGGCATTCCCATAAGCTGCTTCAGCTTAAACGGGGTGATGGCACAGTGGCGGTTACTTCACCCTGAATATTGATCTGGGTCAACCTATATATTGATCTGGGTCAAGATAGTGGTTTACCGCAATAGGCCATACTGATCCCGACAGTGTTTCTTCCGGGAGCCAGGGATATGAATAATGACAACCCCTTAGTTAGCATGACGGCTGAACAAATCATGTGTCAGAAGGTGATGACTGTTCCCTCTGACTGGTCAGTGGATCGGCTGGCGCGCTTTTTGACGGATAAGGCCATTTCCGGTGCGCCGGTGGTGAATAATGCCGGACAGTTGATTGGCGTCGTGTCATTTTCCGATATTGTTCGGCAGGCAGGCAGTGGTCTGGTTGATCTGGCCAGGCGGGATGATGATTTTTACAGCACCATGATCGATGATTCACTGTCACCGGAAGATCAGCGCTCTTTTCATGATCTGGTGGATCAGTCCGTTCTGGTCAATGATATTATGACGCCGATGGTGTTTGAAGTGTCTCCGGATACACCGCTGATCCACGTCGCTGAAGCGATGGTTAAAGGGCGTATTCACCGGGTTATGGTCACCAGGGATCGCTCACTGAAGGGGGTGATCAGTGCGCTGGATCTGTTGAAGGTGATGACGCTTTAGTGCATTAAGCGTTGATACCCATACCGTTCGTGCTGAGGCTTGTCGAAGTACGGTGGCACCATCCTTCGACAAGCTCAGGATGAACGGGGTGTACGGGTATTAACGCTTTGCTGCACTAGTGCATGGTTTCAATGAGTTTGACGTGTACAATCTCCGTTCACCCTGAGCGGAGTCGAAGGGTGCTTGGCACAATCTATCAGAGTCCGGAGTTTCCGCCCTTCGACAGGCTCAGGACGAACGGAGTGCGGAGGCACGACAACCCGTCAAACGCATTGAAACCATGTACTAGGTGTTTGCGGAGTATTGCTCCTGCATTTCCAGGATACTGTACATAAAAAAAGGTACCGGTTGACCGGTACCTTTTTGAAGATCGCTAACCGTGTAGTCCAATCAAATCAGAAACGATTAACGAAAGATCCTCATTTCAACCCGACGATTCTGCGAACGGTCGTTTCCTTTGCTGTTGAGGGTAGCGGGGCTGTGTTTGCCTTTACCCGACGTTGTAATACGTTCTTCTTCGATACCTTTATGCATCAGGTACGCTTTTACCGCGAGGGCCCGACTCTCAGAAAGATTCTGGTTTGCCCGGCTTGAACCAATTTTGCAGGTATAGCCCGTGAGTTCGATACGCCTGGAGTCACCCATGTGTTCTGCCACGGTATCCAGTAACTTACGATCCTCCATATCAAGAACCGAAGTTCCAAAATCAAAATATATGGCCTTGGGCGGCTTTTCCGCAAAAGCACAGAAGGGGCCAAAATCACAGTCGAAAATGCTATTGGTTGATTGGTAATCACTGGCGGCCATTTCACTGCTGGTTTGCTTTAAGCCGCAGGCTGTTGTCAGAAGGGCTGCTGTCAGAAGGGCGGTTATTTTGAGTTGCCTTATCATGGTAATTCTCCATCCATGGTGTTTAGTGATGTTTGATTCCCTTTTATGGGAATTTCTACTGAGTATAGTGCTGTGCTTTCCCGTTGCAGGGCCTGTTGGGAAATCTTTTGGGCAGGTGTCAGTAAGACTGATTTTTGACAGACTGTGCGGGCTTTCAGGGATGAGCGGCAGGACGCAGGGAGCCAATTGTAAAAGTGCTGTCTCCCGGTCACGCCTCCACACCCCTGATCATTCAACAGATGTGGAGATGTAACCCGGAGTCAGCACCCATCAGACATGGATTTTCAGCGCCGGTTAAACCTCAGTCAGCACCAGAGCTGCTGGTTTGTAAGGCAGGTTTTGTGCCTGGGCAACGCTTTCACAGGTAACAACACCCCGGCAAACATTCAGGCCTGCCAACAGGTGAGGATTATCTTCCAGGGCCTTGCGAGTCCCTTGGTTGGCAATCTGAAGAACATAAGGCAGTGTTGCATTGTTCAGGGCCAGGGTAGAAGTACGGGCGACCGCCCCGGGCATGTTGGCGACGCAGTAATGCACCACTTCATCAACGATAAAGGTCGGTTCGGCATGGGTGGTCGCCACGGAAGTTTCTGCACAGCCACCCTGATCAATGGCCACATCGACAATAACAGAGCCTGATTTCATCCTGCTAACCAGCTCCTGAGTGATGAGCTTGGGTGCTGCTGCTCCGGGCAGCAGAACACTGCCAATGACCAGGTCAGCGGATAGCACATGCTGCTCAATAGACTGGGAAGTGGAGTATACGGTACGAACACGGTTGCCATATTGGGCATCCAGCCAGCGCAGGGCATCCACTGAACGGTCAAGTACCACCACCTCGGCACCCATGCCGACTGCCATCGCGGTGGCATTCTGGCCAACAACCCCGGCACCGATAATGACCACCTTGGCAGGTTCAACGCCGGGAACCCCGCCAAGCAGCATGCCGCGTCCGGCCATGGATTTTTCCAGACATCGTGCACCGGCCTGGATAGACATGCGCCCGGCCACTTCAGACATGGGGGCCAGCAGTGGCAAACGACCCCGGGCATCGGTTACGGTTTCGTAAGCGATACAGGTTGCCCCGGAATTGATCAGGTCTGTGGTCTGTGGCACATCTGGTGCGAGGTGCAGATAGGTGAACAGTGTGTGGTGGGGTTTCAGTCTGGTGCGCTCAACAGCCTGGGGCTCTTTTACTTTCACGATAAGCTCAGCTGCCTGAAAAACCGCTTCCGCCGTGTCCAGGATGGTGGCACCTGAGGCCAGATAGTCCTCATTGAAGAAACCGACGCCATTACCGGCATGGTCTTCAACAAACACCTCGTGTCCGTTGTGAACCAGCTCTTTAACAACAGCCGGGGTCAGGCCTACGCGGTACTCGTGATTCTTGATTTCCTTGGGAATACCTATCCGCATATTCAACTCCATGATCCTATTAAATTGGGATATAACAATATTTAACATCAATTTTCACAGGATTTTATCTTGAATATGACTTTTTATTGGTTTTTTCATCTAAAAAATATTTTTGAATGAATTTTTTGCTCTGTGTTCAGGAGACATAACAGATAAAGCCCTGTAACCGCCGGTAAATTAGCTTGTGTTAAAAAAACCAGGGGATCCATCAATGCCAGATTTCAAAACAGAACTCGCTGACTATCTTGAGCGCTATCCGAACACTGCCTACATCGATACCTTATTACCTGATATTAATAGTTTTATCAGAGGGAAACGTATTCCTGCATCGGGCTTTAAAAAGCTGGAAAAAGGTTGCTACCTGCCTTGTTCCATATTTTCCCTGGACATTACCGGCGTCACCATAGAAGAAGCCGGGCTGGGAATCACCATCGGAGAGCCTGATCGCCTGTGTGTCCCATTACCCGGAACGCTTGTTCCCTCCGCTGCGGATCCGGAGAAAATTGCCCAGGTTCTTTTAACGATGGAGGAAGACGACGGCAGTTGTTTTGCCTTTGAACCGAGGAATGTCCTCAGCAATATTGTTCAGCGATTGATTTGACCAGGACTGAACTGACCGAAGCCTGTGTAAGAGGCTTTCAGATAATGACCCATGATGTACAGTATATGGAGAAATACCAACCCTCCTTGGTGATCACAAAGAACTATACCAGACTACCGCCTACTAAAAAGAAAAGATCGTCGCATACATACTTTTGCTGTGCACTGAAGGTACCGGTTTTTTGCGATCACACAGTATTGATAAGTGAGCTGTATGCCCGGGATGAAACTGGATTATGTCGTGACTTCAGCAGGTAATATGGTGACCATGGCCAAAAGGAGCCTTAATGACAAAGAGCTTATGGAGATGCTGTCATCCAGAGCGACGTGCTCAGGGTGTAATATTTATTTTTTGCAGGGTACCAAAGTTACGGTTTGCGGCCATCGGGTTTGTAACCAGTGCTGGCTTAGTAATGAACAACGCTGTCCCAATCGTCGGTGTGGCGATGACAAGAAACTGGAAAACTACGATATTTCCAGCATGGATGAGATTGGCAGGTTGTTTGTGAACTGTCCGCTGAGTGGCTGTAGAGAAATACTCTCCTATGCAGAAACTGACGCACATATAGCTGCACATAACCTGCCGGAGCCTGGTCAGAATAATGAATGACCCGGGATACTGGCCGCCAGTGGCTTTGCGCTGCCGTTTGTTCAGGAGTTTGAATTTATCCCGGTCTCCGGGAAGTTTCTTGGCCGCTGGCGGGAGCTGGAAATTGTTGCCTGGCGTGATGAGCAACAGCTTAAACTCTGGTTTGAAGTCGATCGTCAGCAACGGGGTTTGCAGGGTATGTTATCCAGACTGCTGGGTAGAGGTGAGTTGCATCGACACCTGGAAATATCGGTGGAGACAATGCCGGAAGCACTGGCTGAACAGGTGATTGCGTTTCTTGATCAGACCATGTGATCGGCAATTTTCTGCTGAGCCAGTGCTTCGACATCGTCGTTTTATCGACTATTTTTTATTGGCGTATTTCATGGAATCCAGAGCTACGGCAAAGATAATAATTCCCCCCTTGATAATAAACTGCCAGTAAGGGTTGATGCCGATATAAGTCATACCGTAGTTAATGATGGTAAAGATCAATACGCCGGTGACCACGCCCATGATACTGCCGACGCCACCGGCAAAAGACACCCCGCCAACCACACAGGCGGCAATGGCATCCAGTTCATACAAAAAACCCAGGTTATTGGTGGCAGAACCAATACGCCCGGCTTCCAGAAGACCGGCAAAGGCATAAAACACACCGGAAAGCGCATACACCTTCAGCAGGGTAAGTGGTACGTTGACACCAGATACTTTGGCCGCCTCCGGGTTACCACCGATGGCAAAGATGTTTTTGCCAAAGACGGTTTTGTTCCACAGTACCCAGCTGAAAATAATGGCAATAACCGCATAGAAGGTGATGTAGGAAAGCCGGAAGTCACCCAGTCGGATAAAGCCCTGGGTAAATTCGGAGAACTGAGTGGCAAAACCGGCCACTGGCGAAGCGCCCACATAGTCATAGTAGAGGGAGTTCACGCCATAGACGATAATCATCGTACCCATGGTGGCGATGAACGGCGTCACTTTCAGGTAGGCGACCACCAGCCCGTTCACCAGACCGATCAATGCACCAATGGCACAGACAATCATGATAACAGCAGGGATCGGCAGTGGCCCCAGCTCCGGGAAGACTTTGTTGACATTTTCCAGGGCTTGCAACAGGGTTGCCGAGATGACCGCTGCCAGACCAACCTGACGACCGGCAGAAAGGTCGGTTCCCTGGGTAACGATCAGACTGGCAACCCCCAGGGCGATAATAATTCTGACCGACGACTGGGTCAGGATATTGCTGAGGTTTCTTAAACTTACAAACGACGGTTCCTGTATAATGATCACCGCCAGAAGAATCAGCAGCACCGCATAGATACCACCTTCTTTTACCAGGCGCAGAACACTCAGTTGTTTTCCCGCCGTCAGACTGCTGGCAACACTCATGGCAGTCTCTCCCCCTGTTCGTTTCAGTAAATAAAAATGCGTTATAGATAGCGTGCAGCCAGTTCAAGAATTTCGTGCTGCGTGGTTTCCCGGGTATTGACAATGCCGGCAACCCGGCCATTACTCATTACCATGATGCGGTCAGTGACACCCAGCAACTCAGGCATTTCTGAAGAAATCATAATGATGCCTTTATCCTTTTTCGCCAGATCCAGAATCAGCTGATAGATTTCAAACTTGGCACCCACATCAATCCCCCGGGTCGGTTCATCCAGCATCAGGATTTCCGGTTGGGTCAGAAGCCAGCGGCCAATGACCACTTTCTGTTGGTTACCGCCGGAGAGTGATCCGATGTGCGTTTTATGACCGGGTGTTTTTACCTTCATGGCATCAATGACCCACTGGGTATCCGCCCCCATGGTCTGATTACTTAACAGGCCAAAACGTTGTCTGTACTTTTCAATATTGGCAATCAGAGCGTTAAAGGTGATGTCGAGTGTGGCGTAGATACCCGTCGCACGTCGCTCTTCGGTGACCAGAGAGAAGCCATTCTGGATGGCCTGGTATGCATCCTTATTGTCCAGTGTCTTTCCATGCAGCTTGATGACGCCCGCACTTTTATCGCGAATACCAAAAATGGTTTCCACGACATCGGTACGACGGGCACCCACCAGACCGGCGATACCCAGAATTTCCCCTTTACGGAGTTCAAAGCTGACATCCTGTATGGAGGGCTGGTTTTTGGCGGTCAAATGCTCAACCTGAAGGATCACTTCTTTCGGCTGGTGATCCCGCTGAGGGAATCGCTGGGTCAGTTCCCGCCCCACCATCAAGCTGATGATCTGGTCCATATCCAGACCTGCCAGTGGCCGGGTAGTCACCCATTGACCATCCCGAAGTATGGTAATGTCGTCGCAGATAGAAAAAATTTCTTCCATCTTATGAGAGATGTAGACAATACCGCAGCCACGCTCTTTTAATTTATTAATGATGGTAAACAGGTGGCGGACTTCTTTTTCTGAAAGGGACGAAGTCGGTTCATCCATAATGACAATTTTGGCGTTGTAGGAAAATGCCTTGGCAATTTCCACCATCTGTCGTTTGGAAACAGACAGATCCGCCACCTTATCTTTTGGATCAACATCAATATCCAGCTCGTCAAAGATCTTTTTGGTTTCGTCGTACATGGTTTTGTGATCAATAAAACCATGTTTCTTTGGGTAACGACCCAACCAGACATTGTCCATCACGCTGGATTGCAATACCTGGTTCAGCTCCTGATGCACCATGGAAACACCGTGAGTGAGTGCTTCCTTTGATGAGGTAAATTCAGTGGCCTTGCCTTGAAAATAAATACTGCCTTCGTCTTTTTCATAAATACCGAAAAGACATTTTAAGAGCGTTGATTTGCCGGCACCATTTTCCCCCATCAGGGCATGGACGGAGTGAGGACGCACTTTTAGATTAACCCGGTCCAGGGCTTTTACTCCGGGAAATGATTTGCTGATGTCGGTCATTTCCAGAAGCCATTCACTGTCGTTAATCAAATGGTTGCTGGTATCCATAGCATTCTGACTTTTCAGAGATAAAGAGCACCCGGAAAGGGCATCGGAAATGCCTGGGAGGCTGCTCTTTTGAATAAGAAACGGAGTTGAAAATTTGGCCTGGTTTCCTCTCGTTCCCATGCTTCTGAGGGTGTTGCAAAAAGTATAAAAGCCTTGAACCACAGAGACACGAAGACACAAAGAAAGCCTTTTTGTTTGCCGAGCGTAGCTCCGGCAAGCCCAGATAAAACTTTGTGTCTTTGTGCCTTTGTGGTTCCCTTCTTTTTAGGCCTTCCGCAATACCCTCTTCTGCGTGGGAACGAGGGGTTAGTCAGACCTTAACCTGCCTGTCACAAGTCGTCTTTATCGACACCCACGTAAGGTACGCGAACGATTTTATTTTCGATATTCCAGTTGGTGCCTTCACCTGCGGCTTTGCCATTGGCCAGGTTATTGGCTAACTGAAAAGCGGCTTTAGCCTGGTTATTGGCGTCGTTCAGTACGGTTCCCTGCATCTGCCCGCCCTTAATCAGTGCCAGTGCTTCTGTCAGGGCATCAACGCCAAACACGGGAATGGCGGATTTACCTGCGGCTTTCAGGGACTCGATAGCGCCCATGGCCATGGCATCATTGTTGGCGATAACCACTTCAATTTTGTCGGCATTCGGGCCAGAGATCCAGGCATCAACCTTGTCTTTTGCCATGGCGGTATCCCACATGGCGGTATCCATATGGAGTTCTGCCGTCGGGTAGCCCCGGTCATTCAGTGCAGAGATGACATAGGACGTTCTTGCTTCTGCGTCCGGGTGACCGGGCTCACCTTTCAGTAATACATACTGGATCCTGCCATCACCGTTCAGATCCCAGGCTGAGTTTCTGGCCCAGTGCTCAGCAATCAGTTCTCCCTGGATAATGCCCGATTCCTTGGAGTCAGTGCCAACGTAGTAAGCATGCTTATAGCTGGCCAGGGCTTCAGCGGTGGGCTCTTTGTTGTAGAAGACAATGGGAACATCATCGTACTTGGCTTTTTGAATGATGACCGGAGCGGCGGCAGGATCCACCAGATTAATCGCCAGAGCATCCACCCCTCTGGCCAGCATAACGTCAACCTGGTCATTCTGCTTGGACTGATCGTTCTGCGAGTCGTTCATCAGCAGTCGAACACCGTCAACCTTGTCGGCTTCTGCTTCGATAGCCCGGCGAACGCTTGCCATAAAGTTATCGTCGTATTTGTAAACGGTAACGCCCAGGGTAGTGCTGGCCTGAGCGGCACTGCCAATGGTCATCGCTGCAATCATGGCAGCCAGCGCTGTGACTTTTTTCATGGTTGTCCTTCGGTGAATTTCTGTGTGTTTTGATGGTATCAGATAGTGCTTGCTGTTAGGGTAAGGCAGCTCAACGAAATGTAACAAAGTCTTAACACAGCGGTCATAAATAGGTACGTCGATCGACGTCCATATTGTCAGGGATCAATAGTTTTGCTCAGCAATGATTGGGATAATCCTGCCTGACGACGTGGTTATTATATGGTTAGGGGGAACTATGAGGGCATCGCACCGGATTTTTGTGGTGGATGATGATGATGGCATTCGGCAGTTACTGGCTGAATACCTGACAAAGCATGGTTTTGCTGTAGAAACATCGCCGGATGGTGAGTCTTTTCTGGAACGGTTCCAATCACTGTCCGTGGAAGAAACCCGGAATGCGCTGGTGGTGCTGGATATCATGATGCCGGGTATTGATGGCTTTGATGTCTGTCGGCAGTTGAGAACCTTTACCAAAGTCCCTGTGATCATGCTCACTGCCGTATCTGATGAAATGGACCGTATTGTTGGTCTGGAAATCGGGGCAGACGACTACCTTGCCAAACCCTTTAACCCGAGGGAGCTACTGGCCCGAATCAAAGCCATTTTCCGGCGCAGTGAGCAAACCGCTGAGGCCCAGCCGCCTTCACGGTTTTGCTGTTTTCATGGCCTTCGCCTGGATATGGTTACCCGGTCATTGTCTGATACGGAAGGGGAACCCTTGCCGCTCTCTGGTGCTGATTACAATCTGTTGATGCTCTTTGTGAACAATGCCGGCAGGGTGTTGAGTCGTGAGTATATTGCTGGCGAAACCCGCAAACGCGGTTCAGATCCACTGGACCGTTTTATTGATGTCCATATCAGCCGTCTCCGCCAGTGTCTGGGTGATGATGCCAGGTCACCGGCGATCATCAAAACCGTGCGAGGTGCCGGATACCTGATGGCTACTGAGGTTCGATTTTCCCATGAAGCCGCCGTGCCTGTTCTTTCGTGAGTGTAAGAATGACCGGCATCATAAAAGAGTATTGGCAAATCCTCAAACACCAGTTTCATGAGTGCTCACCAAGGACGCTGGCCGGCCGTTTCCTGATGGTGATGTTTGCCCTGGTGTTCACCTCCCAGCTTCTGGTGAATCATCTCTGGGAGCGGGAAACCGAGAGTGACCGGCAGGAAGCGCTTGCCAGAGTATCAACCAGTGTGGCGCTGCGTATGTCGGCTACCACTGAATATTTTGTGACATTGCCTGCCTCACTCCGCAAGGCCGCTATCAACAAACTGCGTTACATGGGAGGAGCCCGTTACTTCATCACCCTGAATCCGGAGTTTATTAAACTGGTGCCTTATGAGAACTCATGGGCCCATCAAACGGTGGTGAATGTCTTTAAGGCAGTACTTAAAAACGCCAATCATATCAGTGGCCGGGTCGAGGTGGCTTTTTCCCGGCCGGAAACGCTGAAGGTGTTTGATAATCAAACGCTGCTGCAGGATCTTCCCGATAACCGGGGTCAGGAAACGTTATTGGTTGAGCCTCTGGATCTTCCGGTTCTGGTGATTCAGGTTGAGCTTGAAAACAGTGAGTGGCTATACCTGGCAACCCTGATGCCAGACTCATCCATTCTCTCGGCTGATGACTCCTCCCCGGCACCTTTGCAAACTTCCTATTTGATCTGGATGCTGGTGCTGCTGGTATTTGCGACCATGGCTATCTATTTTATGGTTCGTCCTTTTGCGGCGTTATCCAAAGCAGCAAACGATTTTGGGCGGGATCTGGAGCCTGTGGCCATTCCTGAACGGGGTTGTCTGGAGTATGAAAGAACGGCCCGGGCTTTTAACCAGATGCAGCAGAATATCCGCCATTATATGAATGACCGGAAACAGTTGTTCTCGGGGATTTCCCATGACCTGAAAACGCCGATTACCCGACTGCGCCTGCGAGCCGAAATGCTGGATGATGACGTCCAGCGGGAGCCGTTTATCCATGACCTGGAACACCTGGAAATCATGGTCAAGTCGGCCCTGCAGGTGGTCAGCAATACCGATATCCACGAACCCCCCCGGGTGGTTGATCTGGAAAGAATGCTGAATGACATGACACTGGCTGCCCAATCAGTTGGGCAGAGGGCCTGGCTGCATACACCGTTCCTGAATCATCCTGAGGGTGACGGGCGTTATAACATCACCGGCAAACCGCTGGCGCTTAAACGGTGTCTGGAGAACCTGATTGGCAATGCGATTGTTTATGGGGCACCGGCCAATGTTTATATTGAGCGGGTAGCCGATCAGGTCATCATTATTGTCCGTGATAATGGGCCCGGTATTCCAGAGGGGATGGAAGAAACGATTTTTAAACCTTATTTCCGGCTGGACTACGGCTGTCAGAAGAACCCCGATGGTAACGGTCTTGGGCTGATCACCGCTCGCCACCTGGCGCGGATTCATGGCGGCAGCCTCAGACTTCGTAACCATCCAGAGGGTGGGCTGGAGGTTACCCTGACACTGCCAGTCGCATGATTTTATGACAATTGATGTTTATTAGTTGATGGTTTGAACCACCTTAACCGGTTGGCATTGGACACCACGGTTACCGACGACAGTGCCATGGCACCACCGGCGATAACCGGATTGAGCAGCATGCCGGTAAACGGGAACAGGATGCCCGCGGCAATGGGTATGCCTAATGAGTTGTAGATAAAGGCACCGAACAGGTTCTGTTTGATATTGCTCAGTGTTGCTCTTGAGAGTTCAATGGCATTTGCGACACCGTGAAGAGATGCACCCATCAGGGTCACATCCGCCGATTCAATGGCAACATCGGTCCCGGTGCCAATGGCAAAGCCAACATCGGACTGGGCCAGTGCCGGGGCATCGTTGATGCCATCACCTGCCATACCCACTTTATGACCGCTCCCGGATAGAAGACGCTGTAGTTCTATCACATGCCCGGCTTTATCTTCAGGCAGAACTTCGGCATGGAACTCATCGATGCCCGCCTGTCTGGCAATGGCCTGTGCTGTTAACCGGTTATCTCCGGTGAGCATAACCACGGTAATACCCAGATTATGAAGTCGTTTGATGGCTGCCAGTGAGTCGGCCCGGATAGGGTCTGAAACGGAGATGATCCCGGCCAGACAGTCATTAATCGCCATAAACATCGGGGTTTGCCCCTGTTCTGCCAGTTGTTCCGCTTTATCGACCAGGCTTTCGATGTTGTAGCCATTGTCGGTCATCAATTTTTTATTACCCAGCAGCAATACCTGACCATCGACGTTGCCAGAGACGCCGTGACCGGGAATGGCCTGAAAGCCCTCAACGGCTTTCAGTGCTATCTGCCTTGACTGGGCGGATGCCACAATTGCTTCAGCAAGGGGGTGTTCAGAGCCTTGTTCCAGGCTGGCTGCCAGGGTTAACAGTTCGATTTCGGTGTATGGCTCCAGGCTGACAATCTCAGTAACGGTGGGGCGGCCTTCGGTGATGGTGCCCGTTTTATCCAGAACCAGCGTCGTCAGTTTACTGGCCTGCTGCAATGCGTCACCTTTACGAATCAAAATGCCCAGCTCCGCAGCTTTACCCACTCCCACCATAACTGACATGGGCGTGGCAAGGCCCAGTGCGCATGGGCAGGCAATGATCAACACCGTGGTGGTGACCACCAGCATATGGGCAACCCTGGGCTCAGGTCCTGCAAAAAACCAGACAGCTGCCGCCAGCAGGGCAATCAGGATAACGGCAGGAACAAAGATACTGGAAATTTTATCGGCCAATCGGGCGATCGGCATCTTGGCACTCTGGGCTTTTTTTACCAGGGCGATAATCTGGGCGAGTGCTGTTTCACTGCCCACTTTTTCAGCAGTAAACAACAGTGAGCCATTTTTATTCAGGGTGCCGGCACTAATGGCATCACCCGCCTGCTTTTCTACAGGGACAGGCTCACCGGTCAGCATGGATTCATCCACAAAGCTCGTGCCATCAACAATGCTGCCATCCACCGGAATCTTCTCTCCGGGGCGTACCCGCAGTGTGTCGCCTTTACGCACTTGCTGCACAGGGATATCCAGCTCTTTGCCAGCACGAATCACCCGCGCTGTCCTGGCCTGAAGCCCAAGCAGTCGTTTTACCGCTTCACTGGTTTTGCCCCTGGCTCTGAGTTCCAGCGCCTGGCCCAGGTTGATCAGGCCGATAATCATGGCGGAAGCTTCAAAATAGACATGCCGGGCACTGTCGGGCAGCCAATCCGGGAACAGTACAACAATCATGGAAAACAGCCAGGCGGCACTGGTGCCCAGTGCCACCAGAGTGTCCATATTGGCATTGCGATGTTTCAGGGACTGCCATAGTCCTGTGAAGAAGTGTCCTCCGGAGAAATACAGAATCAGTCCGGTAACAACGCCAACCACACCCCAGGCAATCTGCTCCTGAGGGCTGTTGACGCCCATCTCGCCGGTGACCATGCCCCAGATCATCAGTGGTATCCCGAGGCCCAGGGCGATGGTGGTATGTTTCAGCAGATAGCGATAACGTCGCCAGTCTTCTGCCTCCCGCTGAGCCTGTTGTTGCTCGAATGAACCCTCTGCAAAGTTAAGAACTGTGCCGGGAAATCCCGCCTGTTCCAGCGCAGAAAGCACGGTATGGATCTCTATATGAAGATCCGTACCGCCGGTACTTTCCAGCAGAACGGTTTTATCCGCCAGATTAACGGTTCCCTTAACCCCATCGATGCCCTGCAGTGATTTTTCAATTTTGCCAACGCAGGAGGCACAGTTCATGGCTGCGATGGCAACCATTGCCGAGGTTTGAACTCCCGAAGCAAGCTCAGCGACAAAGCCAACACTTTCTATTGCGCTCACTAACGCTTCTGAAGAGGCGGTTCCGGCAACCCGTGCAGTGCGGTCGGCAAGATTAACACTGGCGGCAGTAACGCCGGTCACCGCAAGCAGGGCCTTTTCTACCTTGCCAACACAGCCGGCACAGCGAAGACCACTCAATCGCAGTTCGGTTTCTATGGCAGTCATGGGTTATGCTCCTGTGGCCAATCTTTCACTGACTGATGCAGCATAACCCTTCCCCTTACAGGAAGGTAAAGGCTTAGCTGGTCAAATCGTTGAAATTTTATATTCTACTAATTTTTTGGACAGTGAGCCCTGTTGCTGGAAAATGGCTAAAATTTCATCCAGTTTTTCTTCCGAAGACGCTTCCAGTGTGGTGCGCAGCTGGCCCGGAGCCATAGGCTGAGTGCCACGGCATTTCTGATACAGGGCCTTACCAACGCCAAAAAACATCCCCGCGGCCTTGACCAGACTGAAGGCTTCCATAAACTGGGCTGTCATGGTTGTCCCGACCGAAAATTCATTGACAGTGGCATCTCTGTCAGCCCATCTTGCTAATCCATCCAGTTGATCAGGCGACACACCCGGATGCAAAGTGCCGTTAAAGCGAGTTTCGTTAGCCAACACTCTGAATGTATCAGCCCTTTCCCGGGTATCCGCACTGAGGCCCATTTGGTAAACAAAGGCATTGTAAAGCGCAAAACTGCCAACGGTTAAGCTGCATGCCAGGCCCAGGAGGGCTTTAACCAGGGCGACTTTGCCAACTCTGGAGTCTGTTACAGAGCCAAGCGTGGTCAGAATTTTATCGATCTTATCAGAGATACGTTTTTCTGAATCGGTTAGTTGTGTTTGCCTGCCCGCTTTTTTCTTACAAAAAGCAGACGTTAAACGTGCAGTTTCAAATATTACCTTTTTAATTGACACTAAAAATGTTGCCGTCATATAAGTTTCAATAATGGTATTAACCAGCGCGTGAGGCGACATTATGATAATTTTTGCTGCCTGAGCCCCGTAAGAAAACGCCCATGATTCTGGCAGAATGAGTTCCGGGAGATCATTGGTCCATTGTTCAACACCCAGTGGTAGGGCATAGGCCGAAACCAGAGAAGCAATGGCAGCGGTTTGAACAAGATCAGCGGTCAAAATATTCTCAGCAGCAAGAGGACATCGCTCTGCCTTGCCTATTATTTCCCCGGCTTTGTAGAGAAGATTGAGTGCTTCACAGCCAATGGCCAGCATGGTAATACCTTCTGAGGCAGTACCCAGAATGGCAATAGTCAGTCCAAATTCTTTATGGGCAGCAATGCCAACCCTTGCCATGTCGCTGGCCGTGGCCAGGAATAATGCGGGGAAATAACATTTATTGAAGGTTTTCTGTGCACGGGAAAGTTTTGCTGAATACTCTTCCCAGCTGGCAGGAGCGGCTGAAACCCCATCTAATGTTAATGCAGCAGTACTGAAAGACCCGATCAACGTGACAATAATGTCACTGGCAGTGGATTGCCTGTCCAGAATAAAACTGCTGTATCTGCCAAAAGCACTGAAAAGACAAAGCCCTGTCATTACCGCATGCAGTGGTGATTTTGGTTTTTCTGCTTCGCAGATAAAGCGTTGAAAAAGAATTTCAACGTCATGTCGTGGCTTCTTGAGTGCTTCACAAAGTTTTTCCGTAATAATGGCTTTGTTTTCTTCCCTGTTGATATGTTCCAGGATGGCTGCAGTTTTATCGTGTCTTGTTTCAAGGCTGTTAACACGCCTTTCTGCCAGGTTTGTATTGACGTCCATGTCGTGTAAAGTAATGAAAATATGTTTATGGTCGTTTGCTAAATGTTCAATGTCTGATTTTGTATAATCCCAATGGTATTGGCTATTCTCCAATTTTTTGGCAAAGCTGTGTATTTCTTTTTCAGCCGCTGATATTGATAGTCCAGTACAGACAGTTAATTTTCGGGTGAATAAATATTTATCAAGTTCATTGGACAGGATGGATTGAATTTTATTAGCCTGTTGTAATATTTCAAAGGCGGGAGGGGATAGCGGTTCTTCATTTTTTTTAAGCCTTTTTCGAAAACCATTAGAATCCTGTTTAACATCACCAACTGATGGAATAGAAATGGTTCTATCCTGTAACGACAGGTGATTAACTTTACTATCTGCTCCTGTGGAAACTAACCCGACAGTCTCTGAAGCCAGCACATTTTTTACACCAGCTGCTGAATCATTCCTCGACTGTAAAATATCAGTGATCCCGGCACTGGATGAGTGATCCGGGCTAAAACCCTGGAGACCGGGATTGAGAGAAATGTTGGATGGTGAATACATTGATGAATCCTATATTGAATTGTAATTGGTTATTATGAGGTCAATAGCTTGGGTTTAACGTGATCTTTGCACTTTTAATTATGATTATTCGTTTGGGTGAAAGCCTGAGACTGACTGGTACTTTCAGAGAATATCGCTTTAAGGCACCGCTTCCGGGAATGAATCTGACCTTTGTCATTTACCGTCCACTGCAGCTAATCAGTCACAGATGGATGGACACCTGATCTATGCCATTAAACGTTTTGTCGCCCCAAAACTCTCCCGGAACCTGTCGGCGGCTGCGCTGGAACTGCGGGTTGATGATGGGACTGCCGGAATTGCAACGGATGCCTGAGTGCGTCCAGCAATAGAGTTGTTGTTGATGAGTCCGGATTTGCCTGCCTGAGAGTCTTATAACTTTTATAGGTACAGACCCCATAGGAGGCTATTGTCAAAACAGCGGGTAAAGCAAGCCAGCCATAAGCTGGGGGGGCATCAGTATTGCATAAATCTGCCCGCTCATCCGAGTGATCACAACAATCAAAATTCCCATCGCACACTTTATCCCGAGGAATACATTTGCTGCTGTCGCAGCGGAAATCACGCCCTAACTCTTCACATTTGGCCTGTGTGCATAAATCCGCCCCCTCATCGGAATTATCATCACAATAATTATAATAATCTCTATGCAAGTCACAGAAATCCTTTTTACAGACAAACTTGGTCTCAATACACTTTTTGTTTTTGCCGCAGAGAAAGCTACGCCCTAACTCTTCACATCTGGCCTGAGTGCAAAAATCCGCGCCCTCATCGGAACCATCACTACAATCAATCTTTCCATCGCACTGCATCCTGCGAGAGATACATCTTGGTTTGTCTCTGTAGTTGCAGAGGATACTACGCCCTAGCTCATCACATTTGGCCTGTGTGCATAAATTCATCCCCTCATCAGAATTATCCGTAACATTCACAGTATTACAACTATTATGTCCATTGCACACTCTTTCGGTAGAGATACATTTTGAGCTGTTGCGGCAGAGGAAACTACGCCCTAACTTCTCACATCTGTCCTGAGTGCATATTTTCGGCCCCTCATCGGAACCATCACCACAATCCATATAAACATTCCCAGCATCTCTCCCGTTACAGGCCCACCTGCGTTTAATGCACTTTTTGTTGGCGCAGATAAACCGCTCCAACTCTTCACATTTGTCCTTAGTGCATATATCTTTCCGCTCATCAGAATTATTATTATCACGACAATTATTAAACCCATCGCACAGATCTTCTCTGATATCAATACATTTACCGTTGTCACAGCTGAATTCGTCAGAAGGACATGTCGCCCCGGCCGGTTGCAGTTGATGATAAAAAACAGCAAAGCTGAGCAGTGTTTTAAGCCCTGGTGCAACACCATCAATATAAGGTGAGGTCATTACCTGATTAAATGCATAACCCGCTACACTACGCATCACTCCCATTCCGGCCTGTAAGGCACTACCGGCAAGCTGCCTTACCCTATAGTCAGAAATCGCCCTGTGCTCAGGCTTTTGAGCTGGGCCATGACGGCAACTGGCACTCGTCTGCCCGTGGCTGACGGCGATACCTGATGCTTTTGTGGTTTCCCGGGAGTGTGAAGAAGTGACCTGGGAAGGGAAGACATTTGGCAAGGTAGATGTTGCAATTTGCATTTGATGACCTCAGAGGATATATCCAATACATCCATGCACGTATGCCCATGGCATGGGCTCCACAGGTTTACCGATCTCTCTGGAAAGCAATATAGTTATTTTTTTAAAGCAAGGGCCTGGCCGGATAGCCTGCACCGGAAGGCATTAAAAATTACCGGGAGTTGTACAGCTGATCAAACGACACTTTTTGTCATTACTCGGATTGCAGAAGCGGTGAGGGCGGTTGCTGTCGAAATAATAGCTGTCGCCGGGGTTCAGCAGATAGACATCTTTACCCACGGTAAGCTCAAGCTGGCCTTCAATGATGATGCCGGCTTCTTCACCTTCATGGCAGAGCATCTCCTCACCGGTATCGGAACCCGGCGGGTAACATTCATCCATAAAGGCCATGGCACGGTTTGCCTTATGTTGACCAATGACTTTGATCTGTATCTTGTCCATGATCATCGCAGGAAGTTCTTCTGAACGATAGACGACTGGCTCGTAGCCGTACTCATCCATCTCCACAGAGAAAAACGTCACCAGCGACATGGGAATGCCATCGAGTACTTTTTTCAGGGAGCTGACTGATGGGCTGACACTGTTTTTTTCAATCATCGAAATGGTGCTATTGGTAACACCGGCACGTTTAGCCAGCTCTCGCTGGGAGAGGTTATGCATAATTCGAACGGTTTTTAACCGTGTTCCTACATCCAAAGCAGGTTCTCCTCGACGTTCTCCATAAATATCAGCGCCTGTTGCCTTACAGACAACAGGCGCATTTGCCAGCTTGATTCTTTTTATCTTTTCAGGCCGCAGCAGTTGAATCAGAGACTTTCCCGGATGTCTGATCATGGTTATTCTTTTTGTTGTTTTCCACGGTTGTTTTTTACTGTGGGGGTGTTGATAAAAACACCCGGGTTATAACAACTCGCATGAATTAGTTTTCCGCCTTTAAAGTACTCCAGGGTTAAATCAAGGCATTTACGGGCTTTGGTCACCAATTCATCAATCTCGGCATGGCTGATGATCAGTGGTGGTGAGATGATCATGGTATCGCCCACTGCGCGCATCACCAGACCATTTTTGAAGCAGAAATCACGGCAGACGGTGCCTGCTGTGCCTTCATCATCAAAACGGGTTCTTGCTTCCCTGTTATTGGTCATTTCCAGTGCCGCAACCATGCCGACACCACGGGTTATGGGTGGTTTTAAAGAAAGTGTTGTAGTAAGGCAGCTCTTTCATCTGCTGACAGGCTGCGGCAATCAGCTCCTGTCGTCCATAGCCAATATTGACGCACCAGAGGCCATACCATCAAGAATTTTATTATTTTTTTAAACGGTCATCTGCAGATATTCACGCTCCCAGGAGCTGATAATCTCTTTGAAGTTCTGGTATTCAGTGCGCTTCACTTCAACATAGGAACGAACAAAGCGTCTTCCCAGGGTCTTTTTGAGAATTTCACTCTGTTCCATCAGCTCAAGGGCTTCCTCAAGATTAAGTGGAAGTCTTTTGTCGTTAGAATCATCAGAGGCATTTCCGGTGACGGCTTGTGTTGGTTCTGCGGCATTTACCATGCCAAGGTAACCACAAAGCAGTGATGCCGCAAAGGCGAGGTATGGGTTGGCGTCCGCCCCTGCCAGTCTGTTTTCAACACGGCGGTTGGCAGGAGATGAGTCAGGAATTCTCAGGCTGACAGTCCGGTTATCAATACCCCAGGCCAGATTTACCGGTGCAGAGGTATCCCTGAGAAAACGACGGTAAGAGTTTACGTTCGGTGCAAAAAGAGGCATGGCTTCCGAGACATACTGCTGAAGCCCGCCAATATAGTGGTAAATCATCTTGCTGGGGGAGCCATCTTCGTTGCTGAAAATGTTGTTTCCCTGTTTATCCAGGATACTCTGGTGCAGGTGCATGGAGCTGCCCGGTTCACCACTGATGGGCTTGGCCATAAAAGTGGCATTAATCTCATGTTTTAATGCCGCTTCCCGTACCGTGCGTTTAAATATAAATACCTGGTCTGCCAGGGACAACGCATCACCGTGACGGAAGTTGATTTCCATCTGGGCTGCACCTTCTTCGTGAATCAGGGTATCTACATCCAGCCCCTGCTGTTCACACCAGTCGTAAACATCTTCAAAGAGAGGATCGTATTCATTGGCAGCGTCAATGCTATAGGATTGGCGGCCAGACTCAGGACGCCCGGATCGGCCAACCGGCGGCTGCAACGGGTGGTCCGGATTAGCGGTGCGTTTGGTCAGGTAAAATTCCAGTTCAGGTGCCACGACGGGCTTCCAGCCTTTGGCTTCATAAAGCGCCAGAACGTTTTTCAGCACTGCCCTTGGTGCCATGCTGATCAGGTTGCCCTGCTTATCGTAACAGTCATGGATAACCAGCGCCGTTGGCTCCAGTGCCCAGGGTACCATATGGACAGCGGACTCATCGGGTTTGAGAATCATATCGATCTCAGCGGCATTCATCAGCTCATAGTAGATTTCATCATCGACGTAATCTCCGGTCACTCCCTGAATCAGCAAACTTTCCGGCAGTCGTATGCCTTTTTCCGCAATAAACTTGCTACTGGGCATAATCTTGCCACGGGCGATACCGGTAAAGTCGGATATGACCGCTTCGACCTCGGTGACTCTCTGCGCTTTTAACCAGCTGGCCAGCTTTTTCATAGTATTTTTGCTTATGGTTATGTTCTTAGTGGTGACGAGCTGACATTCCCCGCCCTATCGGGCGAGGGTTCTTAGATCGCTCCAAGAACCTTCCTGCTTCGTCACGCCTTCCCTAGATAGCGGCTGTTAAGCTGCCATCCCCGTTCCAGTCGCTCCACAGGCTAACCCCGCCAGTCCGGCGGTTCTTATATTCTTTGCTGCGTTTATGTCCCTGTCGTGATGGGTATTGCACTCAGGGCAATACCATTCACGAATAGACAACGGCAGACTTTCATGAACAAACCCACAGCAGGAGCAACGCTTGGAACTGGGAAAGAATCGGTCTATCTCAACCACAGTACGATCAGCCCATTCAGACTTGTACTTCAGTTGTCGGACAAACTCTCCCCAATTCGCATCAGCAATGTGCTTTGCCAGCTTTGGGTTTTTGATCATGCCCTTCACATTCAACGATTCAACGCACACAACTTGGTTCTCGTTAATCAGTGTACGGGATGCCTTGTGGGTAGCATCCATCCGGCAGTCGGCTATTTTGGCATGGACACGGGCAATCTTGAGCCTTGCTTTGGCTCGGTTGTTACTGCCTTTTTGCTTTTTAGCCAGTTGACGCTGAAGATAGGCGAGCTTTTGCTCATAGCGTCGTGTGTGACGGGGGTTGCCGGATTTATTACCGTCTGATGTGATGAACAGATCGGTTAAACCTAAATCAATGCCTACTGTCTTGTTGCTGATAGGCATTGTTTTAGATTCAAATTCGCAAAGCATAGAAACAAAGTACCGGCCTGCCAGATCTTTGCTGATGGTGATACTGGAAGGCTCAGAAGCCAGTGGTCGGCTCCAGCGGATATTCAACGGCTCTTTGCTTTTGGCGATGAACAGTTGGCCGTTTTTCATGCTGAAAGCAGCCTTTGTCAGCCGCATACTTTGTCTTGAATGTCTTTTTTTGAATTTAGGGTATTTGGCCCTGCCAGCCCAGAAGTTCTTGAAGGCTTCTTGCTGATCCCTAAGTGTTTGTTGCAGGATCACACTGGAAACATCAACCAGAAATGGGAACTCTTTCTTGAGCGACACAAGCCGTTTTTCTACCTCAGAGTGGGATATGGATTTCCCGTCTTTGTAGTAGGCATCAGTGCGAAAACGGAGGGTGTTGTTATAGACAAAACGGCCACAGCCGAACGACTGAGCAAGAAGTGTTTCCTGTTCTGGCGTTGGGTAGAATCTTTCTTTATAGGCACGTTTTTGTTTCATGCTTACAGAGTATCATGCATCCTGTAAATATACAACGAATAATAACTGCTGTTATGGAATCCAGCTTACCCCCAGTCCTATCGGACTGGTCGCTTATATCCCCGCCCGATTGGGCGAGGCTTTACGCGGAGATGCGGTAACCGTCGGTAATGCCTTGTACGACAGGCTTCGGCAAATGCCTGATAGATTTTCATGGAAAACAGATTATCGGCAGACCTGTATTCCGGGTGCCACTGAGCGGCGAGTGCATAGTTTTTGCTGTTTCAGGTGCAGTGTTCCACCAAACGCCACATTCATTTCCTAAAACCCACGACAAATGCCTAATAAAGTAATACCCAGTGCTATGGCATTGGCAGCATGAACAACAGAGGTAAGATACTTTTGTCCAGCCTGATGTACACGGTGCAGGCCATCCATTGCCGTGTTTGCAGTGACACCGATCAGTGGTCGGGTATCGGTTTTCATAATCCACCTTATTATGTTGCTTAAGCTTCGTTTCCCTGAATCAGGCTTCAGGGGCTTTTTTCATGGACTAATATAAGGTTTTCCTGCTGTTTCTTCTGGTGCCACCTGATGAACGAAGCCCTTATTGCTACAGCCACTGGTTTTGTCGTAGGCATGCTCTTCAGCTTCTTCCGCTTGCCGATCCCTGCACCTCCCGTGCTGTCAGGCGTTACAGGGATCTTGGGTATCTATCTGGGACATGTCTGCTTTCAGTATTTGATCACACGTTTTTTCAGTTAGTTTATCAATAAGTAGTTAATAAAATGGAATCGTATTTTCTGGCTAAGTGGGCAGTTACTATGCAAGGCACAACGTAGGGAGCATAGCCGTAGCTATGTGACCGTAGTTGTAACGCCGCAGAGTGACTGGCTGGAGTAATACAATAAGTGCAACAGGCTGAAACTTGAGATGTGAGACAGCTGTCGGTAGATTTCTAAGTTGTCACACTCTGAAATGGAAGTCTGGAATGAGCAC
>NZ_PJPV01000030.1 GCF_002864045.1 Endozoicomonas acroporae
TTCATAACATCAAAAGATAGCCAGGATTTCAGGGTTAGAGATAGAGATTTTTCTCCAGCGAAAGTAGCTGAAGATTTTCTTTTTCTGTGAATATTATGAGTCCGTTTACGAACCTGCTATGGATATTGTCGTGTAATCGTCGGGAATTGCTGCATATCATCCTCTCTCAAAACAAATCCAGAATTGATTCATTAAACACAGCCCCGCAGGTGTGCGGTAAGTTTTCAAAGCTTTCCTTATAGACTTTCTTGTACTGGGTGTCGTACATGGCATGGCCTTCGGCAAAACCTTTTTCACTTAGCGTGTACCGGTTTTTACGTTTGGTCAGGTAGCCTTCTCTGAGCAGAATCTGACTGACCTGCATAAAGTTAAGGTCGGCCATGACACCGATTTCACGGGTAGAGAAATAACCATCCAGACCATATAGGCCTTTGGTGTAGGGTTTGTGTTTACGCCCCGACTTGATGGTTCTTGATTTACGCTGTGGCTTTGGTTCAGACGCAGTGGCTTCCTGCACTTCGTCAAAGGGTGTCGTCAGTTCATCCAGCACTGTCTTGTACCATTTAACTTGTTTAACGGGTGTGCCATCGCCATGATGCTTGCCCACGTCCAGCACTTCACAGAACGGTTTACCCTGCTCTGTTGGGTTCCAGGTTTTGTCGTGTCTGACCTGGAATCCGGCCTGCATCAGTCGCTGGTTGATTTTACGACCGCTGATGACCGAATCGAGCATTGCGCCGAGCTGGGTCGGGGTGAAGGTCATTTCCTGAACGGAAGCAGAGAGAGCTTTCTGGCCCATGGCTTCCAGTGGTGAGAAACCGATCTGGCTTTTCAGCATCCGGTCAGCGGATAGCAATTTTTGATTGCCGGTAAAACCCAGGGCTTCTGCCAGGGCAATGGCGCTTCGGGTGGAGGCGATGTTTTTCTCAAGCTGGAGATGTGGGTCAACAGGCAATGGTGGTTCTTTGAGTTGAACCATAGGAGTTGCTTTACCGGATTCCAGATCATGCCAGCGTTCAATAACCGCTGCCCGTCGTTTCACGTCATAGCCGGTAATCAGGACTTCGCATTCAAACCTTGGCAAGTTGTATTGGGTGTATTCCTGACCATTCTGGGGGTTGATATACCCCCTGTGTCAGCACAGGTGACATTATCTGGCATAGTCGTTTTAAACGAGCTGTCCCCCACAAAAAGCACACTAGAAAACAACTTGCTTTCGTCCAGCCCGAGACAGGAGGCTAGAACTTTAGTGTGCTTATAGTTTTGATGGAGCGGGGTCTGCAGCCTGGAAGTGTGTTTAAAAAATCTTCTGGGTCCACTGTTTCTGATGTTCCGAACCAAAAATCCAGCCCTTCATATTTTTGGTTCCGATCACGAAGGTACCGAACGCAGAAACAATAATATTGACAGTGTATTCAGGGCACCCACCCCACTGCAAAAGTCCGCTGATGATTGACCACTGTCTATATTCAGATTGTTTCATGGCTGTATCATTTTCTGATGATCCATCACCTTGCCGCTACAAACTGATTCTGCAAAGGCATTTCAATGAAGGATTCAACCATAGAGAACCAGTCTGACTTGGCGATGCTGCTTGCACTGTTTGATAAAACTCCACCAGGAGGCAGCCCTTTGATTAACTACATACGGATTCACAAGTTCTGCGAATTAACCGGCTGGTCGAGAAGTTGGGTAGACAGAAGAATCAACGGCAAAGAGGGATTGAGGTGGGTAGAAGGACGAGAGTTTTTTCATTTACCCAATGGCCGAATTGTGATCAGCATCAGGGGGTCTATATTCTTACCACCGCTCCAGTCAGCTCAATGATAGGCATTCAGGCTGTTTGTTTCCGGTGAAAATACAGGCCTTAAAGACTACTCTGGTAAGCTGCATACAGGCCAAGATACCCTAATATTCCCACCCCATCGGCCAGAATATCCCCAACACTGAAGCTCCGGTATCCCGTCATCTTCTGGCACAGCTCAATAAATACCCCAAAGGCCAGCAGCCCAACCGGTTTCCACCAGGGCATGCCAGTGGTGGGATAGGCCAGGTCAAACAGGATAAACAGCACCAGAAAGGTGACGGCATGTTTAAACTTGTCATTAACAAAGCCGGTGGGGTCGGCACTGCCAGGGATCACCGCCATAAACAGGGCAAAGGCCAGGGCGGCAAAAAAAGTAAAACGATAGGCCGCAGAAGGGATCTCCTGCAACCTGGTGATCAGGTCATCCATATTAATCCCGATGTGGCCGTTCTCAGGCAGCGTACAATGTCAAGGCAATTAAATCAGCCGGAGCAATCCGGGGTGGGCAAGTGCTAACCATCAGGCTTTATTTTTTCTGACCACATTCAAAGCCCATACATTGCCAAACGTCACTGGCCAGTAAGCCAGCCACCAGAGGGAGCCGTACAGTGCATCTATAGTGAACGGCAGCCCCAGGAATAGCCAGTAAGCTACCCAAAAACTTGGGCGTGTTTCCGGGTGCAACCTGTTATGACACAGATACGCCCCATAGGGAGAAACAACAATCAGGCCGAGCCAACCGAAAAGGCTGTTGCAGGCCATAACGAATCCCCAGCTTAACAGACTCAATACGCCATAAGAAGCAGAGCGTTCATCAGCAGTGGCTGTTTAGTGGGCGTGAGCAAGTGAGTCGATACCATATTGTGATAAAGAGTTTTTATCAATAATGATGAGTGTGATGATTATCTCGTAGCGAGTGATGTACGGTAAATGGGTAACAGGCCATTAATCTGACCCTGTCGCCCATTCAGGACTTTTATTTCTTCAGAAATCAGTATTAAGGCAGCGGATACTGCTTATCCAACTGCTTCGCCCGCCAGGGGTAAAGCTGCGCCAGTCGTGCACTGCTGTCATCCAACCTCTGCTGAACCGGCTCGCTTAACCAGCCGCGATAATAGCGACCAAGAACAGTGGCATTCTCCATTACCTTTTGCTCCCAAGGGCCAAGCTCATCAGCACGAACCAGTGCGGCTTCAAACTCTTTATCGATAAGAGAGTGTTGGGAGCGGGCACTGGCATAATCGCTCCAGCTATAGGGCCAGCCCGGTCTGGCCAGAATGGCTTCTTTCCAGGCCGTTAAATCCACCGGTTCAACAGTCTGGGTTGGGGTTAAACCGTGGCGGAATCCCTGCTCAAGAATCCTGGCCTTTAATACCCGCAATTCCGATGCAAAGGGTGCGTTATCCAGGGCATTGTCGATACCCTTAACGGTCACGTCAAAATCCCTTTGACTAATCTCATAATTGCTATCCGCTTTGGTCTCTGCCTGCCAGAACTCCAGAAAATCCTGAGTCTGGTAACGCCAGATCTCTGAGCGAATCAGATTGAAGGCGGTATTAATGCCACCGCTAATAAAGCAATACCGGGCAAAACCAGCAGCCATCGTTTAAGCATTTGCCATCTCTTTTTTCAAAATTGGTTCTCCCCGCTGCCCATCTCCCATAAAACCATTTTATCTTTTATGGGCGTGAGCAGAAGCGAACAACGAACCGTTCAAAATAAAGCCTCAGCTACTGTTTGAGATAACCGTTCTCAGTTCAACAATCTGCGGCTTTGGTGTTTGATCCAGCACCGGTTTCGGAAACAGACTTGCATAGCTCTCTTTATCCACAGGAGAGCCATTCAGGCGAGGATGAAGTTTAGCCTTACAGGCCTGGCTGTTAACAGGAATTTTCTCTCCAGAAATATCAAGCAACATGCCTTCCAGGCAGTGTGGTGTGGACTGAATAATCGTAATCTCATTCTTCCTGGCTTCTATCTCGTCCTGCGGTTAAAGCGGGATGTCCGAGTCCATCAAAATCACTTTCCGGTCATAGTCGATATGCTTCTTTTTCACAACATATCTAATGATATCCTGGGGTGAACCACCATCAGCAGACTCGACCTTCACCTTTTGACCGGTTTCTCTGTGGTCATACAGCCCCTTCATGTGGTTGATGAAAGCCTGGTCATGGGGCCCTTCACCCAATGGCACTGACTTAAGGGTGAAAGCCTTGTCATACGTGGGCTTTAAGGCACCCGGCGATTGGAACCACAAAGCACACAAATACTAATGACGATGGTTCGTCACCCTCTGGTATGAAAGATTTGCCACGGAGGCACGGAGACACAGAGGTAAAACTTTATCTTGTCTACGTGCCTCTGTGTCTCCGTGACTCTGTGGCTAAAGCTTTCATGACAGAGGGTGACAAACCATCGTCATGAACATTTGTGTGCTTTGTGGTTCAAAACAAAATCACTTAGCCCCACCAAACAGTGAAAAGGTCAGCAGATCCGGATTGGTCAAAGTCAGCTGATCCCGAATCTCTTTCCCATACCACTCATCCAGCACTTCAGCTGCCGCCTTCATAGCAGGCGGTCGTCGTTTGGCATGATGAGCATCCGAAGCGACAAACTGCACCAGCTCATGATCCAGCAACCAGCGAGCCGCAGTCTGTGCATTTTCTCCAAAAAAACCGGGAATACAACCGGCAGTCACCTGAAACAATGCGCCCCGCTCCACCAATGGAAATATGCGTTCCGGATATGCCATCAGCTCCTTGTTCCGTTCCGGATGGGCAATCACCACCCGCACCTGCTGGCGATCCAGCCACTCCAGCATATGTTCAATGCCCACTGGAATATTGCTATGGGGCATTTCCAACAGCAGGCAGTCGTAACCCTCCCATCTACCAATCATCGGGATGCGCTTCTGACGCAGCTGGAACATCAGCTCATCACTGAACCGCACCTCCGCTCCCATGGCCAGCTGCACATTAATGCCTGCCTGATGGACATGGCCAACCAGCACATCAAAGGCAGGGGCAATAGTATTGATATCGTTATCGTAACGACCGGGATGCATATGGGGCGTACAGACCATCCGCTGGATATCATTGGCTTCGGCTATGCGCAGCAGCTCCAGGGATTGCTCCAGGGTATCGGGGCCATCATCAATGGCGGGGATAATATGGTTGTGAATATCAATCATCTTTTCAGCCGTTGTCCATGGTCCGAAAAAGGTAAGAAAAGTAGTTACAGAAATCAGGTCATGGCCTAAATCTTTATCGCCGACCACCAGAACAGACTATAATCAGACCATTAACAGACCTATAGGTAGAACACCATGGAAACTCAAACCCTCAGCTATCTAAAACAAAATGCCGCAAAGCTGGATGTTATGGACGGTCCGCTCCGTATTACCCAACATGGTCGGCCTGTTTACCGTATCTATTCTGAGCAGGAAGCCAGCATGAGAGATGAAGCCATCGCCCTGCTGAAACTGGCCAACCGTGCCGAACGGGATATTCGTGAAAACAATACCCTGACACCGGAAGAAGCCCTTAAGCGCCTGAGCGATAAAGCCTGATGGAAGAGCCCGTTATTGTAGAAATAACAGAAACTGCATTTCAGACATTGCGCCAGCTCAAAGCTTACATGAGTCTGTTTATTTCACCCGACCAGCTCAACCTTCTCATCACCAGCCTGGTTCAGCAGAGCCAACAACTCATCGAAGAGGTACCCTGTCGCCCGGCCTGCCCTGAGTTGTCCCTGATCGGCATACAAGACTATCGCCAACTCAATCTGCTTGAGAATTACAAAGTGCTGTACCGGCTAGACCTGCAATCCAACAAAGCTTTCATCATCGCCTTTATGCGACAAAAGCAAAGCGCACAGAAACTGCTGGTTGATTTAGCCTTGATGCAATAAGAGCCGATGCCCTTAAAAGCTTTTATCTTATCTTTTTCGGGCGGCGGGCGGCGGGAAGCGCCTGCCAGGGTCGGCAAATACCGAGCCAACCACCCCAACGCCATCATGCAGACAAAATAAGCCGCATTCGAAGGAATCTGCAGATTAAAATCCACCGACGAATGAATCATAATCGCCAGAATTCCCATAAACGCCGCAAACCCCATCCCCACCATCAGCATATTTCGTCTCTGGCGCATGGCCTGAATGGACTGCCAGGCGGTAAGCAGCACCATCAGCCCCAAGATGGCATAAGCGGGTGAACCAAACTCCAGTGGGAATTGCAAAAAATCGTTATGGGCCAGATCATAAAAGCCACGCCAGCTACCATCATGATATTGTGGGAGAGTCGTATAGTAAGCGCCTGCGCCAGAACCGGTCAGGGCAAACTGGGGAATAGCGGCCAATGTTTGCGGGTTCACATCATCACGGGTTTCGGTTTGTGTACTGGTTTGTTCCAACCTTTCCACCACCTTTTCCAACCCGAACCACTGGCTAACAATAATGGTATCGATCACAAACAGGCTGACAAAAAGAATCACCACCCCACGAGTAAGTTTTTTACGACAAATCACATACAGCACGCCGGCAATCATCAGGCTGGAGAAAAACGCGGTATTCCCCATACGTGAGCGGCCCATCACCAGCCCGACCACCATAATGGCAATGGCGGTTCGTAAAATAACCTTATTGCTCAACAGGGTTTTCAGGGTCTGGCGCCAGAACTCGTGCCAGTCATGAGCACGCCGTTCATTCAACTGCCCAAGAAGAAGCCCCATACCCACCGCCAGTGTCATCTCCAGACAGCCGGAAAAACTATTACGGTTAACAAACGTACCTGAAGCTACACCCTGGCCGGTCTCTTTCGGTCCAAACAGCAAAACCTCTGCGCCAGACAGAGTACTCAGAGAACCAAACAACGCCTGAAATGTCCCGGAAATCACAAATACCCAGGCAATCACCCGCAGCCGTTTAGGATCACTGACCAGCAGCAGCACCATGGCAAACAGCAGCGCATAGGCCAGCGATAATAGGGCATGAACCTGAGAAGCAAAGGGATCAAGGGAAAGATAAAGAGAACCCGGCACCGGCAGGTTTAATGCGCTGGCTGCTTCTACCTGAACCGACCAGGCCACCGGCGATAACTGCTGCACAAGCGTTGCAGGTAGTGGCAATGACTGAACCCAAACCCAGAAAGCAACCAGCAACAACCCGACAAAAACCGGCATCCCTTTGCGAAAGGCAGAGGTAACCGACAGATGCCCAAAGCCATAACCTGCCAGCCAAAAGGCAGACAGCGCAAAAACACCCGCCTTCAAAATCCCCATGGCCCACTCAGGCTTGCTGCCATAGGGCAGTGGCAGCCAGGTAATCACTAGCAACAGAAAATAAAACAGAAAACGGCTAAAACGGTTATCCAGCGTGGACAAGGCGGTAATCCTTAAACAGATTCAGGCAATCAATAGAGTGGGGAGCGTGGGGATTATACAGAAAACGGTCATGGACGGAGAGGGTTTGTTTTTTGAACCACAAATGTTCATGACGATGGTTTGTCACCCTCTGTCATGAAAGCTTTAGCCACAGAGTCACGGAGACACAGAGGAAAAGCGTTTTTCTGTTCTCCGTGTCTCTGTGCCTCCGTGGCAATTTTCTTTCACGGCAAAGAAAAGAAAAAATCTTATCTTATCTTTTCCTTTGTGCTCTTCGTGTGCTCTGTGGTTCCAATTCAAGACCCGCAACAAGGATGGAGGCCGAAGAGCTGATGAGGAGGGAGTGAGCGGATTCCATCAGGGCCAGAGGGATTGAGACCTCACCCCAAAGGCTGGACTGTTTATTATAAGAATGGGAGCATTACTCTTTAGTCATGATGGAAAACTTTTCCTTGCAATGCGGGGCGGACCATATATGACCCCGGTTTTTTTACTCTTGACTCCAGGGAGGCTCATATGTGTTAAATGCCGATACTGCTAGCTATAAAATCTCGAACTGGGCGCCTTAGACTTATTTTCGTGATACTCAGCAGGGAATTTATCTAATGCATGTTTAATTTTCTTTTGCTCAAAAGGAACAGATACGAAATATGCTCTATTTTTGAGAATTGAGGGTGTTTTATCCGTTGCCTTATTACTTTTATCCAGATTTACGGCAATGATAGGAATGTCCATGCTAATAGCCACTTCGATTTCCCACCGAACGTACTTATATAAGTTTTTTGTGTTTTCACCAACGAGAACAATTGCTTGCTTGGTGTTATGCAATCTCTCTCTAAGCTTTCCTTTAATCGTTTCTTCTGACGAACTCTTCAACAGGTTATTTAAATCATGTGCATTATGAAAATCAAAATCTATATTGTCATTCTCTTTCCAAGCAGTCATCAATCGATACCATTTTATATCTGTATCAGCATCAAAAATCACATATGTTTTGTTTCTATAGCTCATTCGTGTAACTCACCTATATGATTTGGTATTGAATTGGTAATAATAACTGTAAAAAACAAGAAAGTAGTTATTAGCTCACTCATAAAAACTATTCTTATTTTTTGCGTCAACGGAGAGAAGCCACCATAAGTCAGAGTAAATGCGTTTGCCACACTTAGATATATTGCATTTGTTGAATCAATTAAGTCATCTGGCCACTTTATCATGTGGCTATAATGTATCTGAAACAGATATGCGTAGCAAAATATATAAAAAGAAATAGCTAAAATTGCATTCAAAAACTTTCTATTTAATGTATCTCTATCGGTTCTTTTTTGGTACTTACTGCCCCACACGTGGTAGTAAAAGTATGTGAATAAGTTAGTAGCCAAAAAATAGCAAACAACAATTCTGGAAAACAATGAATCTACAGAATAATACCAAAGTAAAAATAGAACAGACCATTTTGAAACCTGGAATATATCAATAGCTATATTGCAGCTTTTGACTATGGCATCTTTCGTTACTATTTCTTCTCTTTGCTTGAAAGATATCTCTGTATATAATTTTGCTATAAACTTAAAAAACTCAACTAGATTGCAGTAGCATAAAAACCTAATTATTGAATCAAATAAAGGGTATATAAACCCATTTGTCATATTATTACCTCTATAGTTAATTTATGGAGCTGGGCATTAAACGTTTATTAGAAAAATGTATTCGCGCATTTGCATCATCCCGGACAAATTCCTTCCCCTTAAAAACCAGCTTTATTTATGCACGATACGATGAAAGAACTGGAATTAAGCATTGCACCATTTTTAATTCGTTAAAATCAGCCAAGCCAGTATTTTTGGTAATGCCATAACCAAAAAAGGAACTCGATTAATCGGCTCCTTTCTTGGTTAAAGAATGCATTGTGAAGGATAACGGATAACCCTGTAGTTACGCCCGAATCAACCCCAACAATTCCGCAGTCTTATCTTCCATCAACGCGATATCTCCACGACTCTCCACATTCAACCGTATCACCGGCTCCGTGTTTGATAGTCGTAAATTAAACCGCCACTGTCCCATATCCAGTGAGATCCCATCGGTATGATCTACTGCTACGGCATCTTTTTCATAAATCGCTAAGATACGCTCAATGGCTTCCTGGGGATTTTCCAAAGTGCTGTTAATTTCACCAGAAGAGGGAAACAAGGCTATTCTCTCCGCCACCAGTTCAGAGAGTGTCTTGTTCTTGTGAGACATCAACTCCGCCACCAATAACCACGGAATCATCCCAGAATCACAATAGGCAAAGTCACGGAAATAATGATGAGCACTCATCTCACCACCATATACAGCATCTTCTTCCCGCATCCGCTCCTTGATAAAAGCATGGCCTGTCTTACAAAGCACCGGAATGCCGCCAGCTGCTGATACCTGATCAATAGTATTCCAGGTCAACCGGGGATCATGAATAATCTTCGCGCCAGGATAATGGGCAAGAAATGCCTCACCCAGTAGCCCGACAATATAATACCCCTCAATAAACTGACCTTTCTCATCAAACAGAAAGCAGCGGTCAAAATCCCCATCCCAGGCAATACCCATATCCGCTTTATGCTCAAGGACCGCGTCCACAGTTGCCTGCCGACAATCGTGTAACAGCGGGTTAGGAATACCATGGGGGAAATTTCCATCCGGCTCATGGTGAATCTTCACAAACTCCACCGGCACACCGGTCGGCCTGTTAATGCTCCCTGCCGAACAGGCACTTCCGCCATCCATGGCGGTCGCCTTAAACCGCTCTTCAATGGCATCAATCACATGCCCGGCAGCACCATTGCCTGCATTCGCTACCAGTTTCAGAGGTTGCAACTCAGCAGGTTTGATATAGCCCAGGATATGCTCCACATAAGGAGCAAGGTTACTGATCTTCCGATAAGAGCCAAAAGGAATATCCGCAGAGCCAACTCTGTCCGGCTGAACAAAAACTTCCTCAGCCAATCGCTGGATCTCCCACAACCCGGTATCGCCAGAAATCGGCTTACTCTCTTCCCGCACCAGCTTCATGCCGTTATAGTCTTTCGGGTTATGGCTGGCGGTCACCATAATGCCCCCATCCGTTTTCAGGTGCGAAGTGGCAAAATAAACCTCTTCAGTGCCACACAGGCCAATATCAATCACATCCACACCACCGGCACGCAACCCATCGCTCAGGGCTTCTTTCAGTTCAGGTGTAGAAAGACGAATATCACCACCCACCACCATGGTTTTGGGTTTCGCACTGGTATTTAAGAACTCCGCCGTCGCCCGGCCAATCCGCCAGGCAATATCTTCATTCAATTCATCGGGCATACGGCCACGAATATCGTAGGCCTTGAAACAGGAGAGTCGGGGCATTTTTAAACCTTTTTTTGAACCACAGAGGCCACAAAGAGCACAAAGAAAAGAAAAGAAAAGAAAAAGGCTTTTCCTTCGTGTTCTTTGCCGTGAAAATCCCTGAACTCAAGGTGCAAGGAACCGCCCTGTACAGAACAAGGAACTATCGTATTAATAAAAACTCAGGCTTATTGCTGAGCCTGAGCCAGGTAGCCGTAATCGACCAGTTTGTTCAACCAGCGTGACGCATTCTTCCTGACCATCAAACCCTCGTAATCAGTGTCAGGGTCAATATAAGGCTGGCGTCGCTTTAGTAAGGTATAAATTACACGAATGAGCTTGTGAGCTATGGCAACCAGGCTTCGCTTATGCCCCCTGCGAATGACCAGGCTCTGGTACTTGCCCTTGAACTGGCTCTTGGTCTTGATGGCAGCATTAGCCACCTCGCACAAGATCGTTTTGATCATCTTGTTCCCTTTTCGGGTTCGACCACTTTTGCATTTCCCAGCACTCTCGTTGTTGCCCGGACACAGCCCAGCCCATGAAGCGATTTCCTTCATGCCTCCGAACTTGCTCATGTCATCACCGATTTCTGCGATCAGTGTTGCTGCACTCATTTCGCTGACTCCGGGTAGCGTCTGCAGTATCTGCCAGGCTTCTTTCCAGGGCTCAATGCTTTTCAGAATCTGTTTTTCCAGCTTATCTTGCTGCTTGCTCAGAAAATCAATGTGATCCCGAATGTCTGTCAATACGATTCGATGAGAAGGGGAAAGCTCTTCATCCATACTGGCCATCAGCTGTTTTCTGTCGGCCTTCAGTCGACTATCAGCCTTCTTGATAATGTCCTGAAGGGATTCACCATCAATCAGAGCGTTTACCATGCGCTGGCCAGACTTGCCGTTGATATCACTGATCAGGCCACCCAGCCGGATACCGCTGTCGTCCAGAATTTTATGAAGACGATTCTTTTCATTGGCCATTTGCTTGACCAGTGTGTCTCGCCGACGAGTCAGTAAACGTAATTGTTCCTGGTCTGGGTGAGGCACAAAGCTCGGGCGAACCAGGCCGCAATGGGCAAGATGGGCGAGCCACTGACTGTCCAATGTATCCGTTTTGCGGCCGGGTACATTCTTGACGTGCCGGGCATTCACCACCCAAGGGTTCAGTTTGCATCTAATGATAGATGCATAAATGCTTTTCCAGTAGACGCCAGTACTTTCCATGACCACCAGGTCAACCTGATGTTGTTGCAGGAACTGGCACATGAGCTCCCGGTCTTTCCGGAAGGTGCCGAATTCACGGGTTAATGTTTGAATATTGCCTTCTGCCGTTTCTTTACGAATGGCAACCATGACCATCATTTTATGGACATCAATGCCGGCGCAATTGTTCACAATGGTTTGCATCGTCTATGCTCCAAACGTTCACTTCGGCCCGGCAGAGCCTGGCGGACTGGATCGGATCGCCATGATCTCACTTGGAGAACAGGACTGTTTGCCGTGCATTCAATGTTTCAGAAATGGAACCTTGATGGTGCCAGTTCAGAACCATGAGATAAGCGAGGGTGCGAACGATCCAGCCCGGGTCAATTTGTGTTCAGGGTCTATAAGCCACTGCAAAGATAACGACCACTGCCAGGCTCTGCACCATGATAATTGTGGCAGAGCCTAATTTTCATTGTGCGGGGTGACCGAAATGTCGGTCATGAGCATTTGTGCTCTTCGTGTGCTTTGTGGTTCAAAAAAAATCAATCACCTTCCTTCAGCAACAACGCCAGCTCACGGGCTAACTCTTTGCGATCAGGCAGATGAGTCTTATAACGGGAAACAAAAATCTGGTTAGATATCGAGCCAGTAGCATATTCAACCAGTATCTCGTCTTTATCTGCGACAAGAACAATACCAATAGGTTCATGGTCACCCTCGGTATTTTCTTCTTTTTTGAAATAATTGAGATACAGGTTCATCTGCCCGATATCCTGATGGCTGACCTTGCCCAGTTTCAGGTCAATCAGTACAAAACACTTCAGGATGCGGTGGTAAAACAGCAAATCAACATAGTAATGGGTATTATTGAGCGTCACCCGGTATTGCTGGGCAATAAAGGCAAACCCTTTGCCCAATTCCAGAAGGAACTGGGCCAACTTATCAACCAGCTGGTTTTCAAGCTGCTTTTCGCTGTATTGCTTGCGCTCAGGAAGGTTCAGGAATTCAAACACATAAGGATCTTTCACCAGATCCGCTGGATCTGTTGGCTGATGACCGTCATTGGAGAGCGCTAAAACCCCTTTCTTATCGGTGCTGATAGCCAGCCGTTCAAACAGGCCCGAGTTAATCTGCCGCTTGAGTTCACGTACGGACCAGTTCTCCACAAGGCACTGTTTTTCATAGAAAGACCGGGCCAGGGGCTCAGAAACGCAAAGTAACTCGCAATAGACAGACCAGCCCAATTTTCCAGACAGTGTCTGGATTTTTGGGTAACAGAGATACAATTGCCGCATCTGGTAGATATTGCTTCGGCTGAAGCCTTTGCCATAACGCTGTTTCAGGTCTTTGGACAAAAGATCCAGTAATTGCTTTCCATATTGGGCCGTGTGTTCGCCCTGCTGCTCGAATTCGACAATATGCCGCCCGATATGCCAATAGGTTTCTACCAGTGCTGCGTTTATTTTTTGCCTGGCTTCTCTGCGCCCGGCCTCCAGTAATTCACCAACACGGGCAAGTAACAAGTCATAGTGTTCCATATTGCTAGTGTTCCTGACTGTTATCATTAGTTGCCAGTATTATGGCATGGATATGACTATGGGGTGGGAGGGCGCATTGTTTATGAAAAGCCTTAAAAGCTATGAACCACAAAGGACACAAAGCGTCGATGATTGCTCCTGAAAGCCAAGGTCATGAAAGCCAACGTCAGGTCTTTCATTGTGCAAATAACTTTTTTTATCACCATAAACGACATTTGTTATGCATGATTAAAGACCTAATGGAATGGTCCGCCCCGCTCCCAAAACGGCTTCAAATGAGCCACAATAGAATGAGTTTGGCAGGACATCATTCAAAATAAGAAACGGAGCGGACCATCCATGAGCAAGATTAACAAATCAGGAACTAATCAAAAAGGCCAGGTTGCTTTTCTCGGAATTGATCTGAGCAAAAAGAGTTTCCAGCTACACGGTGTTGATGCCAAAGGTCATGTGGTTATCAAAAAGAAACTTAATCGCAAAGCACTCATGCTCTTTATTGCCAATCTGCCTCAATGCGCTATAGGCATGGAAGCTTGTGGAGGCTCACACTACTGGTGTCGTAAATTTACTGAACTGGGTCATGACGTTCGTATTATGGCTCCCCAGTTCGTAAAACCTTACGTAAAGTCAAACAAGAATGATGCTGCTGATGCTGAGGCTATCTGTGAAGCAATGCAACGGCCCAGCATGCGCTTTGTACCAACCAAAACGATTGAGCAGCAGGATATTCAGAGCCTGCACAGAATACGCAGCCAGGCCGTGGCCAGAAGGACTGCATTGGGTAACCAGATCAGAGGTTTGTTGATGGAATACGGGGTCATTATTCCCAAGGGCATAGCCTTCATCCGTAAACAGATCCCCCTGGTTCTGGAAGATGCTGAAAACGGTTTAACAGTGTTGTTCCGTGAACTTCTCAGTGAACTGTACGAAGAGATGAAACACCTGGACGAGCGAGTAGAAAAGCTTGAACAAAAGCTCGAAACCATTGCAGCTAATAATGAAGCTTGCAAACTATTGCTAACCATACCCGGCATTGGGTTGCTCAGTGCTACGGGACTGTTTGCTGCGATTGGTGATATCTCAGCATTTAAAAATGGCCGGGAAATGGCGGCCTGGTTGGGACTGGTGCCCAAGCAGGCGTCTACTGGTGGAGTGCCTACCTTACTGGGCATCAGTAAAAGGGGCGACACCTACCTGCGAACCCTGCTTATACACGGTGGCAGAACCGTTGTCAGGGTAGCCAACAAACACGACGATCGACGTAATAATTGGATTCAAGAGCTTGATAAGCGTCGTGGTAAGAATATATCAGCAGTGGCTGTTGCCAATAAAAACGCTCGCATTGCCTGGGCTGTGTTAACCAAGAAAGAGCCGTACAAGGCAGCAGCATGAATATAGGCATTAAACTATTAAACATTTGTCGTTAGACAAGAAAAGCAAAAGCGGTTAATCAGTGTAAGAAGCCTGCAACGAGTTGCGTGGATAAAGTTCAAATGATGGCATAAAAGGTAAGACCTGCACTCCCTTGAACCTGACTGGGGTCAGGGCCCATAGAGGCCGAAGACCTGATGAGGTGGGAGTGAGCGGATTCCATCAGGGCCAGAGGCATTGAGACCTCACCCCAAAGGCCGGTCTCTTAATGAAGAGAATGGAAGCATTACTCTTTAAAAGCCATTGTGAAAACTTTTCCTTGCATCGCGGGGCGGACCATATATGACCCCGGTTTTTGACCCCGGTTTTCGGTTTTCTGACCCCGGTTTTCCGGTTTTTTGACCCCGGTTTTCCTGACGTTAGGTTCCTCACCGAGCACTGAACGCCTGAGGTAAATATTCAATGATACGCTGATCACGGGTAATCAACGGGCAATCGCAAAAAATGGCATCCGCTGCAATCAACCGGTCAAAAGCGTCCCGCGTCCAGTGAATACCAATAGCCGACTGAACCAGGCCTGCTGTCGGCGTTTTCGAGCAAACCATGCCCACATCACCATACAAGTCAGCCACTATCTCGGCTGGCGTGTAGGCAATCCGAGCGATTTCATACAAATACTGAAGTTCAAGCCTTGCCAGTTCAGGCAACACAATATCATGATGCTCAAGCTGCTCCTGAGCCTCTGGGGAAACCTTGCTCAAATCACCACTGTGCAGAAAGACCGCAATGTGCGTATCAATCAAAACCATTATCTGGCTCCCACTGGTGGGTCATAGCGTCCTCAAGGCCCTCTGCCGAATCCACACCATCAGGCAGCAATGTATTGCGGACCTTAAGGTTTCCAAGCTTGGTTGAAGCCCTGGTCACAACACCCAGCTTTAAGAGAGCCCCACCCCGCTCAATGGTTAATGGCTTACCACTGGCAATCACCTCATCCACAAGCTGATAGATATTCTTACGAAGCTGAGTCAGAGTTACCCCCTGGCTGTGCTGGTCCGGTTCCTGCTGCGTAGTCATAAATCAGAACCCCAAAAACATGTACGCCTATAAATATATAGCGTACACAGCATAACCGCAACCTCCGGGGAGCTGAGGGATGTATCTTTTATACCAAAAGGACCTGGAGTTTATACGGCGACAAAGAAGTGACCCTCAATTTCTAAGCCGGTAAAATCACCTACCGGCCGAACGTCAAGGATCAAGACTTGACCCCGGTTTTCAGCTGTTATCCCCATGCGTTTGCAGAACCTGAAACCCGAAGCCCAGTACTCCCCTTATACCAGTGACACTCTGAAAGAGCTGGCCCAGCTTCTGCCAGAAGGCGCACCGGACTGGATGCGTTCCCCCAAGAAACTGGAACACCTGTTGAAGGGCTATTTCGGTTCCCTGGGTGGGTACGCACTGATGGTTGCCGATGCCATGACCCGTGAAGCCACCGATGCCGCCGAGCCCCCAGCCCTGCGCAAACGGGATATGCCTTTAGTGGGAAGTTTTGTCCAGGATGGTGTGGCCGGAAGCAATCGCTACACCGACGAATTCCACGATATGAATAAGGACGTGACTGAGATAGCGGCATCCATCAAACGGTATCAGGAGTCCGGTGAAATGGATCGAGCTAAAGAACTGGAGCTGTCAGCAGCGGAGAAACTACGCCACAAACAAGGTCTCCAGAAAGCCAGTCGCCAGATCAGCAAGCTGCGAAAGGAAGTCAGACGGGTGATGGAAGATAAACTGATGAGCAGTGATACGAAACGCCAGAAAGTGGATGACCTGAATCGGAAGATCAGCCAGACATCTACAGAGGCGGTGAAGCAGTATCAGCATCCGTTTCGTTAAGGATGGCTACTGCAAGATAAAAAATATACCTGGTGACGTATATTGTCCGCCCTGCGATGCATGAAACAAGATCCGCCCCCCCCTGCTTTCTTATTCGCAGCGACGATTAAATCTTGATGATTCTCTGATTTTATGATCTGGGTACTTGCTATTAAAATAATCAACCACCCAAATTTGTTTTGCACGAATTGATGGATTCTCGCTCAATTGCTGAGGTAGTACTTGTTCAACAATTGACTTATTTATTTCGATAGAATCACCATTTAAATAATCAAGAAAAAAAAGCCCATCATTTTCTTCAATGAGTATTTCACTATCAACATCACGGAGGTTACCGTAAACTAGCTCGATAAGTGCTTTAGATATAACTACACGAGGGTTTAAAGCAAGTTTTGATTCGATGCTGTAGGCATCTATGAGTCCATGACTAAAAAGAAAATCCTCTGTTGAAAAATGTTTTCCATACGATACTCCTCCACGGCATAAAATCCCAGAACAAAGTAAATCGTATTGAAAGTTGGATATGATTCTGCATATCGAATGGAAATTATCAGTTCCATACGGAACTGATAACACTACAGAGTCAGAAAATTGAGTCAAAGCCATACCTTGAAGTTGCGTAGATATCTCTTTTGTTTTTTTATGAACATCAAACAATTTTGATATAAATCTTTGTTCTCCATCTGGCTTTTCACAGTCATGCGAAACCATTGAACTAAAGCCCAAAAGATCGATAAAAGCAACAATATGATTTTTTAAACTAAGTTCCATCAATCTAATTCCATAAGCCTTGCTTCTAATTCAGCAATGCAACCTCTATAATCTTCCATTCGTTCAACAGCGCCCGTCCAAGCGGCACCTGTCCATGCTCTATTATTTGCATCCATTACCCTAGTATCGTCTTGACTTAAGTCGAACATCGCCTTCCCGTGCTCTTGCATTATGGGTGCAAGCCCTTCAAAGTCCCTTATTTTGGATACAACGATTTGATCACCCTGTAATCCAGAAGTAAGATCATAATCTTCATGGTTGAATTGGGAAATAACTGGATATAAAGATGCTTCAATTTTACGAGGAATTCTTTCCATCCACATCCTATAAGTTGGCTTAGGTTGACCTCCACGAATTTTGAAACTTTGCAAAATAACTCCTAAGAATTTTGGTAACCCATGCTGCACTGGCAAACCTATTTCTTCAAAGTCATTTTTTATTTGTTGATGATCTTTAATCCATTTACCAATTATCGTAGATAATGTCCCAATGGCTTGAACATTAAAGCGATCAGGGCAGGTTGGGACAAAGTAAGCATCACATGCTAAGAAACAAGCTCTGGTTAACGCCCCGGAACTTGGACCTACATCAATTAATATAAAGTCAATATTGTTTTTATCGCCAAATCGCCTTAATAAATCTGCAATAGCCACATAAGTTCTTTTCTCATGCGTTTTGTTTGAAAATCTTTGGATATGAGACTCGGCCAATGAATCTTCAATTGAGCTTAAATTCACATCACCTTTTAATAAAAATAGATTTTCATCAATATCTATCGTTTCCACCGACTCCAAAGGAATCTCTGCAACTTCACCTTCAATTCTAGGCTTTAATAGTTCCAGTAAACTGGTGCCTTGAATATCCCTTTCTTGATGAGTTTCTAATTCCAACTCATCTAAACGAGCAATTTGTGGGGAAAGCATTAACTCAGTTAAATTGCATTGCGGGTCAGCGTCTACCACGAGAACTTTTTTCCCGTTTTTAGAAAGTAATTTTGCAAGATTGAAACATGTCGTCGTTTTAGATACACCACCCTTGTGATTATATAACGTAACTATTTTCATAATTCATCTACCTTTCATACGTAAATTGAACCCAACTTATATTGGAGTAAAAATGCTTCAAAGACTTTCATTTTGAATAAATGCAAGATTTAAAATCCGAACCTATCAATTTTGGTATTTTATCTGATTCGGATTTGCTCGCATGACGATGTGGAGAAAACAGCCATTGCCAGACTTATATTTTGATGAGCCTATCTACGATCATTTCTTGGACATACGGTAAATACTCTTCATATATGGTTGCAGCTCTGATATTTGTGAGCTTTCCAATTTTCTCTGGTATTTCGATCTCAAATGCATCTTTGCTTATCCAAGCAACCTTCACAAAAAGACTCTTCCAATTTTTATAAGATTCAGATCCAAGCTCTCCAGAAGAAATACATGAAAACAAATTCTTAGTGACAACACCAACACCTTTAACTTTTATCTTTCTCGAACCAGGTGCGTTACTTTTGATATAAAGGATATCGCCAATTTTTAATGCAGAAATAAATGAGTATAGATCTTCCGCTCTATCTTCATTCCAACCAAGTATGAATTTATTTTCGTCAAAGAACTGATCCTTTAATTCTTTTTCATTCCACTTTGAACCAACACCATAAATTGCCATTTAATACTCCAAAACTAGTTTTTTTACAAGTATAACGTGTGATTATTGAGTGCTTTAGACTCTCCTATGAACCACAACGTTATATTTTTTAATGTATTTCGACTTCAAGCCCTTCTTTTACATTTTTTTGAAAGTTGTGATCGTGTTTTGCATTGCCATCGATCCAACTACTTCAAAACAACCTTACACTTAGGAAACTGACTACACCCCCAAAACTGCTCCCCAGCATTCGCCCCTTTTTTGGCAGTCCGCAACACCATACCACTACCACACTTGGGACATACTTTCTGATCAGCTTTCTTCTGCTGAATATCCTTAACATGGCGAACATGGGCTCTATTAGTTTTAAAGCCAGGCTCAAGCCGGTTAGTACTAATCTGCTCCACCGCTTCCCTCACCTCAGTTGCCGAGAGCAGCGAGGATGACTTTGACTTGATATACCGAATCAGGCCACCAGCGTAGGTGACATTATTCGGCATGGTGGTTTTAAATGCACTGTCTCCCACAAACACCACAACAGAAAACAGTTTGCTTTCATCCATTCCCAGGCAGGAACCAAGAACCTTGGTGTGCTTGTAATTCTGATGAAGCGGATTCTGAAATTTGCTGCTGTGCTTGAAGATCTTCTGGGTCCACTGCTTTTGATGCTCTGAACCGAATATCCACCCCTTCATATTTTTGGTTTCGATAACAAAGATGCCAAACTCAGAGACAATGATGTGGTCAATTTGCGTACTACCTTCGTCTGTTGGCAGTGTGACATTTTTGATCAGATGGTATTTCTCTTTATCGAGGAAAAACTTTACCGCTGTATTGACCATAAACTCACCAAAAACGCCTTTAAACCAGGCAGATCTGCCGACGGCAAGGATGATGAATATGGGAATAAAATAAACCAATACAGAAAACACGCTGGAGAGGATAGGTGTGAAATCCAATTTCTGGCTCCGGTTTCTATGTTTTTATAGCCGCAAATACGCTACCGCCCCTCATTCCATCTGCAGAGTAATAAGGGCTGTCTTTATGATTTTGTATAGCGGAAAGAATATTATCAGATAAATGACGTATATATCTATGATGGGACTATGGGCTGTTTTCTGGATCTTTGGGAAACCGGGGGCAGCTCTTGCTTTTTGCATGTCCAGAAAAACAAAATCCAGTAGCCTCCTCAGACTGACCAACCAACCCCCACAACCACATCAAAAAAACAACAACCAAAAAAAAGACATCAAATCTGCATCACCCTCTTCCCCAAAAGCTCCCTCCCTGATATACGATAAAATTCACAACAAGCAGTTTCCTTCGACAAACCACGGGCAAAACCACATGGACGTAGATTTAGAAGTGGCTGTAGAAGTAACAGTTAATCCGGTAAAACTGCATCAGGCCGCAAAAAATGTCAGACCACATTTCCACACGCTCAATGATGCGGAAAAAAAAACATTTGTTACGGATGCTGAGCCTCGAATTCGATAGCCAGGATGAGAAAACATGAATGATCAGGGGGTTGGCCAGCGACTGGTGCAAGCCATGGAGCTGGCGGGCATTGCCAGTGTTAGCAAACTGGCCCGGCGCACAGGGATAGACAGGGGTTATCTCTACCGTCTGGCCAATGGTGATATACGCAACCCCCATAAACATCTTGAGGATCTGGCCAAAGCCACCGGCGTCGGTTCAGCCTGGCTGGGTACCGGTAAGGGTGGCCCTTATGATCACGAAAGACGACAGGATCAACCATTGGTCCATCGTCTGCCTGTTATGGAAGCCTCCGTCACGGTCATTCCCGTGCACGGCGAACCCTATGAGGTCAGGGGTTTTGTTCCTGACCTCTTCAGTAACGAACATCACCAATTGCAAGACGCCGGATTGTACAAATTTTATTATGTACCGGAAATGATTGAGTCTTTTCCCGGTCTCACGCTCCTGACCGTCGAGAACGCATTACGCCCCGGCCCCGGATTGTTTCTTGCCTGGAAAACCGATAACAATATCAAACGGCTGTATAGCTTCACCTGCACTTATGCCGGGCTTGAGGTCGTCAGCACCCGAGACCCTGATATGGAAGTGATCGGCAGGGTTCGCAATATGGATTACTGGAAGTTAGACCTATCCCCCAGTTAAACGACAAAGCATAAACAACAGCATTAGGGCAAAAACCAGAAAAATTCGAACCTGTATTCCGCAGTTGAACCAGACAAAAACAGCTTAATCCCTTCTATATGCAGGTGTATATCGGAACCATAAAGCTCAGCCTGCTGACTGAGCCGTTAAATTCGGTCACACACTTATGCGGCAAGGGGTCAGGCAATATAAGATTGCAGTTAGGGGAATACAGGTTTATGAAATTAAAAGCCTACAACCGCAGCAAGGATGAGGTTGTCATTATTGACAGCCACGGTAACGTCAGCGAAAGGGGGATCAAACGGTTTATCCGCTCAGGTCAGGATAATGACCTGCCACCGGAAGACAGGGAGGTACTGTTACAGCAACTGGAAGGTCGCACCGATATCATCGCCGATAAGGGGTTGAACGGAGGCCACTGTTTTTCCCTGCCCTGTGACCAACCGCTGTTGAACTATCTCTGGGGGGTATACATTGGCACCATTATTCTTTGCCCTGTTTTATTCCTGATTCACTTTGGCTGGTTTGGCGTTGACTTTACCGTCGCACCCTTGGTGTTTCCGCTGAGTTTTGCCTTTTTAAACCCGGTGTCGGAGCTGTACGGCCAGCGAAGTGCACGACGATTGCTAAATAATACGGTGCTGATATTGCTGGCACTCGCCGGTTTTAGCTGGCTGTTGTTGAATCTCCCGATGTTCTTTGACCATTCCGGTTTTAGCCACGACTATGACATAGCATCCGTTGTCAGTGTGTAGGCGAAACTCCCGACATATTATGCGGCGTTGGCAGGAGACTTATGGATCACCGACAGCATTAATATCCTGGCTTTCCAGAAGATTCGCAGCTGGATGAACCAGCAGTGGTTTTCGGTGCGCTCGCTGCTGTCGAACGGTCTGTCGCAGATTCTCTTTACGCCGATGTGTGCGTTTTTCCTGAGCGGTGCATTCTGGCTGGAAGATGATACCCTGAGCCGGGTTTCAGGCATTACCGGTCTCAAGCTGGTGCTGGTAATCATTTACCTGCCGATTGCCGTCACCATTGTTCGCTGTGCCCGGCAATGGCGCCGGGATAATCTCCTGTGAGCTGACGTTAGCGATCAATAATTTCACGACAAGGGGCGGTGTTGTCGGGGACACTCACCGTCCTCTATGGTGAAGAAGCTCTTCAGTCAATCCCGGGTTTTCATCACTGATGAAACTCCGGCACCAGGCGCCCCTTCATCGCCGACAAATATTTCTTATCCATCATCACTCTTCATGCTCTTCTTCATAGGCACAGTACTGCCCCACATTCTCACCTACCGATGAAATAACCCGGAAAGGCACTCGCTCGTTGCTGTCGGCTTCGGTGATACCGACCACCGTGATACGGTGCACCAGCTCATCGCCATAATCGAAGAGATAGAGAAACTCCTGCTGTTCGGCAAAGCCCAAATCCCGAATCTCAGTGGCCGATGCGGATTTGGTGGGCTGGCTGAAACCGAAGCTGGACACCAGGTGCTCACCATCCGGTGAACCGGAGTATTCATTGTCCCGGTCCCTATATTCGTTTGAAGTGTAAAACGAGAACATATGGTCATTGTCCCAGTCGAAAGCATACTGAATTTTCAGATGCAGATCGTACAGGGTCTCTTTGCCGGACAGCTCGAAAGTCCGGATAACATCGTGTTCAAATTCGAAGTAAGGATGGCCAATCAGCTCCACTTGCATTTGATAGCACAGGGGTGGCTGGCTGATGATCGTTTTCAGCCCATCCAGACTATTGGCCATTTTGGCCGCTCGCTGAATTTCATACGCCTTGTCAAAATCCAGAAAACAGCACTTCTTGTATTTCTTGCCACTGCCGCAGGGGCAGGGTTCGTTGCGGTTGAGTTTAAACATCGCTGGTTGATGGCTCATTATGGGTTAACGGCTCCAGATTATTTCAAGACTCTGTTACAGTTGCATTTGCTCTGGCAGTCAACACCATTAAAACCTGTATGCCAAACACTGAAGTCGCCAGTGTCCGTTTTGATCGGTGCAGCGCCAGGTTACTTTCTCCCAGTTTAAGCCTGGATTCGTCAGCTTGCGTTGTGTGTATGCCAGCTCACACTCCTTTTCTTCCAGCTCCCTGTTGTCCGCAGTGGATAGCGCCGATAGATCAAACGCTTCCTCAATTTCCGTTTCAACCGGGGAAGATGTGTACTTCAGGAGTAATGCATCGTCATCAACTTTAAATGCCTGGTTGGTCTTTTCCAGAAAATGGTTGGTCAAACGGGTTGTAATATCATCCATATCACCGCCCTGAGTCGCTATGGTGACCACTTGAGAAAATGAATCCTGGTAATCAAGCCGCAATTGTGTGGCCAGGTTTCTGGCGTGCTTTTCCCGCTCAGCAGTATCCATGTTACCCAGAACGGCCCACCAAATTTCTCAGCTCTTCGAGTTTGTCACTGTATTGCACAAACCACTCAATGTACTGCCGTTCATTGGTGATGGCTGGAGCTTCAGGGAATGTTTAGGTTGTGGTCATAGATTTGCCTGGTATGTCTTTATCTTTTGCAAGCGATTGGTGGCCCCGGTCTTTCAGGCTACCGTCGTTTCATCGTCACGAATCATATTCTTGAAACCATAGTTGCTGTGCAGCTTATAAAAAGCAGCATACCGTTTGGACTGCACGGTGCCTACAGGGCTTTTTTTCAGTAATCGCCAATAGTCTTGCAGAATCATATCCCGGAAACGGTTGGGAAAAAGCATGGCAGCGCCCGAGGTGATGTGCAGGTCCTCCCCATAGGTAAGGATTCGGGAGAATATGACAAAGCTGTTTATGCCAGGTGATGAGCTTAAACCCCGGTCAGTGATGGTCAACTCGCCACCGTTGAGCAGATCCTCAAGCTTAACGGTTGCTGACTCCGTATCACTGCTGAGAATCTGGAAAAGTGAGGTTTGAGAACTCAGCAGAGCATCAAGGATCCGTGCATCGGTGGTGTTGATGGTTCCATGGTGCTTGCGTTGATAACGCTTTACGATGTTCTCGCCATTGATGTCTACATAAGTAGTTAACCAAATGAAATCGTATTTTCTGACTAAGTGGACAGTCACTCTGCTGCGTTACAACTACGGTCACATAGCTATGGCTATGCTCCCTACGTTGTGCCTTGCATAGTAACTGCCCACTTAGCCAGAAATATACGATTCCATTTGGTTAACTACTTAATCGTTGATGCAAAAGTCGGTGTATTTATCAAACTGATCATAAGATTCAAAATTCATTTTACCTTTTTTGATCGCATCAAGGCGTCGGGCGGCTATTTTATATTCGTCCCGGGTCAACTCCTTGAAGAGTGCAGAGTTCAGTTTTTTGCCAACAGCTCGAAGCTGGTCGTAATCAGGGTGGATATGGCGCATAAAGTCCTGCTAATTCGGATTGATTACTGATTGAACAGTCCCGTTCGTGAGTCAACGGGCATAAAACATATCGTAGCAATAGTTGGTCGCTTCGATAAAACCTTCAATACTGCCACAATCAAACCGTCTGCCTTTGAATTTATAAGCCAGCACACAACCACGCTGAGCCTGGGCCATCAGGGCATCGGTGATCTGGATCTCGCCGCCCTTGCCGGGTTAGGTGTCTCTGATCAGGTCAAAAATATCCGGGGTCAGAATATAGCGGCCAATAATGGCCAGGTTACTGGGGGCATCTTCCCAGGCGGGTTTTTCCACCATAGTTTCCACACGGATCAGGTCATCGGAAATGGTTTGCCCGGCAATCACACCGTACTTGTGCACTTGATCTTCCGGCACTTCCATTACCGCCACAATGGAGCAACGGAACTGTTTGTAGAGTTGCGCCATTTGCGCCAGCACGCCGGGGCCATCCGGGTTAATGCACAGGTCATCCGCCAGCACCACACCAAAGGGCTGTTCGCCGATCAGGGATTCACCGGAAAGAATGGCATGGCCCAATCCTTTCATCTCCCGCTGACGGGTGTAGGAGAAAGTACACTCATCAATCAGCTGACGTATATTGGTGAGCAGCGATTCCTTATCGGTACCGGCAATCTGGTGTTCCAGCTCGTAGTTGGTATCGAAGTGGTCTTCCAGGGCTCGCTTGCCCCGGCCCGTCACCATGCAGATATCCGCCAGATTCGCATCCAGGGCTTCTTCAACCCCGTATTCAATCAGTGGTTTGGAAACCACCGGCATCATCTCTTTGGGCATGCTTTTGGTGGCTGGGAGAAAGCGGGTGCCGTAACCGGCGGCGGAGAATAGGCATTTTTTCAGCATGAATATAGATCGTTTGATTGTTGACAAATGGTGATACTTCTACCATTTTGTATGTACATAAGGCACACAATAACGGTATGAAAGTATTTAACTGGAACTGTGAAAAAAATGCCTGGCTCAAGGCTAATCGGGGTATTTCCTTTGAGGAGATCATTTTTCACATTGAACTGGGTGGTGAACTGGCCATTACTTATCATCCGAATCAATCCAAATACCCCGGACAGAAAATATCCATTGTCCAGGTTGAGGACTATGTCTATCTGGTTCCTTTTGTGGAATCGGAAGATGAGATATTCCTGAAAACCATTATCCCCAGCCGAAAAGCCACAAAACAGTATCTGGGAGGCACCCTATGAAACCCAATGAACAAGAGTTACAGGAAGAACAGGATATTCTGGATGCTTTTGAAGCAGGAGCCCTGAAGCCTGTTGATAACCCCGAAGCCATGAAACTGGCCCATCAGCAGGCCGCTGGAAATACCTTCAAAAAGGATGCGCGTTTGAATATACGCCTGAGCAGCCGCACGCTCAGGGCTTTGCAGAAAATGGCTCTGGCAGAAGGCATCCCCTATCAAACCATGATTGCCAGCGTGCTTCACAAGTATGCGGAAGGCCGTTTGGTTCCATCAGATAATGAAACCAGGGAGTAGGCATCCATCAGAATAACTGCCCCTTGCTATATCAGGGCAACGGATACTGTTTCTCCAACTGCCGTGCCCGATGCGGATAAAGCTTCGCTAACCTTTGCTGACTATCATCAAGCCTTGCCTGAACCGTCTCACTCAACCATCCGCGATAATACCTGCCAAGGATGGTGGCGTTTTCCATCAAGGTTTGTTCCCAGGGGCCAAGCTGGTCAGCACGAACCAGTGCCTGTTCAAACAGTGGGTCGATCAGCGAGCGCTGGGAGCGTGCCTGTGCATAACTGCTCCAGCTATAGGGCCATGCAGGTCTTTGCAAAATGGCCTGTTGCCATGCATCCAGTTCCATCTGCTGTCCGGTTTCGGAGGTTGCCCAGTTGTTTTTCACTCCCCAGTCCAGCACTTTGGCTCGCATCATCTGCAGTTCGGGAGAGCCGGACATATTGTCCAGAGCATTATCAGCTCCAGCTAAAGTGAGTAGCCACTGCTCTTTATCCACGGTAAAGCCAGCATCTTCTTTTGCTTCTGTTACCCAGTGATCCAGAAAATCCTCCGTCTGGGAGCGCCAGACTTCCGACTGCACCAGATTCCATGCCGTATTAAAAGCCACTGCCAGCAGGACAATACCCGGCAGGACCATCAACCATCTCTTGTACACCGTGCGTGATTCCCTTTAAAAGCTTTTTCACCACAAAGGCACAAAGACACGAAGAAGAGCAAAAGCAAAAGACTGGTAAGAGCAAAGCTCTTATAAAAAACGTTTTTCCTTTGTGCCTTTGTGTCTTTGCCGTGAAAATCCCTGAACTCAAGGTGCAAGCAACCGCCCTGTACAGAACAAGGAACTATCGTATTAATAAAAACTCAGGCTTATTGCTGAGCCTGAGCCAGGTAGCCGTAATCGACCAGTTTGTTCAACCAGCGTGACGCATTCTTCCTGACCATCAAACCCTCGTAATCAGTGTCAGGGTCAATATAAGGCTGGCGTCGCTTTAGTAAGGTATAAATTACACGAATAAGCTTGTGAGCTATGGCAACCAGGCTTCGCTTATGCCCCCTGCGAATGACCAGGCTCTGGTACTTGCCCTTGAACTGGCTCTTGGTCTTGATGGCAGCATTAGCCACCTCGCACAAGATCGTTTTGATCATCTTGTTCCCTTTTCGGGTTCGACCACTTTTGCATTTCCCAGCACTCTCGTTGTTGCCCGGACACAGCCCAGCCCATGAAGCGATTTCCTTCCTGCCTCCGAACTTGCTCATGTCATCACCGATTTCTGCGATCAGTGTTGCTGCACTCATTTCGCTGACTCTGGGTCGCGTCTGCAGTATCTGCCAGGCTTCTTT
>NZ_PJPV01000300.1 GCF_002864045.1 Endozoicomonas acroporae
ACAGGATTTCACGTGTCCCGTCCTACTCGATTTCACAATAAATGAGCTTTCGTGTACGGGGCTATCACCCACTATGGCCACACTTTCCAGAGTGTTCCACTAACTCATCAATTGCTTAAGGGCTACTCCCCGTTCGCTCGCCGCTACTGGGGGAATCTCAATTGATTTCTTTTCCTCCGGGTACTTAGATGTTTCAGTTCCCCGGGTTCGCCTTCCAAAGCCTATGTATTCAGCTAAGGAATACCAACTTATGTTGGTGGGTTTCCCCATTCGGAAATTCCTGGATCACAGCTTGTTTATCAGCTCCCCAAGACTTATCGCAGATTACCACGTCCTTCATCGCCTCTGACTGCCAAGGCATCCACCGTGTACGCTTAGTCACTTGACCATATAACCCGAAACGATTTACCTTCGTAAATCGTTAGAGGTCAGTCAATACAACTACCTTTAACGATCAAATGAATTTGAAGTTATTCAAATTCATCGCCATACACATTAGCTATTACC
>NZ_PJPV01000301.1 GCF_002864045.1 Endozoicomonas acroporae
TCCAGGTCTTCGGCCGCTTTCTTAAAGCGCTCATACTCCTGCAGTCGCCTGACCAGCTCAGCACGGGGGTCGTCTTCTTCCTCTTCAGCCTCTGCGGTTCGTGGCAACAGCATTCGGGATTTGATTTCCGCCAGTGTTGCGGCCATCACCAGATATTCTGCCGCCAGCTCAAACTGGGAACTTTCCATCAGTTTGACGTATTCCATGTACTGATGGGTGATCTGGGCCACCTGGATATCGAGGATATCCATGTTGTTCCGTTTGATCAGGTAGAGCAGAAGATCCAGCGGGCCTTCAAAGGCTTCCAGAAAGACTTCCAGGGCATCCGGTGGAATGTAGAGATCGTCAGGCAGCTTGGTGAATGGTTGACCCTTAACCAGTGCCAGGGACTTTTCCGCTCTTATATGAGGAGCTTCAGGTGCAACGGATTCTACTTCCGATGGTTCTGACGACTGTTCTGGTTGTTCGGCCACGGCTTCCGTCGTGGTCATGGGCAGTTCACCTCTTGCTGGGCCGGGGGAGCCTGTCGGACTTAAGACTGTCCTACTGCGGTTGCGATAAATTGGTCTAAAAATTCCTGCTTCTTCGTCAAATAGCCCCGCTATTCTCCTCAGAAGCAGAAATTTTTATCCTCAATTTCTCGCAATCCTCGCTACGGACGCTTAAGTCCGACAGGCTCCTGGGAGGTTAGATGGCTTATTTACTGATCAGTTCCATCATGCATGC
>NZ_PJPV01000302.1 GCF_002864045.1 Endozoicomonas acroporae
CCTAATAAGCTTCCGGCTATGCCGGAAGTCATTTAACTTTATCCAGTCTTTTGTAGACCTACCGTCGGGCAGACGGGATGATACAGTATTGGCAGGCTCAGCTGCTGTCGGTACTCGGCAAAGAAATTAAGGCGAACCTTTTTCCAGGCTTTTGTGGCGGAGTCATCAAGAATAGAGAATGATGGTAGCTCATAATATTGGCGAACCAGCTCCTCAAGAACCTCATTGATGATATCGGTGACATGCTCTTTTGTTGACGCTGCACGAAGAGCGGTGCTTTCCACAAGTTCTATGCCAGCCTGACCAGAAAGTAGAACAGATTGTCGAATAGGGTTTTTCCCGTTACTGGTAAGGGGAAAACCGCGCTCGGGCATGAGCGTCTCGCAGGAGGAATCCCACTGCTTTAGCTGTGGGAGGATGTCAAGGCGACAGTCTCGTTGTCAGTGAGCTGTCCCGGTTAGGTCGAAGCATGTTGGAATGCATAGAGATACTGTCTGTTGCCATGCAACGGGGAATACGGGTTTACTCCGTCAAAGGTGACTGGCACCTAGATAATTCTATCCAGAGCAAAATTATGGCAATGGCATTCTCTATGGCAGCTGAAATTGAAAGAGACTTGATTTCCCAAAGAACTAAGGAAGCCTTGAGAGCAAAAAAAGCAGCTGGTATACCCTTAGGTCGCCCAAAGGGACCCGGAAAAAGCAAACTTGATCCGTTTCAGCCTGAAATTGAGGCTTTGTTGGCTAATGGGGCGACAAAAACATTTATAGCTGAAAGATACAGTACAACCCCAGCAAATCTAACCAACTGGATGAAAAAACATGGGGTAATCCGACCACAACCCATAAAAGAAGGGGGGTGTATCGCTTAGATGTAGGCTGTAGTGCTTTACCTCTCCATCACTGCAAAGAACCTATTTCACATATTTTTCAGCATGTTACGAATAGATGTGGAGCATTAACCCCTATTTGCCGGCCGTCCCTCGATAAAAGCCGTCAGGAAAGAGGCAAGAGAGAAACCTGCCGTTGTACAACGCCCCAGAAGACCTCCTCCAGAGCCACCCGGGCTGCAACAACCGGCACTGCCGGAAAAACCACCCACACGGCCAAGGGTCCTGTTCTTTGAGGAATCCAGGGGGTGATTCCCTGGCATGAACACAAATGCTCATGACCGACATTTCGGTCACCCCGCACA
>NZ_PJPV01000303.1 GCF_002864045.1 Endozoicomonas acroporae
CACCACGGCGGTGAACAGCTCTGTCAATGGCAATATAAGGAGTTATGGATCTATCCCCAATTATCAACTTTTATGCCAAAATGCAGACCAAAGTGTGTTAACAGTCAACTGCTCTTCGATAACTGAATTTCGGGATGCGTTGGATTTATCGTTTTGCCAGGTAAATGCCACTACAGCGTCAACAGCCGCTAAAAAGTCAACACCCACTACAGCATCAACACCTACTACAGCGTCAACAGCCGCTAAAGAGTCAACACCCACTACAGCATCAACAACCACTAAAGAGCCAACAGTTGCGGCAGCAGCCGACACAGTGTCAACAGACGTTACAGCATCAACAGCCGCTACAGAGTGAAGACCCACTACAGCATCAACAGCCGCTAAAGAGTTAACACCCACTACAGCATCAACAGCCGCTAAAGAGTCAATACCGACCACAGCATCAACAGCCGCTACAGCATCAACACCCATAAAGATTAATGATACAGAAACCCTGAGCAAGATTGGCCGACATCCCGACTATCCACTGAACGGTACCTATCAACAGACAGCAGATATTGTTGTCACTAAAGACTATCAATCCATTGGCAATGATACCCATCCATTCACCGGGGAGTACGATGGGCAGCGCCGTACCATCAGCGGCCTGCCTGACTGTTTAGTTGATACTCTGAAACAAGGCAACATCAGTCGCCTTGGCTTTACTGATACCCATATAAATTCAACGAAGACGACCGGGTTGGCAGCCTGTACTGCGAATGGCACAGTCAGTGATATCCGGGCCGAAAATGTGCATATTTCCACCTCGGGTGACAATGCACACGCCGGCATTGGGGCGGGGTTGGTTGGCGGTGGAGGAATGGTTACCAACACCACGGCGGTGAACAGCACGGTCGAAACCTCGGGTAAAATTGCATGCGCCGGCACCGGGGTAGGGGTGGTTTTAGATGGAGGAACGGTTGCCAACACCATGGCGGTGAACAGCAGGGTCAAAACCTCGGGTTTCAATGCAGACGCCGGTATCGGGGGGGGCGGGGTTGACAAGGCAGGAACGGTTGCCAACACCAAGGCGGTGAACAGCACGGTCAAAACCTCGGGTGAATTTGCAGACGCCGGCATCAACTACGAAAACAGATGCAGACCTCTGCTGGAAAAAAAAAAATTAAAAAAA
>NZ_PJPV01000304.1 GCF_002864045.1 Endozoicomonas acroporae
CACTCTTCCGCCATGGCCCACAGCAGGTTGGTGATTTGCCGAGGAATGAATTGGGTTTTCTGTGTGTTCACATGGGGCAACAGCGCGGCCGCAGCCTCTTTGAGCTCTGGCATCTGCTCCTGCCCGTTGTCCACCAGTTTCGCCATGGCCCACAGCAGGTTGGTGACACCCTGGGCATTAAATTGGTTTTTCTGTGCGTTCACGTGGGGCAATAGCACGGCCAAGGCCTCTTCGAACCCTGATATTGGCTCATGTCCGTTGTCCAGCAGTTTTGCCATGGCCCACAGCAGGTTGACAGTACCCTGTGGTTTAAAGTGAGCTTTCTGTGCGTTTACGTGGGGCAACAGCGCGGCCACGGTCTCTTTGAGTTCTGGTGTTTGTTCCTGCCCGTTGTCCACCAGTTTCGCCATGGCCCACAGCAGGTTGGTGATTCCCTGGGCATTAAGTTGGTCTTTCTGTTCGTGCACGAGGAGCAACAACGCGGCCACGGCCTGGTTGAGCTCTGGTGTCCGCTCCTGCCCGTTGTCCACCAGTTTCGCCATGGCCCACAGCAGGTTGGCAATATGCTGAGCATCAATATTGCTCTTTCTGTGCTTTTGGTTGCACTTGAATATGATTGCATCCAGTAGCGTTGACAATAAGCCTGCTTGAGTGAACTGAACACGCTCATCCATGGGTTGATGAGGGGTAAAAACACCCGCTGAAGTCAATGAGTGCAGTGAGCGTCGTCATGCTTCACTCAATTCCAGCTCCGCGTTGCTGCGAAATTTTGCAGCAAATGCAG
>NZ_PJPV01000305.1 GCF_002864045.1 Endozoicomonas acroporae
CGTTGGATCTCATGTTTTAATTATTCAGAGAGAGCACCCACCGTCGGATTCTTGAATCGGTTCTGTTAAAGCCCCAAAAAAAGAGCTTTACTGAAGCGCTGAAAAGTATCCCCAATGTAGGTAATGATGATGACTTTGAGCGTCTCGAAGACAGTGGTGATTCCAATGTATTTGATTGATACCAATGTCATCAGTGAAATTCGCAAGAAACAAAAAGCCAACCCCGGTGTTCAGGGGTTCTTTAAAGAGGCGACTCAACAGGCATCGCCACTCTATCTCAGCGTGATTACCCTCGGAGAACTCCGTCGGGGTGTGGAGAAAATTCGCCATAGAGGTGACACGCCTCAGGCCAGGCAGCTTGAACACTGGCTGAATACCCTGATCAGAGACTATAGCCAGTACATCCTGGAATTTGGCATTACCGAGGCTCAAATCTGGGGGAAGCTCAGAGTGCCTTATTATGAAAATGCCATTGATAAACAAATTGCGGCCACAGCCATCACCTATGGCCTGACACTGGTTACCCGCAACACCCGGGCCTTTATCAATACGGGGGTAAACGTTTTAAATCCATTCTGGAATTGATCTCTGATGGATATAAATAGCACCGTTAAAGCGTTGAAAAGCTACAACGCTCATTTAAACGCTTAAACCTTCAACGCTGCAACAAAATCGCCTCGGCGATTTTCAATCCGATCCGAACTCTTCAATTTCCGCATCCACAATGGGTGACATACGGTCGTTAATCATATCCACTTTTTGGGGAACAATATCAACGGCCATCATCTGATTGTGCTGAGCCAACAGAACAGCGTTGGACAGGCCTACGTAGCCTGTACCGGCAATTGCAATTTCATAAGAAGTTAAATGACTTCCGGCATAGCCGGAAGCTTATT
>NZ_PJPV01000306.1 GCF_002864045.1 Endozoicomonas acroporae
GAAACTGGTGGACAACGGGCAGGAACGGACACCGGGGCTTAAAGGGGCCGTGGCCGTGCTGTTGCCCTTCGTAAACGCACAGAAAGACCAATTTATTCCTCAACATATCACCAACCTGCTGTGGGCCATGGCGAAACTGGTGGACAACGGGCAAAAGCGAACACCAGAGTTCAACGAGGCGTTGGCTGCGCTGTTGCCACAAGTGAGCGCACAGAAAGCAAACTTTACACCACAGGGTATCGCCAACCTGCTTTGGGCCATGTCAAAACTGGTGGACAACGGGCAGGAGCGGACACCGGGGCTCAAAGAGGCTGTAGCCACACTGTTGCCCCAGGTGAACGCAAAGAAAAACCAATTTATTCCTCAGCATATCGCCAACCTGCTGTGGGCCATGGCAAAACTGGTGGACAAGGGGCAGGAGCAGACATCAGGGCTCAACAAGGCCGTGGCCGCGCTGTTGCCCTTCGTGAACGCACAGACAGCTAACTTCAAACCACAGGAAATCGCCAGCCTGCTATGGGCCTCGGCGAAACTGGTGGACAACGGGCTAGAGCAGACATCAGGGCTCAACAAGGCCATGGCCGCGCTGTTGCCCTTCGTGAACGCACAGAAAGATAACTTTACACCACAGGCTATCGCCAACCTGCTGTGGGCCATGGCGAAACTGGTGGACAACGGGCAGGAGCGGACACCGGGGCTCAAAGAGGCCGTGGACGCGCTGCTGCCACTCGTGAACACAGCGAAAGCTAACTTCAAACCACAGGAAATCGCCAACCTGCTCTGGGCCATGGCGAAACTACTGGACAACGGGCAGGATACA
>NZ_PJPV01000307.1 GCF_002864045.1 Endozoicomonas acroporae
TCAGGAAATTGCCAACCTGCTGTGGGCCATGGCGAAACTGGTGGACAACGGGCAGGAGCAGACACCAGAACTCAAAGAGGCCGTGGCCGCGCTGTTGCCCCTCGTGAACGCACAGAAAGCTAACTTTAAACCACAGGAAATCGCCAACCTGCTGTGGGCCATGGCGAAACTGGTGGACAACGGGCAGGAGCAGACACCAGAACTCAAAGAGGCCGTGGCCGCGCTGTTGCCCCACGTGAACGCACAGAAAGACCAGCTTAATGCCCAGGGTATCGCCAACCTGCTGTGGGCCATGGCAAAACTGGTGGACAACGGGTACGAGCAGACACCAGAACTCAAAGAGGCCGTGGCCGCACTGTTGCTCCTCTTGAACGCACAGAAAGCTAACTTTAATCCACAGGAAATCGCCAATCTGCTGTGGGCCATGGCGAAACTGGTGGACAACGGGCAGGAGCAGACACCAGAACTTAAAGAGGCCATGGCCGTGCTGTTGCCCCTCGTGAACGCACAGAAAACCAACTTTAAACCACAGGAAATTGCCAATCTGCTGTGGGCCATGGCGAAACTGGTGGATAACAGGCATGAGTTGACACCAGGGCTCAAAGAGGCTGTGGCCGCACTGTTGCCCCACGTGAGCGCACAGAAAGCTAACTTTACACCACAGGGTAACGCCAACCTGCTGTGGGCCATGGCGAAACTGGAGGACAAAGGGAACACAGTCGTACA
>NZ_PJPV01000308.1 GCF_002864045.1 Endozoicomonas acroporae
ACTTAGCGGGTAGAGTCAGTTCAAGGGTGCAACCTGAAGCATCAATGCCCTCTTCCTTATTTATCAGAGACGAAAAACATCCTTGCTCGAGACCCGTCTGCCAAATCGGTATAGAGAGCTCTTTCGGTGTGGTTCCTCGGTTTATTGCACAGATTATCCGCTCACCATCCAGACAGCGGGCAAAGGCAATCACATCGCCTTGTGCATAAAGCCACTGCACACTGCCTGACTGCAACGCTGAAGACTGGTTGCGCAGGGATGTAAGCTGCTTGATAAAGTCCACCATATCCTGCCGGGAATCGAGCCTTTCCCACGGGAAACAGCGGCGATTATCCGGGTCATGCCCACCTTCCAGAGCGACTTCCGTCCCGTAATAGATCGCAAGAGACACGGGCACAGAAAGAACAGAAATATCAGGGCACACCGTAGCATTAAAAAAAAAACGTTAACCATGGTCAGAAAGCGCATGGTATCGTGGCTATCCAGCTGGTTAGGTTGGCAGAGCTGGTTGCTTCAGGGAATTTTTGCCATGGCTTCCAT
>NZ_PJPV01000309.1 GCF_002864045.1 Endozoicomonas acroporae
GGTTTCAGTTCCCTGGTCAACTGAAGATGAAAGGGAAACAACATCAGAACCATCACCTGATTTCTTAGCTTTATCCTCAGCCGGATTTGTTCCAGCCCCTTCAGGAAGCAGCTTGAGCGACTCAGGAACCGATGGGGGCTGACGGCATGTAATGACACTGCGTGGCGGGAGGGAAGTTGGACGGGTTTCCGTTCCCTGGTGCAACTGGAGTTAAGAGAGGAGGATACGTCAGAACCATTACCTGATTTTCCGGCTTTATCCCCTACCGGACTTTTTCCAGTCTCTTCAGGCATCGGCCCGGGTGAATCAGTAACCGATGAGGTCTGACTGCCTGTACTGGACGCCCCGAGTGTTTCTGGACTGGTTACAGTTCCCTGATCAACTAAAGATGCTGGAGAAGTAGCGTCAGAACCATCACCTGATTCTTTAGCTTCATCTACAACCGGACTGTTTCCAGTCTCTTCAGGCATCGAGTTATCAGCATCCGTCTGAGTGCCAGCAGAGGAGGCCCGCCGCGCTGATGACGTTGAACTGGTTTCAGCTCCCTGGTCATCTGGAGACGATAGAGAATCAACGTCAGAACCATCACCTGATTTCCCGGTTTCATTCACAGCCGGACTTTTTCCAGTCCCTTCAGACATCGGCCCGTCTGACTCAGGAATCGATAAGGTCTGAGTGCCTGTAATGGACATCCCCCGCACCAGGGACGTTGAAGAGGTTTCAGTTTTTTCGTCAACTGGAGATTCAGGAGAAGTAACCTCAAAACCCTTACCTGATTCCTTAGCTTCATCTCCAACCGGACTGTTTCCAGTCCTTTCAATCAAGTTATCAGAAACTGTCTGAGTGCCAGTAGTGGACGAACGCTGCGCTATGGATGCTGGACTGGTTTCAGTTCCCTGGTCAGCTGAGGGTAAAAGAGAAGTAACGCTAGAACTATCATCTAATTTCCCGGTTTTATTCACACCCGGACTTTTTCCAGTCTCTTCAGGCATCGGCCCG
>NZ_PJPV01000031.1 GCF_002864045.1 Endozoicomonas acroporae
ACCCCGGCATAGCCGGGGGTTTACCTAATGATTAATTAAAGTACGATTTAAAGACCATGATATGGCAAGCTTCCCGTAAAAGTATTTATCTTATCTTTTGCGGGTAACGGAAAACGACTTTAAAGGAAAGTAAACAAAATTGTTTAAGCTGAAGCCTCACTAATAACTTGCTGAATCACTTCACAGGTTTTCGCAATTTCAGCCTGGGTCAAAGTCGGATGCACCAGAAACATCAAACTGGTTTCTCCCAATTCCCTTGCAGTCGGCAGTCGCTCTTTGGGCTGGCAATCAATGTTATCAAACGCTTTTTCCAGGTAAACCTCAGAGCGGGACCCTGACAGATGGACACAAATAATGGCTTTGGTGCGTTCCATTAGCACTGCCTGGATGGTTTCGGCGGTAATATTTTGGGAGTCACGATCCAGATCGGCAAAAATGGGTTTCGCACCGGCGTTAGCAATACTGCTGGCCGAAACGAGAAAGGTGCGGGGCGTAACCACCACCTCATCACCGGCACCAATCTTCAGGGCATTAAGCGCCAAGGCCAACGCCAGAGTACCGTTAGCCAGAGCAATGGCATAATTGGTTCCGCAGTATTCCGCGAATACACGTTAATTAAATTAATGGCAAAACTCGCTATCTGCTTTTCTTAGTCCGTTATCCGAAAAAGATGATAAAAAACGCTTAACGGATTACGGGCAACGGGAAACGAACAGTGGCTTTAACTGAACTACTATGAAATACCAAAAGGATTGACGGTAAAAATTGCAAAATCTCAAATTGAGATATAAGGTTAACAATGCATGCATATTATTGCAAAGCGAAAGTTCTCTGAAGCGGCAAGAAAGTACCCGCAGCACGCCGGGGCCATTATGGAAACCTATCAGGTATTGAATAAACACAGCTTTGTGGATGTTCATTCCTTAAAACAGGTCTTCAAAACGTCAGAGCGTTTTCGTTATGACAAAGATGCCTATGTCATCGATATTGCCGGTAACCACATCCGGCTGATTAGCATTCTTTACTTTATGAGTCAGAAGCTCTTTGTAAAGCACATTGTTGACCACAAGGGGTACGATGAAATCACCAAACGCTGCCGAAAAGGAGGAAGTCTGTGAACCTGAACAATTCAAAAGGCATGGCCGAATTAACCCGGCGTTTTCACCATTTACTGGAAGTTGCCCCCTTTCTGGAAGGCATTAATAACGAAAACGAATATCAACAGGCCCTTGATGCCACAGAACTGATCTACAGAACCATCGGCGATAACCCGAATGATCCCAGAAATCTCCTTCTGGACATGATTGCCCAGAAAATAGAACGCTATGAATACCAGACAGACCCGGTGCTTTCCCAGTGGGACCAACAGGATGGCGCAATTGCCCTGATCAAAGTATTAATGTGCCAGCATGGCCTGACTCAAGCCGAACTGCCTGAGATTGGCAGTCAGGGTGTTGTTTCAGAAGTATTAAACGGCAGGCGACCGCTGAACTTGCGGCAGATACAAAGCCTGGCTGAACGGTTTGATTTGCCGGTGACTCTTTTTCTAGAGCATGAGGGGGATTGATTGTCGTTGTCTACTTTCCGTTGTCCGAAAGAGATAAGAAAACGCTCTTACGGATTACGGAAAACAGCTTTAAGAGATAACCCTGGCAGGACTGGACAACAACATTAATAATGATCCGGCGGACCTTTTGATGACCGCCACAGCGATTCATCTCGGTGCCACACTACAGCAGATAGTAATTTGAGAGAGGCCTCTGGTGGAAAGCGTTTGGTAATACCTACTAATAAAGCAAACTTGCCTGACCACATACATGTAAGCCAAGGTCATTCATTATACAAATAACTTTTCTTATCACCATAAACGGCATTTGTTATGCATAATTAAAGACCATATATGACCCCTGGTTTCGCCCGGCTTCCGCATTCTCCCTGAGATGTAAGCTTTTACGGGCAACGGAAATCGATGCTCAACGCACCCGATCCCCCTGACCGCTCCCCGTCACCGTCATGAAAATAAATTTAAAATAATTCCGAACAGTTAAGGTTTTAATCATCTGGCTATCAGTTTCAGCAAGCAACTCAGGAGTAGACATGTCAATATGGTTAACCTGGGCTAAACCCGTAATACCAGGCAGTACATCATAAACACCCAGCCTGTCTCTGGCGGCAATCAACTCTTCCTGGTTGAAAAGGTTGGGGCGAGGCCCTACCAGGCTCATATCCCCTTTTAACACATTAATTAACTGGGGTAACTCATCCAGTTTCGTCTTTCTCAGAAATCGCCCCAACGAAGTGATGGATGATGAAGAGGCTAAGTGACTGGCTACAGATGCAGTATCAACCTTCATGGTCCGGAATTTAACCAGTGTAAAAGGTTTCTTTTGTCGGCCAACCCGCTCCTGCAGGAAAAGAGGAGAGCCGGTATCGAACAGGCCGATACAGTAGATCAGTAGAAGGATTGGGGAACCTGATATCAAACCGATTAATGCAAATACAACATCTAGAAAACGTAACATAAACGATCTGCTTGCTGAATTTATAGTGGGAGGCCTCTTGAACTTTGTAACGGAAACCAGCACGGCTATGACTTCCCATCTTCCTTTGCGTGATGAAAAGCGGATGCTGCTTTTTTAAGTGCTTCATCAAAGGCTACCGGTGGCAGCCAGCCAAGAAGGTTTCCTGCCTTAGTTATATCAATTACTAAGGAACCATAAAGTTGCTGATAGATTTTTTTCTTGCCAATCAATCTTGCTCCAAGCCATATGATAGAGCCAGGGAATGGGAATAGGGTAACCTTTTTTTCCATTCCTTCCGATAATAATCTTATCAGTTCAGTAGTAGAAACAGGTTGACTATCGCTTATCAGGAAAGTCTCACCACCTGCGGCTGGATGATGTATGCAAGCAGCAATAAAGTCAGTCAGATTATCCAAAGCCACAAAGCTGCGTTGATTGTTTAGCCGACCAAATGGAAGAGGCACATTTAAACTGACCAGTTTCATCAACCTTTGAAAATTACCGGGGGCATTGGCTGCGTATACCAGCGGAGGCCGAATGATCACAACCTCTAACCCTGACTCTTTTTCTATTTTTCGTAACCCGGATTCTGCTTCCAGTTTGGAAAGAGCATATAGGCTTTGAGGGTGTACATTACTCTTTTCTGTAAATGGTTGGTTGGTAGTTGTTTCTCCATTAACGCCAATAGAACTGATAAATACAAAGCGTTTCACTCCGGCATTTACCGCCTGACGAGCCAGATTCAAAGTTCCTTCTACATTGACCTTAAAAAATGCCTCTCTTGGGTCCAAGGATTGTTCATGTAAAATATGAGCCCTTGCTGCCAAATGAACAACGCATTCAGAACCTATCAAGACAGATTTCCAATTTGTCTTGTTATCAATATTGCCAACCGCTGAATACCCTGTCTTCTCATCTCGGCTTATACGAATTACCTCGTATCCCAGATTGTCAAGATAATTACAAACACCATTGCCGATAAAACCGGTAGCACCAGTGACGCATATTTTTTGGGTCATCTAATGTTTCCTTTCAAAGACAACGATGCATTTCTGTATTCGTTTATTTTTAATTTTAATTTTTTAATGACAAACCGGGTTATAGAAAAAGTGAAGCCATTTTTCTTGGCTGCTCTTATAATTTCGAAATTTTGTCTAACAATGTTTTTCAAATTTTTGTTGGTTTCACCTCCAAGTCGCATTCTTACCAGTACTTCAGGTATATATTTGACTCTGATTTTATCTCTACCAATTACTCTGATGAGAAACTCATAATCAGCAGCTAGTCTGTTTGACACATCAAATAAGCCATGATTTTTATACACATTGTTTTTCGCAAAAAATGTAGGGTGAGCTGGCACCCAGCCTGTAGCCCACAGGCTTTCATCGTAGTTACATGACTTCCATAATCTGACAACCTGGCCTACATCATGCTGAGAAACGTACACCAAGTCTCCATAGCAAGCATCAATCGCTGAATCTGAAAGAGTAGTAGCAACATGAGATAGGACATTATTATCCTGAAAAATATCATCAGAATTAAGAATGCCAATTGCATCACCAGTCGCAAGTTTGATGCCTTTATTCATCGCATCATATAAGCCATCATCAGGTTCGGATATCAGATGGCTTATATTGGTTCTGTATTTGTCAATAATTGCGAGAGTGTTATCGGTAGAACCACCATCAACAATAATGTACTCAATATCCTTATGAGTCTGAGATATTACAGAGAGAATAGTGTCTTCAATGGTGTATGCTGAATTAAAGCATACCGTAATAATGGATATCTTCATTTATTGATTTCGCCAAAATACAAAAAGGAGAGGGTATGACAACATCTATTCACTTCTGATTAGATCAAGCAATTCAGTCGTCATCTTATGCATTAGATCGTAATCCCCCCTACTCTCCACATTCAAGCGAATCACCGGTTCAGTATTGGAAAGTCGTAAATTAAACCGCCACTCATATCCAGCGAAATACCATCGGTATGGTCAATAGCTACTGCATCCTTTTCGTAAATTGAGAGGATCCAGTCAATTGCCGCCTGTGGATTACCTAAGGTGCTGTTGATCTCGACAGAGGATGGGAACAGGGCAATGCGTTCGGACACCAGTTCAGAAAGTTTCTTACCCTTATGGGACATCAACTCCGCCACCAGCACCCAGGAATCCTCCCTGAATCGCAATAAGCAAAGTTACGGAAATAGTGGTGGGCACTCATCTCACCACCATACACCGCATCCTCTTCTTCGCGCATCCGTTTCTTGATAAAAGATGGCCGGTTTTACAGAGCACTGGCACTTCAAGCGGCAGAAACCTGGTCAATAGTATTCCAGTTTAATCTGGACATTTTATTTACGGGGGGTTATGGATTGTGAGTTATGGACTATGGGTTTTGAGTTATGGGTTGTGAGGGAATGGTTAATGGGGAATTGGACTATTCAAAATGAACCATTACCTCTTCACTTACAACTAATCACGCCCTACCATACGTATCCTCAAACCGCACAATATCATCCTCACCCAGATATCCGCCGCTCTGTACCTCAATTAACTCAAGGTCAAACTTGCCGGGGTTTTCCAACCGGTGGACAGCACCAATGGGAATGTACGTGGACTGGTTCTCGGTCAGCAGTAGCTCCTGGTCACCATTGGTAATTAGTGCGGTACCTTTAACTACAATCCAGTGCTCGGCCCGGTGATGATGCATCTGCAGGGAGAGTTGTGCTCCGGGCTTAACAGTGATGCGCTTAACCTGGAAGCGTTCGCCCATATCAATAGAGTCGTAAGCACCCCATGGGCGATAGACTTTGCGATGCAGTTTTACCTCTGCCCGGTTTTCTGCTTTAAGCCGCTCAACAATCTTTTTAACATCTTGCACGCGGTCCTTATGAGCCACCAGGATGGCATCATCGCTTTCGGTAATGACCAGATCGTCAACACCTACAGTAGTAATCAGTTTCTTCTCACTGCGCACGAAAGTATTGCGGGTATCATGAAGCAGTACATCACCCAGTGTGGAGTTACCAGCTTCATCCTTTTCAGAAATATCGGCCAGCGATGACCATGAACCTACATCGGACCAACCGGCATCCAGAGGCACCACTACTGTATCAGTGGTTTTTTCCATTACCGCGTAATCAATGGACTCATCCGGACAGGCCTTAAAGGCCAGTTCATCCAAACGCACAAAGTCAAGATCGGCACTTTGTGCTTCCATGGCTTTCTGGCAGGCCTCGTGAATATCCGGTCGGAACTTGTTTAATTCTTCCAGGTAGCGGGAGGCTTTGAATAGGAACATACCTGAGTTCCAGTAATAATCCCCGGAAGCCAGGTAGCCCTGGGCTGTTTCGAGGTCAGGTTTCTCCACAAACTGTGCTACAGAGTAGATCGTTGTGGGTGATGAGTTATGGATTGAGAGGGGTGGGTTATGAGTTATGGGTAAAGAGTTATGAACTGTGAGTTTAGATTCTGTAGATTCCCCCACTACTCCCTCTTCATTCCCGATTAACTTTTCCCTATCACCTATTAACTGTTCCCCTGCCTTGATATAACCATACCCCGTTTCCGGATGGGTGGGCACAATGCCAAATGTTACCAGTTTGCCATCACTGGCCGCAGGCAATGCCGCTTCAATGGCTTGATGGAAAGCCTGTACGTCTTGAATGACATGGTCAGCAGCAAGGATCAATAGGATAGGGTCGTTGTTTTTTTTGGATTGTGGGTTGTGGGTTATGAGGCATGAGTTTTGAGTTTTTAGAGCCGCCAGTGCCACTGCTGGTGCAGTATTTCTCCCAACCGGTTCAAGAATAATCGCTGACGCTTTACGCCCCAGCTGGCGAAACTGTTCTGCCACCAGGAAGCGGTGCTCTTCATTGGCAATGACCATGGGAGCCGCAATGAAATCCAGGCCATCTAAACGGGTGATTGTGTTCTGCAACATGGTCTGTTCATTCACCAGCGGCAGAAACTGCTTTGGGTATAAGGAGCGGGACTGTGGCCAAAGGCGGCTGCCGGTACCGCCGGACATGATTACGGGGATTAGGGTCATGATTAAGGGTTGTGAGTTATGGGTTGTGAGTTATGGGTTGTAAGCGGATGTGCCATGGAACATAGTAACTTCACGGCTCATAACTAACAGCTAACAGCTCATACCCACAACTTATAGAAAATAATCTTTCGTATGTTGATGAACCTGGTTAGATGACAACAGCTCATCAACGGTAAACCAGTGGTAATCACAATGTTGCTCTTCAGGGAAATCACACAGGTCGATCTCCAGCATCAGTTCATAGCTCAGCACAACATAGTAAGTACTAAAAGAGTCCACGGAAAAATTATCCAGGTAAAAATTCTGATAAAGCCCAAGGAACGAGGCCTGATCGAATCCAGCCGCAGTACCGAGTTCAACCGATACCAGACGACTAAATGCATCATCAAGACGCTCATCTTTCTGGATGCGACCTCCGGGTACAAACCAGTAGCCCTGAGCAGGCCGATTATTTCGCAACCCCAGCAGCACATGACCCTGTTTATTGCGAATGATCAAATCAATGGGGACCAGGGGTGTTGAGGCTACTACGGTTTTGAAGGTTGCGAGAGGTAACATAGTTTTGGGTTGTGAGTTGCTTGTGGGTTTTTAGTTTTGAGTTAAGAGTTTGTTTTAAGTGATGAGTTTTGAAGCATGAGCCGAGAAGCCAAGCTTAAATTCAAGCCCCATAACTCATAACCCACAACTACACTTGCCTCAACTCCGCTACATTCTCCAAAAACCACCCATAAGTCATCCCAAGGCCATCCTGCAATGACACTGAAGACTCCCAGCCCAGGTTAGCCAAGCGGGAAACGTCCATCAGCTTGCGCGGTGTACCATCGGGCTTGGATGTATCAAAAATAATCTTACCTTCAAACCCGACTACTTGCCCCATGGTTTCCGCCAGTTCTCGAATGGTGCAATCCACTCCTGTGCCTACATTGATATGGGACATCATCGGTTCTGTATGTTTACTGTAGATGGCCTTATCTAGGTTCATCACATGAATACATGCCGCTGCCATATCATCCACATGGAGAAATTCCCGCATGGGGGTGCCTGTTCCCCAGACCACCACCTCTTTATCACCCCGGAGCTTTGCCTCATGGAATCGCCGCATCATGGCCGGGATCACATGGCTGTTTTGTGGATGGAAGTTGTCGTTCTCACCATAAAGATTGGTAGGCATTACAGAGCGGAAATCGACTCCGTACTGTCGGTTATATGACTCGCACAGCTTGATGCCAGCGATCTTGGCAATGGCGTAAGGCTCGTTAGTGGCTTCCAGATGACCATTCAATAACTCACTTTCCACCATCGGCTGTTGAGCGTGCTTTGGATAAATACAGCTGGAACCAAGAAACAATAATTGCTTGACACCAGCAGCATAGGCCTGGTGAATGATATTGCACTCAATCATCAGGTTCTCGTAGATAAACTCAGCAGGGTAAATATTATTGGCGTGGATGCCACCCACCCTGGCCGCTGCCAGATAAACCTGATCAACCTGTTCTGAATGAAAAAAATGTCGTACAGCAGACTGATCTGTCAGATCCAATTCTGATCTGTCGCGGTAAATAATCTCATCATCTCCAAGTTGTGATAGCTGGCGAATGATAGCTGATCCAACCATGCCCTGGTGTCCAGCCACATAAATTCTTTTCATATAATGATTTCATTAGAGATGCACCGGCACATGAGCTGGTGCGGATTATGAATATCGAAGGATATCGCCGAAGAGATTTAATACTTTTTAAGAAACCAGCGTGTCCTGTACCTTGAGGATAAAGGTGCCACTCACTCTCTGGACACTTTCACTTCATACCCATGCTCTTTCAGCAGAGCATGCTGCCTTGCTCTCGCCAAGTCGCAGTCAACCATCTCTGCAACCATATCCTCAAGGGTGGTGGTAGGCTCCCAACCGAGCTTGATCTTTGCATTGGTCGGATCTCCAAGCAGAGTCTCTACCTCAGCAGGGCGGAAGTAGCGAGGATCAACCGCGACGACTTTCTGCCCAATGGTCAGCGAAGGAGCATGATCAGCATTGAAATTCTCCACATACGCACACTCATCAATTCCACTCCCCTCCCAGCGCAGAACAATACCAATAGACTTGGCCGTAAAATCTACAAATTGTCGTACGGAGTATTGAACACCGGTTGCGATAACAAAATCTTCTGGCTGTTCCTGCTGAAGCATCAGCCACTGCATTTCAACATAATCCCGTGCATGTCCCCAATCACGAAGAGCATCCATGTTACCCAGATAAAGACAACTCTCAAGACCTTGGGAAATATTTGAAAGTCCCCTGGTAATCTTGCGTGTAACAAAAGTTTCACCACGACGAGGTGACTCATGATTGAACAAGATTCCGTTACAAGCATACATACCGTATGACTCTCGATAATTCACCGTAATCCAATAGGCATACAGCTTAGCAACTGCGTATGGGGAACGCGGGTAGAATGGTGTAGTCTCTTTCTGTGGGATTTCTTGAACCAATCCATACAATTCAGAAGTAGAAGCTTGGTAGAAGCGGGTTTTCTTTTCTAAACCCAAAAAGCGTATTGCTTCCAACAGCCGCAGAGTACCTAAAGCATCCACATCAGCGGTATACTCTGGGGATTCAAAAGACACGGCTACATGAGACTGCGCTGCCAGGTTATAGACTTCGTCTGGCTGCACTTCACTGATAATCCGGGTTAAATTAGAACTATCACTTAAATCACCGTAGTGCAATTTAAAATTTTGATTATTTGAATGAGGATCTTCATAGATGTGATCAATACGATCTGTATTGAACAAAGAAGCTCGGCGTTTGATGCCATGAACTTCGTAGCCTTTTGCCAATAAAAATTCGGCCAAATATGAACCATCTTGGCCTGTTACACCCGTGATTAACGCTACTTTATTACTCATAAGAACACTAATTAAATGACCACAATACTGAATGAATTGAAAAAAATCCTAACATTATCTATTCATTGATATGAACAGACAAAAAGACTTATCACTGATCTACTGGAGAATTTCTATATAAGAGATAAAAAAAGATAATGCCATGCTATTTTTTTATAGCAATTTTCAGCATCTCTTCAGCAACAGACTCCCAAGAGCTAGGTATTGACTCTAAAGCATGCTCCCAACACGGCCACCATCCAGACTCAAGTTTATTTGCCAGATCAATTATTGCATCCCGTAGTGACTCAATATTATTTGATTCAAAATAAATAGCTTCGTCACCACAAAGAGTTCTTGCATAGGGTAAATCTGGACAGATTATTGGTAAACCACAATACATTGCTTCAACGAGAGGAAAGCCAAAACTTTCTTCATTGGAAAGAAATAACAATGCATCACATGATTGATAAAAAGAGATGACTTGATTAGGTCTTATAAAACCCAAGCAGGAAATAGAACTCCATTTTTTATTCGGATTCTTTTCTGAATCAATCGTTAAGATTAATTGTTCAATAGGCCAATATTCTGGGTTATCAATTTTTGAAAGCAATAAATGATTCTTATGTGGATAATAAGCAGCTGGGTAAAAAAGGCGTAGCGCACCATCATGATTTCGACCAACCCTTTTAACAAATGATTGAGATAACCAAGCAGGTACAGGTTGTGGGAGAACAGAGACACGACCACACACAGAGGGATAAAATGCTTCTAGCTTTTGTTTCATCACATCTGTCTGCACAATAAACTGATTAACATATTTCTCGTTTGTGGAGAAAATATATTGCGCAGCTCGGTATTTACAAAAATCGATGGACAATGATGGTTTAAAATATCTCACCAAATTAGAAGTTTGCAAAAATACAATCTGCTTAGCCTCAGTGTTCAAAGGCAGGTCACCTAAAACCAGGAGTGCTGTATTCCTTGGTACATGATAGGGCACTATGCATTCAAAAAAGCGTGATAAAAAATTAGGCAAAAATCGTTTATGAATAATATGATTAGTTAATTGTCCTGATGGCTCAAAGCAGCTCAAATCACCGCGATCTGGCAAAATAACCTGTGAAACAGAAACAAGATTATTATTTAGCAAACTGGGTAATAAAGATTTAGCAAGCTGGACTGCTCCAACTCCAACAACATTACTCAGATGTAATTGAATATTAGATAGCATAATGAAGTAGCAACTTAATTTATACTTAGTAAAAGAGTTTTCGGTGTTTGTCAACATAGTTGTCGCCTCAACTTA
>NZ_PJPV01000032.1 GCF_002864045.1 Endozoicomonas acroporae
GGGCAACAGCGCGGCCACGGCATCGTTAAATTCTGATGTTTGCTCCTGCCCGTTGTCCACCAGTTTGGCCATGGCCCACAGCAGGTTGGCGATTTCCTGTCGTTTAAAGTCAGCTTTCTGTGCAATCACGTGGGGCAGCAACGCGACCAGAGCTCCTTTGAATTCTGGTGTCAGGTCCTGCCCGTGGTCCACCAGTTTTGCCATAGCCCACAGCAGGTTGGCGATTTCCTGTGGTTTAAAGTCAGCTTTCTGTGCGATCACATGAAGTAACAGGGCCCCCAGTGCCTTTTTGAACTCTGGTATCAACTCCTGCCCATTGTCCACCAGTTTCGCCATGGCCCACATTAGGTTGGCGATACTCTGTGGATTAAAGTCAGCTTTCTGTGTGTTCACGTGAGGCAACAGCGTGGCCACTGTCTCTTTGAACTCTGGTGTCAGCTCCTCGCTGTTTTCCACCAACTTCGCCATGGCCCATAGCAGGTTGGCGATACAATGTTGTTTAAGTGTATCTTTCAGTGCGTTCACGTGGGGTAACAGCGCGGCCACAGCTTCTTTAAATTCTGATGTCCACTCACTGTTGTCCACCAGTTTCGCTATGGCCCATAGCAGGCAGGCGATTTCCGTTGATTTAAACCTGACTTTCTGGCCGCTCAGGTTAGATAACAGCATGGTAACAGTTTCTTTAAGCTCTGGTGTCCACTCCCCATTGTTTACCAGTTTCGCCATAGCCCATAGCAGGTTGGGGATTGCTTGTGGTTTAAAGTCAGCTTTCTGTGTTTTTACCCGGGGCAAAAGCGCGGCCACAGCTTCTTTAAGCTCCGGTGTCCACTCCCAGTTATCCACCAGTTTCGCCATGACCCACAGCAGGTTTGCGACTCCCTCGGCATTAAAGTTATTTTTCTGTACGTTCAAGTGGGGCAGCAGTGCGACCACGGCTTCTTTATGCTCTGGTGTCCACTCCCCGTTATCCACCAGTTTCATCATGGCCCACAGCAGGTTGGCGATATGCTGAGGAATAAAGTGATCTTTCTGAGCCTTCACATAAGGCAACAGCGCAGCCACAGCCTCCTCGAGTTCTAGCGTTCGCTTCTGACCGTTGATCACTAATTTCGCTATGGCCCACAGTAAATTGGCAATGTGCTGAGGTATAAATTGGTCTTTCTGTACGCTCACACGGCGCAACAGTACAGCTACGGCCTCGTTAAGCTCAGGTGTCTGCTCGTGGCTGTTACACACCAGTTTCGCTATGGCCCATAGCAGATTGGTGATTTCCTGGGGTTTAAAATTAGCTTTCTGTGCGTTCACGTGGGGCAACAACTCGGCCAGAGCCTCTTTGTACTCCGGTGTCAGCTCCTGCCCGTTGTTCACCAGTTTCGCCACGGCCCACAGCAGGTTGGCGATATGCTGAGGAATAAATTGGTCTTTCTGTGCGTTCAAGTGGGGTAACAGGGAGGTCGCGGCCGCTTTCAGTTCCGGTGTCAGCTCCTGCCCGCTATCCACCAGTTTCGCCATGGCCCACAGCAGGTTGGCGATTCCCTGGGCATCGATATTCCTGGCTTCAGTTTTTTGGTTGCAGCTGAATATTATTGCATCAAACAGCGTTGACAATAAGCGGACTTGAGTAAGCTTGACACGCTCATCCATGGGTTTATGAGGGGTAAAAACACCCGCAGAAGTCAGTGAATGAAGTGTTGTCGTCAGGCTTCGCCAATTCCAGCTTCGTGTGGCGGTAAAATTTTGCAGCGATCGAACCAGTTGGCTTTGTTCAGCCCGGTTTAACGGCCTTTTAGCAGCTAACGTGTATCTTTTAATGGAACTGGCATATTGCCCGTGATATCGCCCATCATAGCGATGACCTAAACGATCCGGTTTATTCACCAGACCATCGATTATTTCCTGTTTGATGAGGGCATTAAAATCTTGAGCAGTGCTTACTGAACGGCACAGCAGATATTGAGAAGGGCGTGCACCAGAAGAATGGTAAAACTCATTACGACCCGGGGTAGTGCGAGGGGGGTTATCCCTCCGTCTGACTGGGCCATATCTACATCGCCCATGCATTGAAGAAGCGGCCTGATTATCCGGTTGGTTGTAATCTTTGCCTGATCTTGCGTATTTACCACTGATACCCGCAGAGCTTCTATCCATAATTATATTTCATTAATTCATGAAAGTATGAAAAACAGACTGCTGTTCTGCACAGAAGTTCATTTTGTTGGAATGTCAACTCTGGTCTTTATTTGATCAATATATGGTTTTATTAAATCCTCATTCCAAAGTATGTTAACCGGGATTTCAATGACCACAAATCCTGATTTTTTCAGCAGTGCGATTTTCAGTAGAGTCGAACCATTCCTGGTGATGAAATCACCACCAACGTAGTGAGACGCCCCCTGAACTTCAATTACCATGTTGTGATCTGGCAGTAGCAGGTCAACCGGAGGTAATGAGTTCAGACTCTTTTCTTCTTCAATCTTCAAAGAGGGAATATATGATTGGAGTTGATTGCGGAAGCTGGTTTGAGGTTTTGAAATGATTGTCTGGTAATGGGGGACGACCGGGCACGCTCTGCCAAGCCAACGGGCGGCCATGGCAATGATGGATTGTTCCTCTTCATTTTCTGGGGATGTATTTTTCAGGCGAGTAAACAGGTCAGCCATGTGCTTTTCAAACACATTATTTGTATTGGTATCGCAGACCAGAGACAGCCTGGCACAGCAAACCATGACTCCCCAGAGAGACATCAATATGTCTTGCTGAGAGAGCCGAGGGTTGTCACTGATTCGATAGATAAGCGATTTGAATGTGGATGTAACCAATTTCAGCTCAACGAACTCACCCAGTTTCGCCATGGCCCACAGCAGGTTGGCAATTTCCTGCGGTTTAAAATTAGCTTTCTGTGCGATCACCTGTGGCAATAGCGCGGCCACGGCCTCGTTGAGCTCTGTTGTCTGCTCTTGCCCGTTATCCACCAGTTTCGCCAGGGCCCACATCAGGTTGGTGATATGCTGAGGAATAAATTGGTATTTCTGTACGCTCACGCGGGGCAAAAGCGCGGTCACGGCCGCTTTGAGCCCGGGTGTCTGATCCTGCCCGTTGTCCGCCAGTTTCGCCGTGGCCCACAGCAGGTTGGCAATGCCCTGGGCATTAAATTGATCTTTCTGTGCGTTCACATGGGCTAATAGCTTAGCCACGGTCTCTTTGACCCCAGGTGTGTGATCTTGCCCGTTGTCCACCAGTTTCGCCATGGCCCACAGCAGGTTGGCGATACCCTGAGGAACAAACTGGTCTTCCTGTACGTTCGCGTGGGGCAACAGCTCGGCCATGGCTTCTATGAGACCCTTTACCTGCTCCTGTCCATTGTCCACCAGTTTCGCCATAGCCCACAGCAGGTTGGTGATTTCCTGAGGTTTAAAGTTAGCTTTCTGTGCGTTCATGTGGGGCAACAGTGAGCCCACAGCCTCTTTGAACTCTGGAGTCTGCTCCTGGCCGTTGTCCACCAGTTTCGCCATGGTCCACAGCAGGCTGGCGAGTTCCTGTGGTTTAAATCTAACTTTCTCTCCGTTCACCTGGGGTAACAGCACGGTCACAGCTTCTTGAAGCTCTGGTGTCCACTCCCTGTTGTCCACCAGTTTCGCCATGGCCCACAGCAGGTTGGCGATTTCCTGTGGTTTAAAGCTGGCTTTTTGTGCGTTCACGTGCGGTAACAGCGCGGCCACAGCTTTCTGAAGCGCTGGTGTCCACTCCCCATTGTCCACCAGTTTCGCCATGGCCCAAAGCAGGTTGGCGATATGCTGAGGAATAAATTGGTCTTCCGGCACGTGCACGTAGGGCAACAGCGCGGCAATGGCCTCTTTGAGCTCTCGTGTCCGCTCCTGCCCGTTGTCTACCAGTTTCGCCATGGCCCAAAGCAGGTTGGCGATACCCTGAGGTTTAAAATCAGCTTGGTGCAAGATCACATTGGGAAGCAGCAGGGCCACGGCCTCTTTGAGCCCCGGTGTCCGCTCCAGCCCATTGTCCACCAGTTTCGCCATGGCCCATAGCAGGTTGGCAATTTCCTGTGTTTTAAAGTTAGCTTTCTGTGCCTTCACGTTGGACAAAAGTGCGACCACGGCCTCGTTAAGCCCCGGTGTCCGTTTTTGCCCTTTGTTCACCAGTTTTGCCATGGCCCACAACAGGCTAACGATCTCCTGTGGTGTAAAGTTAGCTTTTTGCAGCTTCACGTGGGGTATCAACGCGGCCACGGCCTCTTTAAGGATTGGTGTCTGCTCTTGTCCGTTGTCCACCAGTTTCGCCATGGCCCACAACAGATTGGCGATGCCCTGGGGGGTAAATTGGTCTTTAAGTACATTCACATGTGGCAATAACATGGCCACGGTCGCGTTTTGCCCTGGTGTATGCCCTTTGTCCGCCAGTTTCGCCATGACCCACAGGAGGTTGGTGATATGCTGAGGATTAAAATGGTCTTTCTGTGTGTTCACTTGGGGCAATAGCCCGGCCACGGTCTCTTTGATCTCCAGTGCCTGCTCCGACCCGTTGATCACCAGTTTCGTCATCGCCCACAGCAGATTAACGATATTTTGGAGAATAAATTGGTGTTTCTGTGCGTTTACATGGGGCAACAGCGCGGCCACGGCTCCGTTGAACTCTGGTGTCTGCTCCTGACCGTTGTCCACCAGTTTCGCCATGGCCCAAAATAGGTTGGAGAGACCCCGGGCATCAATATCCCTGGCTTGAGGTTTTTGATTACACTTGAACATTATTGCATCAAACAACGTTGACAATAAGGTATCCTGAGTGAGCTTCACACCCTGATCCATGGGTTTATGAGTGGCAAAAACACCCGCTGAAGTGAATGAATGAAGTGTTGTCGTCAGGCTTCGCCAATTCCAACCCCGTGATGCGGTAAAATTCTGCAGCAGACGTATCAGCTGGATTTGTTCAGCTCGATTTAACTGTCTTTTAGCAGCTGACGTGTATTTTTTAATTGAACTGGCATATTGACCGTGATATCTCCCGTCATAGCGATGACCGAAACGATTCGATTTATTCACCAAATCATCCATTATTTCCTGTTTGATGAGGGCATTAAAATTTTGCGCAGGGTTTACTGAACGACACTGTAGATGTTGAGAAGAGCATGTGCCAGAAGAATGGTAAAATTCATTACACTCAGGGGTAGAGCGGGAGGGATTATATCTCTGTCTGACTGGGCTATGTCTATATCGGCCACGCTTGGAAAAAGTGGTCTGGTTAACCGGTTGGTTGAAATCATTGCCTGGTCTTGCGTATTTACCACTGATATCAGCAGAACTTCTATCCATAATTATATTTCATCAATTCATGAAAATATAAAACAGCAGACTGCTGTGCTGCTCAGAAGTTCATTCTGATTTCATATGGTTAACTACTTATAATTCCCTGATCTGTTAATGATTAACAGAAAGTTGCCGATTAGCCAGTGGACAACAACAGTGTGATGTGACAATCTGATTAATGTTACATTTTGTTGATCTTGATGTTGACACTGCTCTTCTACGCAAGGACTTGCGTTCAACCTAGAAAAAAACCAGAGTTTTCCATGCAAAAAAGGACTTTATACATTGGTAACCTGGCGTATACCGCCGTTGAAGAGGATCTTGAACAGGCCTTTGAATCATTTGGTGTCATTGAAGATATTAAACTGATGAGAGATCGGGAGACTGGCCGTTCAAGGGGCTTTGCATTCATCACCTTTGAAAAAGAAACGGAAGCTGAAGCCGCCAGAACTATGGATGGCAAGGAAGTGGCTGGGCGACCATTAAGAGTGAATGACGCTCGACAGAAGGAATCTGGTCAGCGAGATTCAACCAAAAGACAACCAAGGTCTTTTAATAACAACTTTAACCGCTAAAGGTGTAATCTGAAAGTGCTTTAAGCTTTCCGGAAACTGTGCTCACTTTTTTACGCAATACGCTATACCAGTTGCGGCACATCCCAGGGCAGCCCCCCAGATACAAACCGCAGCAGCAGAAGGAAACATTGCGCGATAAGGATAAGGAGCAGCGGCAGCTCGAGCTTGATCAACCATAGCCACCGTACAAGCCCCGGCAGCAGCCCCGGCGGCTGTGGCATAACGTAGGGGAACACCAGCAACAGCTCCAAGAGTCCCGATAGTAGCAGTGGGAAAAAACGTGGCAACCGCCGCAGCAGTGGCAACAACCTGGGACGGTTTAAAAAAACCATCACGAATTACGCTAAGGGCAGTGCCGAGACCGGAAATGCTGAAATAATACAGAGCAGTTTTGCCAAAGATTGGGATAGCTTTTATCAAAATATTTACTGCCCGGTCATACAATGGGATACGTTTTATCCGTTTTACTTCGTCATCAGTTAATTGTTTTTTACATAACACACAGTTCTTTTGGCCAGTACTTTCAATCCATTCCTGCATGCATGATCTGCCAAAGGCATGCCCGCATGTTAGTTTGAAGGGCCGACATTTTTCGGTATCTTGACATATTACACATCCAACACCGCTGGTGGCGTCCATATGGAAACCTCAATTTCGGACATCTATAATCTGGTTTTGGTTCCCTATGGATAACCCGGAGGCTGATCGAGAACTGTAAGGAACAGCACTCTGTTTCCGTGATTCAAAAGCAGCACTGATTAATTCTCTCGTGTAGGTTTCTACAGGTTGACTAAAAATCTGTTGGGTAGTTCCCTGTTCGACAATCTCTCCTCCCTGCATCACAATAATTCGATGACTCATTGCCTTAACCACGGCAAGGTCATGGCTGATAAAAATGTAACTGAGGTGGTATTTTTTCTGCAGGTTGCGCAGTAAATCGATGATCTGGGATTGAACGGTTCTGTCCAGCGCAGACGTTGGCTCGTCCAGCACCATCAGTCTGGGTTTCAGCACCAGAGCCCTGGCAATGGAGATACGCTGGCGCTGGCCGCCGGAAAACTCATGGGGGTAACGGTGACGACACTCCGGGTCAAGGCCCACATCATCCAATGCCGCGATGATCTGTTCTTCACGATTGGCTTCATTGGCCAGTTTATGAATATCAAGGCCTTCACCAACAATATCAGCCACCGTCATGCGTGGGCTGAGGCTGCCAAAGGGATCCTGAAACACGATCTGCATTTCCCGTCGCAGTGGCCGGAACTGGTCCTGGTTCATAGTGTCGATACGGGTATCTTCAAACCGGATCAGGCCCTCTGACGTCTGCAGTTTCAACAGTGCCATGCCCAGGGTTGTTTTACCGGAACCGGACTCACCAACAATACCCAGGGTTTCGCCCTGGTGAATGGTGAGCGATAAATCAGTGACTGCCTTCACATGGCCTACGGTTTTTTTGAAAAACCCTTTTTTGATCGGGAACCAGACTTTGATCTTTTCGCCAGTGACCAGCGGCATGGGGTGTTCGTTCAGTGGTTCAGGTTCCCCGTCAGGTTCGGCATTGAGCAGGTCGATGGTGTAGGGGTGTTGAGGTGCCTTGAACACGGATTCTGTATCGCCCTGCTCAACAATCTCACCGTTTTTCATCACGCAGATTCGATCCGACACATGGCGTATCAGATTAAGGTCGTGACTGATAAACAGAATGGCCATACCCAGTTTCTGCTGAAGGTCCGCCAGCAGACTGAGAATTTGTCGCTGCACGGTTACATCCAGAGCGGTGGTTGGTTCATCGGCAATCAGCAGTGTGGGTTCACAGGCGAGGGCCATGGCAATCATGGCCCGTTGTCGCTGTCCACCGGACAGCTCATGGGGGTAGGCCTTTAAACGGTTTCTGGCATCACGGATACCCACCAGTTCCAGCAGTTCCAGTGTCTTAGCCGTTGCTTCTGAGTTTTGCAGGCCAAGGTGTATAGCCAGTACTTCGCCTATCTGCTTTTCGATGGTATGCAGTGGATTGAGCGCTGTCATCGGCTCCTGAAAGATCATACTGATCTTATGGCCACGAATTTTGCGCATTTGTGATTTGGATAAATCCAGCAGGGCCTCATCGGCAAATGCTATTTCCCCAGAGCAATGGGCGTTTTCGGGAAGCAGCTGCAGAATGCTCAGGGCAGTGATGGACTTGCCGGATCCGGACTCTCCAACCAGGCCAACGGTTTCTCCGGCATTGACAGAGAACGACACACCTCTAACGGCTTCAATATGGTGCTCACCCTGTTGAAAAGCAATCCGGAGATTGTTAATGGCCAATAATGGCTTATCCATAAATGTTCGGTTCTCTTTAATAGTATTTTCTCGGGTCCAACGCATCCCGGCACGCTTCACCAATAAACACCAGTAACGTCAGCATAATGGACATGACCAGGAACGCGGTAATTCCCAGCCAGGGTGCCTGAAGGTTGTTTTTGCCCTGGGCAATCAACTCACCAAGGGAAGGGGAGCCAGCCGGCAGGCCGAAACCCAGGAAATCAAGGGAGGTCAGGGTGGTAATGGCTCCGGTCAGAATAAATGGCATAAACGTGACCGTGGCGATCATGGCATTGGGTAAAATATGGCGGAACATCAGACGCCCATTGGTCATCCCAAGGGCCCTGGCGGCCCGAACATACTCCAGGTTTCTGCCCCGGAGAAACTCGGCACGTACCACATCCACCAGTGCCATCCACTGGAATAACAGCATGATACCCAGCAGCCACCAGAACCCTGGCTCGACAAAACTGGCAAGGATGATCAACAGGTAGAGATTGGGCATGCCCGACCAGATTTCAATAAAACGCTGTCCGAATAAATCGATTTTGCCGCCGTAAAAACCCTGCAAAGCGCCAACTGCCACACCGATGATGGTACTGAAAAAGGTCAGTGCCAAACCAAAAAGTACCGAAATGCGGAAGCCGTAAATCACCCGTGCCAGCACATCACGCCCCTGGTCATCGGTGCCCAGCCAGTTGTCAAGGGAAGGGTGGGCGGGCGCAATACGGGCGTAATTTATGGTGTCGTAACTATAGCGAATGGGCGGCCAGAGCATCCATCCTTTGGGCTCGACCAGTTCTTGGGCAAATTCCTGTCGGTAGTCCATTTCCAGTTCAAACTCTCCACCAAAGGTGGTTTCCGGATAGGTGACCAGGGTTGGGAAATAGGGGCTGCCATCGTACCAGAGCAGCAGCGGCTTATCGTTAGCCACCACCTCTGCCAGCAGGGTTATGACGAAGAGAATGCTGAATAGCCAGAGCGAAATGTAGCCCCGGCGATTCTGCTTGAAATTCTGCCAGCGGCGCTGGTTGAGCGGATTAAGCTTGAACCTTGTCATTCCACGTCAGTCCCTGGCTTCGAAATCAATACGGGGGTCCACGACGACATAGGTGAGATCGCCGAGGAGTTTGATCAGCATACCCAGCAGGGTGAAGATATAAAGAGAGCCAAACACCACGGGATAATCCCGGTTGATGGCCGCTTCATAGCCAAGCAGTCCGAGCCCATCCAGAGAAAAAATGATTTCAATCAGCAGGGAGCTGGTAAACAGGATGCCAATTAATGCCGCAGGGAAGCCGGAAATCACCAGTAACATGGCATTACGGAAGATATGGCCATAGAGGACTTTGCGGTCATCCAGCCCTTTGGCCCTTGCGGTTTGCACATACTGTTTATGGATTTCATCCAGGAATGAATTCTTGGTCAGCATGGTCAGTGTGGCAAAACCACTGATGACCATACAGATAATGGGCAGTATCATGTGCCAGATATAGTCCCGTATCTGACCCATAAAACTTAATTCCTCGAAGTTGTCCGATACCAGCCCTCGCAGTGGGAAAACGTTCCAGTAACTGCCTCCGGCAAACAACACGATTAACAGAATGGCCAGAAGAAAGCTCGGAATCGCATAACCCGTGGTGATCACAGCGCTTGACCAGATATCGAACCGGCTGCCGTGTTTTAATGCCTTGCGAATACCCAGCGGAATGGAGATCAGGTAGATGATCAGGGTGCTCCACAGGCCCAGTGAAATAGAGACCGGCAGTTTCTCCTTAATCAGGTCGACCACTTTGGCATCGCGGAAAAACGAGTCGCCAAAATCAAAGGTCAGGTAGTTTTTGATCATCTGCACAAACCGCTCATGGGCTGGCTTGTCAAAGCCGTACAGTTGCTCGATATCTTTGATCAGTTCCGGGTCAAGACCTCTGCGTCCGCGATATTCACCGTTCTCATCCAGATTCATCTGCTGAATTTCGGCATTACCTGAGCCTCCGATCCGGCTGATGGCATTGACTTCAAAACCCTCAAGTTTGGCAATCATCTGTTCCACCGGGCCGCCGGGGGCGGCCTGAATGATAACAAAGTTCACCAGCATGATCCCGAACAGAGTCGGGATCATCAGGGCAAGTCGGCGCAAAATATAGCTGCTCATGGAGGGTTCCTGTTAACGGTTTTTTCTGCGGCGATAAATCCAGACAGGAATAAGGCCCAGCAATATCAGTGCTGAGTATAACCATGAACGGTCGTTTTCAGCGTTACCGGCTGGATCGCTGGCATCACCATTGTTCCGGAATGAATGAGTTGCTGCATCCGGTTGACTGTCGATCCACCAGGTATAAATGTCGGTACTGTACAAAGGTTCTGATTCTGGCCTGATTAATCGGTTGGAATGGGCGATTCGGTCATAAGGGTAGTACCACTGGGGAATCAGGTACTCACCCCATAACAGCACCCGGTCCAGCGCTCTTACTGCGGTGGTAAGCTCCTCTCTGCTGGTGGCATCAATCACATGGTCAATCATGGCATCCACTACCGGATCCTTGATTCCCATGTAGTTACGGCTGCCTTTGGTGTCTGCCGCTTTACTGCCCCAGAAACCCGTTTGCTCATTACCCGGAGAGGCCGATTGGCCATAGCCGGCAACGATCATGTCATAGTCAAAGTCACGAATACGGTTGATGTATTGGGAGATATCAACGGTTCGGATCTTCAGTTCAATACCCATTTGTTCCAGATTTTTCTTGAAGGGCAGCGCCACCCGCTCAAGAGAGGGTTGTCCGAGCAGTAACTCAATCTCCAGGGGTTGGCCATTGTTATTGACCAGCTTGTTGTTCTCAAGGGTCCATCCTGCTTTTTTCAATAACCTCAGTGCTTTTTTCAGTTGCGGCCGGATATTGCCGGAACCATTGGTCACCGGAACGCTATAGGGTGTGGTAAAGAGTTCTGTCGGTAACTGCTTGCGCCAGGGCTCAAGGAGTTTCAGTTCATCACCCTCTGGAATGCCGGTGGCTTCCATGCCTGAATTGCCAAAATAGCTCGTCGAACGAAGGTAGCTGTCATGGAAAAGGTTACGATTCAGCCATTCGAAATCCATGGCATAGCCCATGGCTTTTCGGACCAGGGGATCCTGCAGGAAGTCCCGTCGCAGGTTAAAGGCAAAGCCCTGGATAGGCGCAGGGTTTCGGGTAGGGATGGTGGCCAGAATGAGTTCGCCATTGTGAACCGGGGGGACGTCGTAGGCAGTGGCCCAGTTTTTGGCAATATTTTCATAGCGCAGGTCATACTCGCCAGCTTTCAGTGCCTGCAGGGCGACATGTTCGTCCCGGTAGTAGTCGTAACTGACCTCATCAAAATTATATCGGCCCCTGTTAACGGGTAAATCTTTGGCCCAGTAATCCTTGACCCGCTGATAGGCAATGCTCCGGCCGCCATCAACACTCTTAACCTGATAGGGGCCACTGCCAAGGGGGATGTGCAGTGAGGCAGAGGAAAAATCATTTTCATCCAGTTCCCAGTGATGCTTAGGGAGCACAGGCAGCTCTGACAGAATAAAAGGCAGTTCAGGGTTATTGCTATGTTTGAATGTGAATTTGACCCGACGATCAGCAAGAACGGTGACGGTGTCCACATCGGAATAGTAACTGCGGTAGAAAGGGTGCCCGTGACGGGTCAGCAGTTCAAAGGTGTATTTTACATCGTCAGCTGTGATGGGCTTACCATCATGGAAACGGGCGTCGGGGTTCAGGTTAAAGGTAATGCTACTGTTATCAGGGGCTTTTTCTGTGGACTCGGCGATGAGTGGATAGAGGGAGAAAGGCTCATCACGGCTCTGGGTCATCAATGTGTCATAAATAAGCCCGATACCGCTAACCGGGGTTCCTTTGTTGGTGTATGGATTGAGGCTGTCAAAGGTACCGCTGGCAGCCATACGAATACTGCCGCCTTTGGGGGCCTCCGGATTAACATAATCAAAGTGCGTAAAGGGCTTGCTGCCATATTTCGCTTCACCGTGCAGCACCAGTGACGTTTTAGCGATGACCTCGTGCTCTGACCCGGTGGTATTTCCAGAGGCAGTGGCTGATGACCCGCTGGAATAAGAGAGAGTCACCCCAAGGGTCAGCGCGGCAAGAGTAAGATAACCAGAATTCATGACCATCATAAGCAACCGTTAGTGTTGAAAAATCTCTGTGCAGTCTTGTATATAAGTAATCGTTCTAATATAGACTGAACCATGGATGGTTGTTAAGTACCCGTCAGGCTGGACTTATATCAATATTCCCGCCACCAGGTACTTAAGCCATTGTCAAAAGGCGGGGCAAGCTCAGGGTGTTGCAGTCCCGGCCAGTAAACCATTGGCCAATAGGGCAGATACCATTGAGGAATGACCGCGTAGTGCCAGAGTACGATCCGATCAATGGCCCGGGTATAAAGAGTCAGCTCTTCGCGGGTTGTTGCCATGATGGCGTTATCAATCATACGGTCCAGCGAGTTGAGTTTGATGCCAGAAAGGTTTTGTCCCGCGTCACTGTCTGCGCTTTCGCTGCCCCAGAAATTTTTCAACTCGGTACCGGGGGTAATGCCAGGGTAAAAGCCGTGAATGATCATATCAAAATCAAACGTGCGAAGACGATTGATGTACCGCGAGGCATCTACGGTATTGATGCTGGCGATAATACCCAGTTCGCTGAGATTGCGGACGAATGGAATCACAAAGCGTTCATGTTCTGGGTCAGTTAACAGAATTTCAAACTTCAGTGGTTGACCATTGGGATCAACAAGAGTTTTGTTGTTGTAGTGATAACCCGCTTCTTTCAGCCATTGGAAGGCCCGTGTCTTGTTGTTTCGCCAGTTGCCTGAACCGTCTGTCTGAACCGGCTCCCAGCGGGCGGTAAACAGCTTATCAGGAAGCTCATCCTGCCAGGGAGCCAGTAACGCCTTCTCTTTGTCAGAAGGTGGCTTATCAGCCGCAAGGTCTGAGTTAGAGAAAAGACTGTAGGCCTGATAATACATCCCAAAAAACAGATGTTGATTCATCCAGTTGAAATCCAGCGCCTGGGAAATGGCTTTTCTGACTTTTCGGCGGGCAAAAACCGGCTTCCTCAGATTGAATACAAACGCTCGCATGCCCAGACTTTTGTTATCTATTTTTTCCTGAATGAATTTTGCTTTGCCTGTCTGCGTTGGTTTATACGCCTGTGACCAGCTTCGGGGATTGGCATCAATGCGGAGGTCGTACTCTCCTTTTTTAAAGGCCTCAAGGGCAATGCCATCATCCCGGTAGTAGTCGGTTCTGATAAGATCAAAATTATGTCGGCCTTTGTTGACGGCCAGGTCAGCTGCCCAATAATCCGTAACACGCTCGTATGTTACAAAGCGTCCGGGGCTGAACTCTTTTACCCGGTAAGGTCCACTGGACAGTGGGGGCTTGAGTGTCGCCTTGAAGAGATCATGCTCTGGCTGCTGCCAGTAGTGCGCTGGCAGCACCCTGAGTTGAGAGAGTCGAAGAACCAGACTTTTGGCTGGTGGCTCAGAAAAACTGAAACGAACGGACGCAGACGATATTGCCTCGACCTTATCAATGATCCCATAGAGGTGCCTGTAGTGAGGTGGTCCTCGTTTTTTCAGTGATTGGAAGGTATAGACAACATCTTCTGAGGTGATGGCGTGTCCATCATGGAAACGCGCATCGGGATTCAGGTGGTATATGACCCATCGAAAATCCTCCGGATACTCAATTTGCCGGGCGATCAGGCCATAGACTGAATAGGGTTCATCACCGGCCTTGACCATCAACGGGTCATAAAGAAAGTAGCTGCCATCCGCCCAGATGCCTTTTGGGGCAAACGTATTAAACGTATCAAAACTGCCGACAACGCCTTTTCTCAGGGTACCGCCTTTGGGGGCATTGGGGTTGGCATAGCCAAAGTGGGTAAAATTTTCTGGATATTGCAGCGAGTTATGAAAGCTCAGGCCATGGGCTATCGTTGAATTTTTATCCGCAGGGTTTGCGAAAGCATGCACAGAGTAAATAAGACTGATAAAGAGAAATCCATTTTTCAAAAAGTCAGTCATCCAGCGAGTTCCTTGCAATTAGCCACACTTATTGGTTTTTCTGATACCACCAGGTACTCAAATCCAGTGCATAAGGCGCAGGATTTTTCGGGTACCTCAGTTGCTGTTTGTGGACTATCAGCCAGTGGGGCTGGTACCACAGGGGCAGTACATAGTGGTTCCAGAGAATGATTCTATCCATGGATTTGACCAGCGTTAGCAGTTCCTCCCGGGAGTTGGCCCGGGGTATTTTCTCCGTCAGGCTATCAATGGATTTCAGCTTGATACCGGCAATATTTCTGGAGCCGTGCTGGTCAACGGTTGCTGAACCCCATAAGCTGGCCTGCTCTGTGCCGGGTGAGGGCGTGTGGGGAAAGGTGTACAGAACCATATCAAAGTCCTGGTTTCTGAGCCTTTCAACATACTGGGCGGCGTCTACGGTTCTTATATTCAGTCTGATCCCCATGCTTTCCAGTGTCTTTTGTACTGGAATAAAGATCCGTTCCTCTTCCGAAGAGGATAACAGGATTTCAAGCTCCAGCGGTTTGCCGTTCTGGTTCACCAGCTGGTTGTTGTTGATCGTCCAGCCGCTCTGCTTTAGCAGGGATAGCGCTTTTCTTTTGCGATCCCGGCGGGTCATCCCGGTCTCATTTCCCGGAGGAATCCATGCCTGATCCAATGCTCGTTCAGGAATTTCATGTTTCCATACTGAGAGCAGCTCTTTTTCCTGTTCTGAGGGTTTTCCCGCAGCCCCCAGTTCTGTCCCGGCAAAAACGCTGTCTGCCCGATGGTACATACCATGGAATAGGTGTCGATTGATCCAGTCAAATTCGACGGCATACCCCAGCGCTTCTCTGACCCCCGGCTCTGATAGTATCTCTCTTCTGGCGTTGTAGGTGATGGTTAAGGTCTGCGGGTTACGATTGCTTAAAGATGTGCGAATCAATTGGTTTTTTTTCAGTGACTCATCTCGTATCTGGTCATGCCAGACGCGAGGGTCGCTGATGGTTTTGAGATCGTATTCTCCTTTCTGCAAGGCTTCTAAAAGGACATGGCTGTTTCGATAATACTCGTATTGAATGAGATCAAAATTGTGTCTTCCCCGGTTAACGGGCAGATCTTTCCCCCAGTAATTTTCGACCCTGGCAAATGTTATTGAGCGTCCTGGTTCTATTTTCACAGGTTTATAGGGGCCACTGCTGACAGGAATCTCCATGCCGGGAGAAGAGAAATCGCGGTTTGCCCAATAGTGTTTGGGAAGAATGGGCATTTGCCCCAGAATCAATGGCAGTTCCCGGTTATTGCTGTGCCTGAACACAAAAAGCACTCTGTGGCTGCTGGTGGCTTCTACCTTCTCGACATCCTGATAGAACTGCTTGTAAAACGTAGACCCTTTTTCCCGGAGCAGGTCAAAACTGAACTTCACATCATAAGCGGTGACGGGCTGACCATCATGGAATCGGGCCGCAGGGTTTATGGAAAAGGCTGCCCAGGTATTATCAGGGGCAAGTTCTATACTCTCGGCAATCAGGCCATATTTGGTCAGGGGCTCATCCCAGGATCTGGCCAGTAGCGTGTCATACATCATATGGCTGCCAGCTGCGGCTGTGCCACGATCTATATAGGGGACAAGGCTGTCAAAATGGCCAATGACGCCCTGTTTCAGCTCACCACCTTTTGGTGCATCGGGATTAACATAGTTAAAGTGCCGGAAGCTCTCAGCATACCCGGGCTCACCATAAAGGCTGATGGCGTGTCTTAACCTGCTGTTCTGGTCGGCTGCAGATAGCATTGGACTGATACTCAAGACACAGATGATCAGCGGTGTTGTTAATCTGAAGACGGTAAACCCCATAGCCGTAATCCCGATGTCTGTTCTTAAAGACTTATCTTATTTTTGGGAGAGATGATCAAAGCTCAGGACCTTCCAGCAGGAAGCTATCAGGATAGCATCTGCCGGAAAGGTGGGGGAGTCAGAAGTTGCGGGTTACATTGACAAATAATGTGACCTGCTGGCCGGGGTGAATAAATTTGCCACTCATATCGCTGTTCCAATCTCTGATCTGGGCGACATTCACATTAAACTTTGAGGCAATTTTGGCCAGGGAGTCACCGGAACGGACTTTGTAGTGTACCTTTCTCACAACCGCATTTTGTGAATCTTGTTTCTTCCAGACCACCAGCTTCTGATTAATTCGCAGAGTATCTTTGGGAGACATATTGTTCCAGCGAGCCAGCTCGTTAACACCAACCTCGTACTTTTGGGCAATCGTCCAGAAGCTGTCGCCAGACTTCACCAGATACTCAACTTTGTAACGGCCATTCACCGAACGATCTTGCTTTGCTGCAAGGCGCTGGCTGGCACTGAGTGTGTAACTTTCTGCTGTTTTAGCCGCTACCGGGATCATCAGGCCCTGACCAATACGGATAATGGTTCCGCTGAGTTTGTTGGCTTCGGTAATGACATTGACACTGGTCCGGTATTTCATGGCAATGGTGCTCAGGGTGTCACCGGCGCTAACTGTGTAGCGATCCCATTTTACCCGTTTCTCCGGCGGCAGGCTTGCCAGCTGAGTCCGGAAATGTTCAGCATGAGTGACTGGGACTACCAGATGATGAGGACCCTCCGGTGGCGTTGACCAGCGGTTCAGTCCGGGGTTGAGTCGGTAGAGTTCTTCCAGTTCGACCCCCGACAGTTTGGCTGCCTTGGCCATATCCAGCTGACCACTGGTATTTACCTTGGCGAAGTAGGGCTTATTGGGGATTTTGTTCAACTGGACGCCATGTTTGGATGGGTTTCGAACCACTTTGCCCAGGGCAATCAGCTTCGGCACATAGGCCGTGGTTTCTCTGGGAAGATCAAGTGCCCAGAAACGGGTAGATTTACCGAGTTTTTTGTTTTTCCGAACAGCCCGCTGTACCCGGCCGGGGCCAGAGTTAAACGCTGCCAGTGCCAGCTCCCAGTCGCCAAACCTTTTGTACAGGGTTTGCATATAGTCAAGTGCTGCACGGGTAGAATGTACCACATCCCGGCGACCGTCATACCACCAGTTCTGATGGAGGCCGTAGTGTTTACCCGTTGCCGGCATAAACTGCCAGAGCCCTGAAGCACCTGCATGAGAGTAGGCGAAAGGGTCGAAGCTGCTCTCTACAATGGGCATCAGTGCCAGTTCCAGGGGAACATTTCTCGCTTCCGCTTCTTTGACAATAAAATAGAGATAGGGCTCTGAACGTTTGGAAATCTGGCTGAAGTAAGACTTGTGACGTTTATACCAGTTCAGTTCAGCCTGAATTCGCGGGTTATTCTGGTCAAGATCCATTGCCAGACCTGACTGAATGCGAACCCACAGGTCGTCGATGACCACCGGTGCTTGTTTTTCAGGCGTTATCTTCTCCGGTGTTGTGACCTCCACTTTTTCCACAGAAGGCTTTTCAACAATAGGCCTGGATTCTTTCTTGACGGTGGATGCCGAAGATGAGGGCGAGTTACTCACCAGCTGACAACCCGTCAGAAACAGCGAAAGGGCCAGCGTTGGCAGAGTCCGTCGGGGTGGGCCAAAAGTAAATCGCTGGCCTGTTAAGTAGGGGGCTTTGGTCATATATAGGGTTCTGAGTATTATCAGTTCATTATTTTACCACTATCAAAAATTATCCTTCCATGCTCGGATTACCCTTAAAACGTCAATGGGGCTGGCACTTGAGGACGGATCCCTGTCAGAGGCGGCTTGAATAACTTCCGGTTGGTTTGATCTGAGGAACGGATTTGTGTCCAATTCCTTTCTCAGGGTTGAGGGCACGGTAGGCCGGTTTTCAGAGCGCAACTCAGCAACGTGCATAACCTGTTCCTGTAGCTTCCGGTTATTTGGCTCCACTGCCCGGGCAAATTCAAGATTTGCCTGGGTGTATTCATGGGCACAGTAAATCCGTGTATGGCCGGGGAGTGAAGCCAGACGGGACAGACTGCTGTACATCTGTTCTGCCGTCCCTTCAAATAATCGGCCGCAACCACCAACAAATAGAGTGTCTCCACAAAAAAGCGCTGGATTTTCATCGTCGCCGGAATCGGTAAAGTAAGCAATATGGTCCAGTGTGTGGCCGGGAGTGGCCAGAATTGTAAACTGGCAGGTGCTGAGCTCAACCGTATCATTATCACGCAAAGGGTGCGTGATTCCGTTGATGTTCGGGTTATCAGGACCGTAAACCGGAATCTTTCTGTTGCGGGTCAGTTCAGCGACTCCGCCAATATGATCAAAGTGGTGGTGGGTAATGAGAATACCCACCAGATTGAGTCCATGATGATTCAGTGCCTGTTCAACTGGCCTGGCATCACCGGGATCAACCACAAAAACATCCCGGCTATCCAGTGAATGAAACATCCAGATGTAGTTGTCATTAAATGCGGGTATCGGAGATATAATCAGCATCGCCTTGAATGTCCTTTCTTTCATCCCTGTGATCATCGTTGATACTACTGCACAGGGAAGATCAGTTTTGAGCCGGTATGTGCTATGAGGTTGTCCGGTTGAAGATGTTATAGCCGATATCTGCTGATGTCATAGAATAATATTTTCTGTATAAACTCGATCTTAACGAGGTTAACATGAACAGACCTGATGATGAAAAGTCTCTGGGATATTTATTGGTACAATAATTTGCATGATTCGACCATTTCAGAAAAGGATCAAAAGCAGTTTCTCTGACCGCATTGGAGGCTTGCGTCGCTGGCTGGATACCGACTCAGGAAGGTTATTGGTTGACTATGAAAAAAGTCTGCTGGAACGAGAGTTAGGTACCATCTTTGGTTTCCATGCGGGGCAATACTCTGCCTCCTGGCATAAAGATCTGATGTTCAGCAGTCCGGTAAGAAGGCAGTTTATCCTCGGTTCCAGTCATCTTGCCGATTGCCCGAGGCCACAGGTGATGGCTGATCCCCATTACTGGCCAGTGTTACCGGGAAGCCTTGATCTTGTTCTGTTGCAACACACGCTGGAAATTGTGGACAGTCCGCATCGCTTGCTCAGTGAGGCTGCGAATACCATTATACCGGACGGCAAGTTGATAATTATTGGCTTCAACCCTTACAGCATGACCAATATTGCCCGGTGGTGTGTACCAGGTCAGCGTCTTCTCAGGGATGCTCACTTTATTTCGCCGTCACGGTTGAAAGACTGGCTTGCCCTGCTCAATTTCAATGTGGAAAGAATCGTTTATGGTGGCTATGTTCAACCGCTGAAACGCTTCTTTACCGGTTTGCGTGGTGATCTGATTGAACAAAGGCTGGAACAACTCCAGCTGCCGGTCGGTGGCTTTTATATGATGATTGCCACCCGGGAAACCCCCGGGCTGACCCCGGTAAGAAAGGTATGGTCCGATGTGCGCAGGCGTTTTGTCGGTCAGCCATTGACCCGCCCCAGTGCTGGTAGAACCAGTTCCGTGAAAGTAAACAAAGACTGGAGTTCTTTTGAGTCAGACAGTTGAAATTTTTACCGATGGTGCCTGTAAAGGAAACCCCGGGCCCGGTGGCTGGGGTGTGTTACTTCGTTACGGCACTGTAGAGAAAGAGCTATTTGGCGGTGAACCCGAAACCACCAATAACCGGATGGAACTTATGGCGGCGATAGAAGGGCTGAAGGCTCTGAAAAGGCCCTGCTCAATAATTCTTACTACCGACTCCCAGTATGTCCGTAAAGGTATCACCGAATGGATGACCGGCTGGAAACGGAAAAACTGGAAAACAGCGGCGGGCCAGCCAGTGAAAAATCAGGATCTCTGGCAGCTGCTGGATCAACAGAATCAACGACACGATATCGATTGGCGATGGATCAAAGGCCATGCTGGTCATCGGGAAAATGAAATTGCTGACCGGCTGGCCTGTAAGGGTGCGGAAGCTTTCAAAAAGTAGACAGCCTCCTGGCCAATATTTGAGAACCGTTAACTATGCGACAGATCATTCTTGATACAGAAACCACCGGTATTGACCCTAAACAAGGGCACCGGGTTATTGAAATAGGCTGCGTGGAGATGATTGACCGGAAACTCACCGGTAACCATTACCATGCCTATATCAACCCGCAGCGGGTGGTAGAGCAGGAAGCCATCGAAGTTCACGGCATTACCAATGAGTTTCTGGCCGATAAGCCGGTGTTCAGTGCCATCGCCGATGAATTTCTCGAGTTTATTCGCGGAGCCGAGCTGGTTATTCATAACGCAGCGTTTGATGTTGGTTTTATCAACCACGAGTTTTCCCTGTTACGTCGGGGTTTTCCCAATGTAGAAGGCTGTTGTGGTGTGCTTGATACTTTGGCCCTTGCCAGAAAAAAACATCCGGGCCAGAAAAATAACCTGGATGCTTTATGTAAGCGCTACTTCATTGATAACTCTTCCCGAACCCTGCATGGCGCGTTGCTGGACTCTGAGATTCTGGCGGAAGTCTACCTTGCCATGACCGGCGGGCAGACGGCTCTTTCCCTGGGCAGCAGTGAGGATAGTGCTGGTGATTCGGAAGAGGGCAGTACTATCCGGCGACTGGCTGCAGGCAGGCCTGCGCTGCGAGTCATCTCTGTCAGTGATACTGAGTTGCAAAACCATCAAAACAAGCTGGAACAGATTCAAAAACAGTCGGGTAACTGCCTGTGGCTTGCTAACGATTAGTTCATAATTTTAATGTGTCTTCAGGGTATGGAAAGGAATCAAGGAGTTTGCTTTGCCACTGGATCATGATCTTACCGATGTGATGGATGTGAACTATTCACCTTTGCAAGGCCTGCAACCTGAACTGATTGGCCAGTGCTGGCTGGTACTGTTTGAAGGGCAGGTTGTTTTAAATGACGAAAGCACCGGAGAAAACTTCCTCTGGTACAGTCTCGACAAGTTTCAGCTGGCAATCAAACAACAGGCGATAGTCACCGGCTATTTTCATGGCAAGGCAGTAGGGGTTGTTGAACTCTCAAGTCTCACTGTTGAAACAGGTACTATTAGCATCAGGTCCTTACTGTCTGAGTCAGACTCAACGGTTTACAGTTTCCTTAGCCATGGCCTGCAGATCCTGACTTCACGCAGGGAACATGCCTTTTGTGGCTGTTGTGGTCATCAGATGCAGGAAAAAGTCGGAGAGTGGGCAATGGCTTGCGCCCAATGTGAGCACCATGCCTATCCGAGGATTTCTCCCTGTGTCATTGTTCTGGTGACCCGGGGGGAGGAAATGCTTCTGGTTCGGCATCATCGCCATGGTAAAGCGTCAACCATGCATACGCTGGTGGCCGGTTTTGTCGAGCCCGGAGAGAGTGCCGAAGAGGCTGTGCATCGTGAGGTACTTGAGGAAACAGGCCTTACGCTGGGCAAACTCCATTACTGTTTCAGTCAGAGCTGGCCCTTTCCCCATTCATTAATGATGGGGTTTCATGGGGAGTACACAAGTGGTGAAATTGTCCTCGAAGAAAAGGAACTCAGCTTTGGCGGCTGGTTTCATCGGGATAATCCGCCAGAGCTGCCACCGGGTTTTACTATAGCCAGAAAGCTGGTGGATTTTTTTGTTTGATATTATCCAATCATATTTAATGGCTTTTAAAAATAAAACCTGAAATAGCTCCAACAAAGTTAATCATCAGGTGAAGCCTGTCGACCAGAAGGATCTCCGAGAATAGCGGGGGTATTTGCCTGACAAGAGTGGGTTTTCAGACCAATTTCGATTTGTTTATCTTTACCAATTGCCGAACCTGTTACCTAAAGAGTCGAGGACCAGGCCGCCATCAGGTACCTGACCTCCCTGTGGGGTTGCAATCAGCACAAAGCCGTCGGAACAGGCGAAAACATCTCCGTTACCTCCACAGGCAGCACTGATTGAATACCAACCCTCGTCTGATATAAATGGATTGGCTCCCAGGCCAAGATTCCTTAAATCGGCGGTGTATTGATGGTTATCAAGGAAAAACTGCTCCTGTCTTCCGGCAATGTCCAGCAGCGCTGTCTGCCCTTCGGCACGCCGACCATTCTGGATAGCGTTTTGGTAACTTGGCACAGCAATAGAAGCCAGTATGCCAACGATAACAACGGCGATAATTAGCTCGATAAGCGTAAAGCCTGAGGCTTTTCCCATGTTATTTTACTCCTGATGTATTGCTATTGTTCTATCCAGCCACTGCGATGCATACCGACTTCATTGGCAGCACCGCTGTATCCGGTATTTAAATCGATCAGGTTGCTGTCTTTACCGAGGGAGACAATAGTGGCATCGCCGGGCAGCCCTACGACAGAAAACAAGGAAAAGCGGTCATTTATCTCTTTATCATTATCATTGTCTATGTCCCGAATCGCCGAAGCAGTGTGAAGGTCCACCACATAAAAGCGGCTGGAACCGATACTGGGTGTGCAGATGTTGGCCCCCGGGGCAGAGGAGGGTGCATAGGTGCTATAAAGCAACTGTCCGCTGTAAACATCGCCGGTGGTGGTTGTCTTTTCCCCCGAAGCGGCAAGGTTGATATACCAGCCTTTACTACTGTCCAGTAGCGACAAGCCACTAGCGGTTTGCTGATCAGTACCCTGCTGGATAAGGTTGCTGCTGGCATCGTATAAATCGCTATGGGAAATAACGTTAGGTGGTGTTGTGCAGTCATTACAACTGCCAAAGCGGTTGTAGAAAATATTGGTATCACGGATGACGTAATAACGGTCAGTATTTGAAGTGGCCATGGGGTTGGCCCGGTTACCACTGCCCAGTACTACCGCATCATATGCACGTCCCCGGTAAGTGGTTCTCACCAGCTCCGGTTGGTACATAAAACGACGATCGTCGATAATATCCGGGGATGGACGTATATCTGTCTCATCTGCCCCAAGCTCTGCAAGCTTGATCATGGACCACAGGGCAGTTTCAACATCGGGAGCATTGGCATCAGGATAAGCCTTACCGATATCGATTCTGAAAACATTGCCACCGGTATCTGCAAAGTAGACCCGGTCTGTAAGGCCGTCACCATTACTGTCCATGGGTGCGGGGGATGCCACCACACTCCATTTCAGATCACTGCTTTCATACTGTATCGGGTTTGCTGTATCAATGGCGTCAGGGGCAGTAAATGATTGGATTAATGACCCTGACGAAGCGTCAACGAAGAACAGGCCCCGGCCATTTTGTGAATATTTCCTGACTTTATGAGAGTCACCCGCTGCATCGATAAAATCTTCACCCTGGCGATCATCATCATTGGTTGAGTCATAACCGGCACCAAAGGCAAGAGCATATTTATAGTTGATTGAGCTGGTCGTTACCTCGCCTTCGGTGGTCGTTACCAACTCCCGATGGCCCGGCAAAATAACAGGTACCGGTGTTGACCAGCTTTGGCCAAGCTCGGTAAATCCGGGCATGGTATGGTCAATTCGCCAAAGCAGAGTAGGAGTGCCATCCGGATTGGAAACGTCAATGGCATAGTAACTGCTGCCACCCCGGCGCATGCCGAAATAGAGGATCATGCGATCACCATCGGTATGTTTGATATTGCCGTCTTTGTTATAGTCAAGGCGGATCACGCTGATCTGGCCATCAAGCCCGTAGGGGTGGCCTGCATCATCGCGGTTTTCATAAAGCTTTGCGACGTTACCGGCGGTTTCTCCGGCAAAGAATGACCAGTTCTCAACCGCGTTATTCCCCTGGTCCTCAATAAAATGCAGGACGCCATAGTTGGTGCCAAAAGCCAGTCGTATATCGGGTTTATTTTCACTGTACTTGGTGCCGTCGCCATCAGTATCGCCATAATTCAGAGTTACTGGGCTTGAATGGAGGATGTCACCAAGTACCCAGTCTAAAGTATTGCCACTACTATCGAGTCCTTTGATCCAGTTAATCAGGTCTTCAGCGGTATAGTTTGCTGTATCAGCAAGGCTGAACCTTGATACATCGATATTATCAATATAACCGAGATACTCATTTCCAGAGCTATTAACCAGATTAGTGTAAAAAGTCCCGCGTGCATTTAAAAGTGCTGCACCCAGTCCACCTTTGTTGACTTCACTTCCATCATTTATGGTATTCCAGTATGAGCTGCGACCATCTGCAATACGATTGCTGCCATCGTCCAATGCGGGGTCACATCCACGGTCAACTACTGTTCCGTGAGTATGAGTATCAAGAGCATTACAGCCAGGTATTGATTCCCCCTTAAAAATCTTCAGCTTTTTTAGGTTTCCTGTCCACCGGGAGGATTCTGAGGGGAGGAACATTGCGTAGTAAGCATTATCCAGTGATTCAGTTCTTTTGAAACTGTTCACTGCAACGGCCGGGGAGACAAAGGTGCTGGTTTGCTGAAGAATTTCACCCAGGGCACCTTGAAAGGCAGCTGCTATATTTTCGACTACAACACAGCCAGTAGTAGAGTCAGTGTTACTGCCAACAGTTGTATAACAGACACCATTACCCCTATCGGCAGTATCACGTAATAATTGCTGATCAGTGGCAAATCCAATGGTGTAAGTAAATGCCTTTTGATTACCCGTATATGGATTATTATCCAAACCACCCAAGCCGGGAGAGGCCATATATCCAGCAAGTGTTGGTAGGCAGTTTTTGTTTCCATTGTAACTAGAACAGGTTTCGCTGGTAAGAGCTTCAATTGAAGAATAACTACCACCATCTCTTGTTGGCTCACCGTCAGTCATATAAATAACGTACAAATTTTGACAGTTATTCAATGGTGTTTGGTAAAGCCCATTGCTTTCTATAGTAGTATCTCTTGAAGAGCTGAGTAGTCCATATTCAACTGACTGTCCAGTAAAATACCTGTAGACTTCATAATAGGTATCGCAGAGAGGGGTCCATGTATCAGGTGTGAGACTATTAACAGCTGATACCAGAGTCTGAGTATCTTGTTCGTCCCGCTGCTTCATAGCCTTATAAATATTACCCCCATACTCACCGTTTGTGGTGTTGTTTTGGTTGAAGATTGTAAGCCCAAATTGAACATTTGGGTTGTCATTGATGAGTAACGAAATTGCATCTTTAGCTACGTCAATTTTTTTAGTTCGCTGAGAATACCAGTTTAGATAGTTACCTTTGCACTCTTTCTGACCACTAGTTACTCTACAGTAATCATTTTCATATTCGATACTCTCAGAGAGTAAGTAATACGTTGTCGGATTAGTGTAATCACTAACAACTGGGTAAATAATTTCAGGGTTGTAAGGCGTGTAATTATCCATACTTCCTGAGTTGTCAAAAATGATCATGACCTGAGGATTTACTGTATTATCAATATTTCCAGCGGTGAAAACCTCGGTGTCATCTGCCAGTAAGGTATGGTGAAATGACAGTAATATGGCGAGAGTGGTAGCTGATTTGATGCTCTTAAAGTTCACGTTAACCTACATCCTATGATCAACTTTGTTATTAGTTTATATAGAAGCCAGCGAGGCTTTGATTCTTATTCACTATCTTTCATGGAGTTTCAACTACAGCATTACTCCCGACAATGACACTCCGGTCCCCGGTTGCTGACCCGCCCTGTTCACCCAACATTACTTTATAGGTGTTCATGGCCAGGGAGGTGGCTATGCCTGACTGAGCACTGTTCGTTTGAATCTGGTAAAACTCAACGCTGTACTTACCAACGCCACTGGCATTCTCGCTGCGGGGTAACGTCTGGCTGGAAGCCTGATAGTGAATGCTTGGGCTGGGCGCTGTATTGTTGGCACCACAGGTATGTGCCAATTTCTCTGGCTCGTCCATTGTATCGTCAGGGTCGTATGGGTTATAGGGAGCCTGGTCCGCCCCACAGATGCCCCGGTCAAAACTGTCCATGCCCATAACCGCAATCTGGTTGAGCGTTGCCTGTGCCTGGTTGAACGTAATCAGCTTTATTTCCGCATTGGCGATCATGCGCGGTGACCGGCTGGACTGGTTAACCAGTGTGACAGCAATAGTGGTCAGCATCATTAGAAACAACAGGGAAACCATCAGAATCATACCGCCCTGTTTTGCTTTGAACTGTGTCATCCCCGGTCACCGATAGGTCTGGTTATAGAGAAATATGGTGGTACTGGCTAAACGACGATTGCGGTTATCGCCATTGGGCTGAACAGTAATGTCGCCCATCTGGTAGGTACGAAAATCTTCAAAGCCATTGATTTGATCGGTAGTAGCCAGCAGGTAAAGTTTGATGCTTTGTACGTCATTCCATTGTTGCTCTGTCCAGTTATTAGTGTTGGCTGGTGTTCCCTGATAGCGGTTTACCTGACCATCGCCATTATCATCAATGCCCAGAAATACGCGCATGGCTTCGATATTGTTGGCCAGTGTGGTTTCAACCAGGGCGTCATTGACAAGACGGGTCAGCCTCAGCTGATTATCCCGAAGATAAAACAGGCTGAACTGATATTCCCGAATCTCCTGGTCAGCGGAAATTAATGGCGCATTGGCAGAACGGAAAAGGTGGCCTTCCTGAGTATTGGCGACCAGGTAGTTAGTGTCTGCCGCTGGATTGGTCACCACTTCGCCAATTGCCCCCCGGAATAGCAGCCAATCAGAAGGCAGGCCATCATCGGCGGTATAATCTCCGGGCTGCCCGGCAGCGCAGCCGAAAATATCGTTACTGGCCCGTCCGGCCATAAATGCGGGGGAAGGGGTCAGGGCCGCAGCAATGCCAGTGCAATCATCGCTAACCGCCAGACCATTTTGATTGATGCTCTCTGGCGGCAAGCCATTGATATACCCTGCAGAGCGAAGGTCACGGGAGATGATGGCCAGTGCTGTGCGGGCATTATCATTGAGAGTAATCATGGCACTGCTGTCACGCTGGGCGGTAAAGGTGTTGAGATAGAGAACGGCCACACCAGCCAGCAGAAATAGCGAAAGGGTGACAGCGACCATCAGTTCAACCAGGGTAAACCCCTGTTGTTTTTTATCACTGCCGATGGCCCGCGGTTTTTTTATCATGACTTTCCTCACATCCATGTACTGCACCTAACCGATTGTGGTTTGTATCACCATGACCCGACGAAGATCATTATCCGCTGTGGATCGATAGCCTGCATCTGCGTCTCCGCAGGTAACCGCTGCCCTGGTATCGGGGCGGGTAAATTTTCCCCGCCAGACAATCGTCAGGGTCACGTCGGTATTGTTGATGTTGATGCATGCCCTTGGTGAAATGAGACCACCCGCGCCTGTGTTTGCAGCAGTTTGCACCTCATTACCAAAGAGAGCCGAGCCCCATTGCCAGAGGTCAAAGGCGGCTGTTTGCGCGGGTGCACAGTTAGAATTCGCCCCGTCGCACAGGGTTGCTGGCTGGGCTGGTGCGGCAGCAATATCGCCGTTGTAGCTGGCCAGCCCGGAATTATTGGCATTAATACGGGCTAACAGATCCTCAGCCAGTTGTAAGGCAATGGATCTTTGTTGTACTTCAACAATGTTCTTTCGGGACTCAACCACGAGACCGGCAATGCCTAACAATCCCACTGATATGATGATCATGGCCACCAGCACTTCAATCATGGTAAAGCCGTTATTTCTGTTCATCACTTATTTCCTGGGTTTTGCCGGTTTCTGTCTCAACCTGTTCCTGAACCTTTCCGGTTACCAATAGTGATGCAGCGCCACCACCATCAATACTTAATATTGCAGTATGAGAAGCTTTGGCATCATTGATAAAAACATTGGCACCGGTGAAAAGCCCCCGTGCATCAAAGCTGAACTGTGCGGCAGTGGAATTGACTGCGGTACCCGAAAGGGGAGGGAGTTGCATTATGGTGACACCATTGGCGGTTACCGTGCCATTACTTCCTGCCCAGCCATTATCCGGTGAGATAATAACATCAGTACCACGGGTGATCGCTTCTGAGCGGGCAAATGCCAGGATGCTCTGTATCTCTTCGGCATGACTGCGAACCCGATTATTGGCAATACTCTCGGTAAGGGAGGGATAGGCAATAGACGACAGAATGCTTAGAACGGTCAGGGTGATGATCAATTCTACCAAAGTAAAGCCAGCAGAATTTTCAGGTATGAACTCTCTTATCTTTTCATCCATTTTTTTCATCGATGGTGCTGATGGCGTTATTGTTATTATTAAAAGTCAGTGATTGTATATCTTTTCTCACCTGATTTCTCACGTTATTCGAGATGAGCGGTAGCTATTTTTGGATAAATGGCAATGATTTTCCCGATATAAGAGAGTTTCGACAATAAAAAAAGCCAGCCCTCAAGTTATCCAGGGCTGGCTTTTTGGGATGGTCTATCAGGGGACAACTTTTTTTCACAAACAGTTAACAAGCAGTCGTCTATTAGTTAGGGAAATAGGCACCAAGCTTGGTGGCTAACATCATATTGCCTTCAGCACGCAACTTACCCATCATAAATGCCTGCATGCCATCAATTTCTCCTGACATTACACCGGACATGGTTTCACTGTCCATAATCAGTGTTACGCTAGGATCGTCATGGGTGCCAGCAACAATATCCAGAGCCCCATCTTTAATGATCAGATGGTAGGCATCAGCATCTTCGATATCAAACTGGAAAATCTCATCGACGCCCGCAGCTGCATCGGTATTAAAACGGCTTTTCATGGACTCAATGATTTCGGCAGGAGTGCTCATATTTTCTTTATCCTTCTTCTTAACATTAAGCATTTCTGGTTAGACAGAAAGGATGTTATGAGTATTTGCCGAATGTGTCAATGAAATTCAAACGCTTGTATGAATCTCTAACGGTAACAATTTCCGGCACCCATCACTTTTTTATAGTCCCCGCCAATGATAAATCAGTTATCATATAGGCCATTTTGATATTGGAACTCACAAGCCTTTCTAAGGAGGTCCCTTTGGAGTATCTGGCAGACTTTATTTTGTTTTTGGCCAAAACGTTTACCCTGATTGGCGGTGTGGTGATTTTAGTGGCTCTGGTGACAGCAATAGGCCAGAAAGCCAGAAAAATGCACAAGGGACATCTTGAGATTACTCGTCTTAATGAACACTACGAGCACCTTCAGGCGGATTTGAAACATGCCTTACTGGATAAGGCTGAGCTGAAAAAAGAAGCCAAAGAGCAGAAGGAAAAGGCGAAGCTGGAGAAAAAAGCCAAAAAGAATAAAGAGTGTGAGGAAGAGGGTAAACCAAGAGTTTTCATACTGGATTTTCATGGCGATATTAAAGCCTCAGCGGTCAAATCGCTGAGGGAAGAGATTACTGCGGTTCTTTCTCTGGCAGATAAAGAGCGGGACGAAGTGGTGATCCGGCTGGAAAGTGGTGGTGGCCTGGTTCATTCCTATGGTTTAGCTGCATCCCAGCTGAAGCGAATCCGCGATAAAGGGATTAAGTTGACGGTCACCGTCGATAAAGTGGCTGCCAGTGGTGGCTATATGATGGCCTGTGTTGCCAATCATATTGTTGCAGCACCTTTTGCGGTACTGGGCTCTATTGGCGTAATGGCACAGTTGCCCAATGTTCACCGTCTTTTGAAAAAGCATGATGTGGATATTGAGTTACACACTGCCGGTGAGTTCAAGCGCACTTTGACCGTTCTTGGGCAAAATACCGAAAAAGGACGGCAGAAATTTATCCAGGATATGGAAGATACACATCTGCTATTCAAGGATTTTGTCAAGACTGAACGGGAAGTTGTTGATATTGATCAGGTTTCAACCGGTGAGATCTGGTATGGTCAGAAAGCCCTGACGCTCAACCTTATTGATGAGATCAGCACCAGTGATGAGTATATCTACCGGAGGGTCGATGAGGTTGTTCTGGTACAGGTTGAGTATGTAATGAAAAAAGGCGTTGCCGACAAACTGGGGATGGCGGCTGAGTCAGCCCTGGATAACACCTTAATGAAGTGGTGGGGACGGTTTAACACCAGTCGCTTCTTTTCTTAGCAGTACCCGGTTCTTCAGGGATTCATCATTTTTGTTCTTATCTGCGCTGATTAAATTTGAACTATAGATCTAAATAGCAGTCAAATGCTCTATCAGTTATTCAAATGGACAATAATAATGAACCCTGTTGAAGCATCAGTAGCGACTGGTTACCATCATAATCAGTCGCATAATGACAATAATGTCGGTGAGACTAAGCATTGGACGCAGTCCAGAACCGTTCGGGCAGTTGCCGGGGTGGCCGTTTTAGCTTTAGGAGGGCTTGCGGGCCTGGCTGTTTCTTTGTTTGCCAGCCCCCTGGCTGCGATTATTGCCGCTGGTGCTGTAACTGCAGTACTTGGGGTGTGTGTCATTGGGTATTTTTACCACCATAGGGGTGGAAACATCACAACGACACCATCTGATATACAGCCGCCAGAGCCCATCTCAGCGGATACAGTTAGTCCTGAAGCTCCCATTCAGCCATCTCCATCCACTGCTTCATATATTCCACCATCGTCACCGACGCCATCCACTGCTTCGTATGTTCCACCATCCACTGCTTCTTATGTTCCACCATCGGCAGCGACCCCATCCACTGCTCCTTATGTAGACCCGCCAAGGTTTGCAAATTATGATTCTTATGTGCGGTCGGCACCACCTCCATACTCCGCCTTTGCTGAGCCTCCTGCTTCAGCAGGGACTGCGGCCGCGCATGTGCCTCCAGTAACATCAAATCCCCTTCCTGCCGAGCCTCCCCCGGCCTACACGCCATTACCGGGATTCGTTGTAGCAGACCCTTTTGAGCCGCCACCAGCTTATGAAATAGTGGGGCCAGAGGAATATATACAGATGCAGGAAACAGATGTGGATGCTTTGTTGAGGCAGCATGGGGAAACTATTTATCGAAGTAGTCGAGACGGTAATTGCCTGTACGATTCAGCAGCCCACCAATGCCCGGAAATAGCCAGAGATGCAACAGATCTTCGTCAACAGGTTGCCCGTTTTGCAAGAGAATGGCAGCAGCTCTATCCAGATGGCAACAGCCATTTTTCACCTATCGAGGCACGAGCCTATGCGAGATTAAAAGGTGATGTTGGTTATGACGCTGGCAATACCACTATAACTAATGGCCTTGACGAAATAGCCGCTCCGGGATGTTTTTCAGACCATATAGATACTTTTTTCCTGGCACAGGTTGCCAAAATGCCAGTCATTGTCATAGATATTAATAACAATGTGACTCTTGCTGTCGATAAACATGGTCGATCCATTGATTGGCTTGATGCTTATGACAGTAGCCTGGTTCCCCGCAGGAAAATTCTCCTGGTGATTGATGGCCCACACTTTATGGGACGGCAGATGGCCCAGAATTAATTATTCTGCTCCATATCCGTCTTAATCCCTTCTCAAGCGTTCTGACAGGGCAATAGGGGATTCAAAGCGGAACACGACGATGTAGGAAGATACCAGCAGTGAGAGTATCGCTGTTGCCTGGATAATATGCGCTGAAATCTCGCCAATCAGATTCTGTCCGCTGGCAAAAGCCGCTATCAGTATTGAAAACTCGCTGGTCTGACCTAATCGAAAGCCGACTTCCCAGGCTGTGGACCGATTTTCACTGACCTTGCGCAGCAGAAAACCAAAAACTAACGGCTTGATCAGGATAACAGCCCCGGTCATCACCGTTGCCGGAAAAAGTACCTGGGCAAGCAAGTCAAGATTGAAACTGGCCCCGATAGAAAAGAAGAACAGCACCAGGAAAAAATCTCGTAACGGTTTAAGATTGATGGCTATATATTGGGCGATTGGACTGGTGGCAATACTGATACCGGCAATAAAGGCACCAATTTCATAGGAGAGGTTCAGGCTATGCGCTAACTCCGCAAAGCCAAGACACCAGCCCAGGGCCATCAAAAACAGATATTCATGAAAACGGTCAAAGCGGACCATCAATGGCAGCAGCAGGTATTTGACCAGCATAATAGCGGTGAAGATCAAGGCTGGCAGGGCAATAAAGGCCATGATCAATTCGTTGTAGTTAGCACTGTGCGACGGATTCAGATTGTATAGCAGCAAAAGTGCAATAATGGCCATCAAATCCTGCAAAAGCAACAGGCTGACCATGATCTCACCGGTATGCCTGTGATGCAGCACGGTGGTTGGCAAAAGTTTAATGCCGATGATCGTGCTGGAAAACATCATGGTTGCTCCAATGATGATCGCCTCGTTCTGGGGCAGGCCAAATGTTAGCCCGAGTCCATAGCCCGTCAAGGCAAAGATAAATGAGCTTAGTAAGCCAACGGTAGCCGTTTTCCTGAGCAGATGGGCAAGGTGACTTGGTTGCATGTCCAGCCCGAGAAGGAACAGCAAGAAGATGATGCCAACATGGGCAATATCATTGAGGAGATTGGTGTCATTAACCACTTCCAGTCCAAACGGGCCGAGTATGGCACCGAGGGCTATATAGGCTACCAGCAGGGGCTGGCGGGTGAACAAGGCTCCGGTAGCGAGAATCGCTGTCCCGGTGAAAATAAGAAAAAAAGAGAAGAGCAGGGAACCGCTTTCCATCATTCAGGCTCATTCTTGGATTATTTATGGAAAGGACAGTATAACCAACAGTTTGGTTTTCGTGCAGAAGAAGGGAAAAATCTCTTCCTATTAAGGAAGAGATTCCAAACTGTGGTCAGAGCTGATGCCTCAACCGATACACAGGTGGTAATTTATCGGCAGCGGTTTGATAGTCCGTACTAAATGTGGTCAGAGCCGCCAGGGCGTAATCCGGATTCTGATCTTCCCTTAATCTGAAACTACTGAATCCACAGCGCTTGAGGTAATAGAGCTGATCCACAAGAATGTCGCCTATGGCTCTTATATCACCGCGGTAATCAAAGCGCTCCCGAAGCAAACGGGCCAGAGAGTAGCCACGACCATCCATAAACCTGGGAAAGTTAACGGCGATGATTTCAAACTGGTTCAGGGCATTGGCCACCGTTTCAGGTTCGTCGTCACTGTCAAACCAGATGCCAACCTGACCTTTATGCAGGCCATTGGTTTTAACCGCCTGATCAATTGACGACACATGGAAGAGCACATTGCCATCAGGTAATACGGGCTCTTCCGGATCCTGCTGCAGAATCTGAAAGTCATCATTACTGATTTGCTGATCCTTAAGCAGCTTTGGCATAAACCTTCTCCTTGAATGGCTGCACACCAACCCGTCGACAGGTATCGATAAAACGCTCTTCCGGAGTGCGGAGTTCAACGTAGGTCTTCAGGATTTTATCGATGATGTCCGGCACTTCATCCATTTTGAAAGAGGGTCCAAGAATCTTGCCCAGAGACGCGTCATGCCCGGATGAACCACCGACCTGAACCTGGTAATACTCTTCACCTTTACGATCAACACCGAGAATGCCGATATGACCGACATGGTGATGACCACAGGCGTTCATACAACCGGAAATGTTCAGATCCAGTTCGCCAATATCATGGAGAAAATCCATATCATCAAACCGTCGCTGAATGCTTTCTGCCAACGGAATGGAGCGGGCATTAGCCAGTGCACAGAAGTCGCCTCCCGGGCAGCAAATCATATCGGTAAGCAGACCCTGGTTAGGTGTTGCCAGATTCAGTGGTTTCAGTGTCAGCCAGAGTTCATGAAGTCTGCTTTGGGGAACATCGGCAAAAATCAGATTCTGCTCGTGGCTCACTCTGAGCTCACCAAAACTGAACCGGTCAGCAAGGTCTGAGATCGCTTCCAGTTGCTCGGAACTGGCATCTCCCGGAGCATCAGCCGTTGCCTTCAGAGTCAGAGTGACAGCACTATACCCCGGCTTTTTATGGGGATGGACATTTCGTCTGAGCCACAGTTGAAAATCCGGCTCAGCTGATAAAGCCAGGTCAGTCAAGTCGATATTGGTCAGCTTTTCGTAGTCAGGCTCAGTAAAAAAAGATTGAACCCGATCAATCTCCTGTTGGGGAAGCCGGGCATCGGTTTCTTTCAGGTGAGACCACTCAGTTTCAACCTGCTTTGCAAAAACCTCAGGTGTCAGAGCCTTCACCAGAATTTTGATTCGGGCCTTGTACTTGTTATCCCGCCGTCCATAACGGTTATAAACTCTCAGTACTGCATCCAGATAACTCAGGAGGTGCTCTGGCTCAAGGGATGGTTTGATAACCGAGCCCACCATGGGTGTTCTCCCAAGACCACCACCAGCCAGGATTTTAAATCGAACATCATTATTTTCATTTAAGAAAGCATGAATGCCGATATCATGCACCTGTGTTGCTGCCCGATCCTGTTCACTGCCACAAACCGCAATCTTGAATTTTCTGGGGAGATAAGCAAACTCCGGATGGAAAGTGGACCATTGCCGGATAATTTCACACCAGGGGCGGGGATCAATAATCTCATCGTGCGCTACACCAGCAAACTGGTCTGTTGTGGTATTGCGGATACAGTTGCCGCTGGTCTGAATAGCATGCATTTCGACAGAGGCCAGCTCTTCCAGAATTTCCGGTACTTCTTCCAGCCTTGGCCAGTTCAACTGAAGGTTCTGCCGGGTGGTAAAGTGGACATACCCTTTATCGTAACGTCTGGCAATGTAGGCCAGTTTACGTATCTGTGTACTGCTCACCATGCCATAGGGAATCGCTATGCGTAGCATGGGGGCAAAGCGCTGTACATAAAGCCCATTCTGAAGACGAAGAGGCAGGAATTCATCTTCTGGCAACTCACCAGCGAGAAAACGACGAGTCTGGTCCCTGAACTGCAGGACTCTCTCATCGACTATCTGCTGGTCGTAATCATCGTATTTATACATGAATTGTTCGTCTGATTAGCCACATCCAGGAAGCAGGTCAGAAACCTGGGACACGGGAAGAATACTGATTTTTACTTATAAGTAAAACTATTATTTATTAATAAAAGTAGGCTAAAAAGTAATAAATCAAAGGGGTGCAATAAGTTGATGGTTGGTCAAGGTTTCGCTAATTTAAATGAGTTGGGGCGATATGTGCCCTTTTTGACAGTATCAAGGAGATAAATAATGAAAGACAGTACAATTGATGCCATTGCGGCTGTTGCATTGATAATGCTGGTTGTTGCGACGGCGGTATACTGGGTCAGTTCTCAGTAAAAGCTTAAGTGTTTTGAGTGACGACATACACCACAAATAAAAGTATCAAAACAAACAGTACGGTTCCGGCGATACCAGCGATGATGTAGTGCGCTGGCTTTCCCTGCTGGAAATCCCTTTCCAGATTCGCCCTTTTCTGAACACCGAATGCAGCAGACAGCGCACTCAACACCACTGATTTAATGCCTGTTCCTTTTCTTTCTGACATCAGCCAACTCTCTTTATTAACTGTTAACATATTATGATCTTGTTATTTCAGTTGGCAAACAGGTAAGTAGTTAACCAAATGAAATCGTATTTTCTGACTA
>NZ_PJPV01000033.1 GCF_002864045.1 Endozoicomonas acroporae
GCCATGGCCCACAGCAGGTTGGCAATATGCTGAGGATTAAATTGGTCTTTCTGTGCGTTCACGCAGGGCAACAGCGTGGCCACGGCCTCGTTAAGCCTTGGTGTCGGCTCCTGCTCGTTGTCCACCAGTTTCGCTATGGCCCACAGCAGGTTGGCGATATGCTGAGGAATAAATTGGTCTTTCTGGACGTTCACGTGGGGTAACAGCGCCGCCACGGCCTCTTTGAGCTCTGGTGTCCGCTCATGCCCGTTGTCCATCAGTTTCGCCATGGCCCACAGCAGGTTGGCGATATGCTGAGCAATAAATTGGTCTTTCTGTGCGTTCACCCGGGGCAGCAGCGCGGCCACGGCCTCTTTGAGCTCTGGTGTCTGCTTCTGCCCGTTGTCCACCAGTTTCGCCATGGCCCACAGCAGGTTGGTGATTTCCTGTGGCTTAAAGTTAGTTTTCTGTGAGTTCATGTGAGGCAACAGCGCGGCCACAGCCTCGTTGAGCTCCAGTCTTTGCTCCTGCCCGTTGTCCGCAAGTTTTGCCATGGCCCACAGCAGGTTGGCGATTCCCCGGGCATCAATATCCCTGTCCTCAGGTGTTTGGTTGCATTTAAATATTATTGCATCCAGTAGCGTTGACAATAAGGCAGCTTGAGTAAGCTTGACACGCTCATCCATGGGTGTATGAGGGGTAAAAACACCCGCTGAAGTAAATGAGTGCAGGGTTGTTGTCAGGCTTCGCCAATTCCAGTTCCGCGTTGCTGTGAAATTTTGCAGCAAACGCATCAGCTGGCTTTGTTCCGCTCGATTTAACGGTCTTTTAGCAGTTGACGTGTATTTTTTAATTGAACTGGCATATTGACCGTGATGTCTCCCATCATAGCGATGACCTAAACGATTCGATTTACTCACCAGGCCATCCATTATTTCCTGTTTGGTGAGGGTATTGAAATCTTGAGCAGGGTTTACTGAACGGTACTGTAGATGTTGAGAAGAGCGTGTGAAAGAAGAATGGTAAAATTCATTACGTCCCGGGGCAGTGCGGGAAGTGCGGGAGGGGGTATCCCATTGTCTGACTGTGGCATGTCTATATCGTCCACGGCTTGCAGAAACGGCTTGATCACCCGGTTGGTTGTAATCATTATCTGATCTTGCGTATTGACCACTGATACCAGCAGAGCTTCTATCCATAACTATATTTCATTAATTCATGAGAATATAAAAAGCAGACAGCTGTTCTGTTCAGAAGTTCATTTTGCTGGAATGTGAAACGGTTCCTGGGTCGAAGGGAGGGGGTTACTGGCTGTTTGTTTTCTTCCTCTTTGCTGGTTTACCGGTTTGCACTTCTGAATGTTCTTCGGCGGTTAAGTAGCCGTGATCTGAGGGTTGCCTGCCTTTATCAGCAGTAACGTATGCCTCATCTGCCCACCTTCTTTTAAGTGATATAGAGCCATGCCCCTGTGGCGGAATTCCTATCCTGGTCTTTATTTGATCAATACATGGTTTCATTGAATCCTGATTCCAAAGCATGTTAACCGGAATTTCAATGACCTCAAATCCTGCTTTTTGCAACAGTGCGATTTTAAGCAGAGTCGAACCGTTCCTGGTTTTGAAATCACCACCCACGTAATGAGAGGGTCCCTGAACTTCAATCACCATGTTGTGATCTGGCAGTAGCAGGTCAACCGGAGGCAATGAGTTCAGACTCTTTTCTTCTTCAATCTGCAAAGAGGGAAAGCATGATTGGAGTAGATGGCGAACCTCGGATTGACGTTTTGACCTGGTAGTCTGGTAATGGGGGACGACTGGGCACGCTCTCCCAAGCCAAGTGGCGGCCATGGCAATGATGCGTTGATCCTCTTCATTGTCTGAGGAGGTATTTTCCACAAGAGTAAACAGGTCATCCATTTGCTTTTCAAGCCAGTTATTGTTTTTAGAGTCCAGAGACAATCTGGCACAGCAAACCATCACTCCCCAGAGAGAAATCAATAGGTCTTGCTGTGAGAGCTGAGGGTTGTCACTGATTCGGTAAACAAGCGATGAAAACATAGAGGTAACCACGTTCAGCTCTACGAACTCACCCAGTTTCGCCGTGGCCCACAGCAGATTGGCGATTTCCTGTGGTTTAAAGTTAGCTTTCTCTTTGTTGACCTGTGGCAACAGCGCGGCTACGGCCTCGTTAAACTCTGGTGTTCGCTCCTGCCCGTTGTCCACCAGCTTCGCCATGGCCCATAGCAGGATGGCGATTCCCTGGGCATTAAATTGGTTCTTCCCTGCGTTCAGTTGAGGCAACAGCGCAGCCACGGCTTCGTTAAACTCTGATGTCCGCTCCTGCCCGCTATTCACCAGTTTCGCCATGGCACACAGCAGGTTGGCGATACCCAGTGGTTTAAAGTTATCTTTCTGTGCGTTCACTTGTGGCAACAGTGCGGCCACGGCCTCTTTAAGCTCTGGAGTCCTATCCTGCCCGTTGTCCAGCAATTTCGCTATCGCCCACAGCAGGTTGGCGATATGCTGAGGAATAAATTGGTCTTTATGTGCGTTTACTTGGGGCAACAGCGCGGCCATGGCCTTGTTGAGCCCTGGTGTTCGCTCTTGCCCCTTGCTCACCAGTTTTGCCATGGCCCACAGCAGGTTGGCGATATGCTGAGGATTAAATTGGTTTTTTTTTGCGTTCACGTGGGGCAACAGTGTGGCCACAGCCTCTTTGAGCATTGGTGTTCGCTCCTGCCCCTTGTCCACCAGTTTTGCCATGGCCCACAGCAGGTTGGCGATATCCTGTGGTTTAAAGTTACCTGTCTGTGCGTTCACGTGAGGCAATAGAGCGGCCACCGCCTCGTTGAGCTCTGGTGTTCGCTTTTGCCTGTTGTCCACCAGTTTCGCCATAGCCCACAACAGGTTGGCGATTTCCTGTAGTTTAAAGTTAGCTTTCTGTGCGTTCACGTGGGGCAGCAACGTGGCCACGGCCTTGTTGAGCCCTGGTGTGCGCTCCTGCCCGTGGTCCACCAGTTTTGCCATGGCCCACAGCAGGTTGGCGATATGCTGAGGAATAAATTGGTTTTTTTTTGCGTTTACGTGGGGCAACAGTGTGGCCACAGCCTCTTTGAGCCCTGGTGTCAATTCATGCCTGTTATCCACCAGTTTCGCCATGGCCCACAGCAGGTTGGTAATGCCTTGGCTATTAAATTGGTCTTTCTGTGCTTTCTCGTGGGGCAACAGCACGGCCACGGCCTTGTTGAGATCTGGTGTCTGTTCGTACCCGTTGTCCACCAGTTTTGCCATGGCCCACAGTAGGTTGGTAATGCCCTGGGCATTAAATTGGTCTTTCTGTGCGTTCACGAGGGGCAACAGCGTGGCTACGGCCCCTTTGAACCCTGGTGTCTGCTTTGGCCCGTTGTCCACCAGTTTCGCCATGGCCCATAGCAGGTTGGCGATATGTTGAGGAATAAATTGGTCTTTCTGTGCGTTCACGAGGGGCAACAAGGATGCCATGGCCTCGTTGAACTCTGGTATTTGCTTCTGCCCATTGTTCACCAGTTTCGCCATGGCCCACAGCAGGTTGGCGATTTCCTGTGGATTAAAGTTAGCTTTGTGTGCGTCCACATCGGCCAATAACCTGGCCACGGCCTCATTGAGTTCTGGCGTCTGTTCCTGCCCGTTGTCCACCAGTTTCGCCATGGCCCACAGCAGGTTGGCAATATGCTGTGGAATAAATTGGTCTTTCTGTGCGTTCATGTGGGGCAACAGTGCGGCCACAGCCTCGTTGAGCCCTGGTGTTCGCTCCAGCCCGCTGTCTGTCAGTTTCGCCATGGCCCACAGCAGGTTGGCGATTCCCTGGGCATCAATATCCCTGGCTTCAGGTTTTTGGTTGCACTTGAATATTATTGCATCAAGTAGCGTTGTCATTAAGGCTGCTTGAGTACGCTTAACACGCCCATCCATGGGGTTATGAGGGGTAAAAACACCCGCTGAAGTCAATGAATGAAATGTTGTCGTCAGGCTTCGCCAATTCCAGCTCCGTGTTGCGGTAAAATTTTCCAGCAAACGCATCAGCTGGCTTTGTTCCGCTCGATTCAACGGTCTTTTAGCAGCTGACGTGTATTTTTTAATTGAACTGGCATATTGACCGTGATGTCTCCCATCATAGCGATCGCCGAAACGGTAAGATTTACTCACCAGGTCATCCATTATTTCCTGTCTGGTGAGAGCATTAAAATCCTGAGCAGAGTTTACTGAACGGTAATTTAGATGTTGAGAAGAGCGTTTGAAAGAAGAATGGTAAAATTCATGACGCCCCGGGGCAGTGCGGGAGGGGGTATCCCATTGTCTGACTGTGGTATATCTATATCGTCCACGCCGTGAAGAAGCGGCCTGGTCATCCGGTTGGTTGTAATCATTGCCCGATCTTGCGTATTGACCACTGATACCAGCAGAGCTTCTATCCATAACTATATTTCATTAATTCATGAGAATATAAGAAGCAGACTGCTGTTCTGTTCAGAAGTTCATTTTGTTGGAATGTTGATAAATGTAAGTAGTTGGAGAAACGCATCTGCTCTTGATGCGAACCATCCTTTATCTTAAATCATCCGGGCGAAAGTAACAGGTCTTCAACGCTGGTAGTCTTGCATGTGAAAACGGTTCCCGGGTCAAAAGGAGGGAATTACTGGCTGTTTTTTTTCTTCCTCTTGGCTGGTTTGCCGGTTTGTTCTTCTAAATGTTCTTCGGCGGTTAAGTAACGGTGATCTGAGGGTTGCCTGCCTTTATCAGCAGTAACGTATGCCGCATCTGCCCACCTTCTTTTAAGTGATACAGAGCCATGCTCCTGTGGCGGGATGCCTGTCCTGGTCTTTATTTGATCAATGTATGGTTTCATTAAATCCTGATTGCAAAGCATGGTAACCGGAATTTCAATGACCTCAAATCCTGCTTTTTGCAACAGTGCGATTTTCAGCAGAGTCGAACCATTCCTGGTGTTGAAATCACCACCCACGTAATGAAACGGTCCCTGAATTTCAATCACCATGTTGTGATCTGGCAGTAGCAGGTCAACCGGAGGTAATGAGATCAGACTCTTTTCTTCTTCAATCCTCAAAGATGGAATAGAAGATTTGAGTTGATCACGGAAGTCGACCTGGGTGTTTGAAATGTTTGTGTGGTAATGGGGGACGACCGGACACGCTCTGCCAAGCCAACTGGCGGCCTGGGCAATGGTGCGTTGATCCTCTTCATTGTGCAGGAATGTATTTTCCAGACGGTTAAACAGGTCATCCATGTGCTTTTCAAGCATGTGATTTTTATTGGCAGTGGAGACCAGAGACAGCCTGGCACAGCAGACCATTATTCCCCAGAGAGACATCAATATGGTTTTCTGAGAGAGCTGAGGGTTTTCACTGATTCGGAAGACCAGCGACTCGAACGTGGATGTAACCACGTTCAACTCAACGAGCTCACCCAGTTTCGCCATGGCCCACAGCAGGTTGGCAATACCCTGTGGTTTAAAGTTAGCTTTCTGTGCGTTAACCAGGGGCAGCAGCGTGGCCAGGGCCTCTTTGAGCTCTGGTGTCTGCTCCTGCCCGTGGTCCAACAGTTTCGCCATGGCCCACAGCAGGTTGGCAATACCCTGTGGTTTAAAGTTAGCTTTCTGTGCGTTCACGTGGGGCAACAGCGTGGCCAGAGCTTCTTTGAGCTCTTGTGTCGGCTTCTGCCCGCTGTCCACCAGTTTCGCCATGGCCCACAGAAGGTTGGCGATACCCTGGGCATTAAATTGATCTTTCTGCGCGTTCACAAGGGGCAACAGTGCGGCCAGAGCCTCTTTGAGCCCTGGTGTCCACTCCTGCCCGTTGTTCACCAGTTTCGCCATGGCCCACAGCAGGTTGGCAATATGTTGAGGATTAAATTGGTCTTTCTGTGCGTTCACGAGGGGCAACAGCGCGGCCACGGTCTCGTTGAGTTCTGGTGTCTGCTCGTGCCCGTTGTCCACCAGTTTCGCCATGGCCCACAGCAGGTTGGCGATACCCTGGGCATCAAATTGGTCCTTCTGTGCGTTCACATGGGGCAACAGCGCAGCCACGGCCTCTTTGAGCTCTGGTGTCGGCTCCTGCCCGTTGTCCACCAGTTTTGCCATGGCCCACAGCAGGTTGGCGCTTTCCTGTGGGTTAAAATTAGCTTTCTGTGCGTTCACGTGGGCTAGCAGAGCGACCACAGCCCCGTTGAACTCTGGTGTCCGCTCCTGCCCGCTGCCGACCAGTTTCGCCATGGCCCACAGCAGGTTGGCGATATGCTGAGGAATAAATGAGTCTTTCTGCGCGTTCACGTGGGGCAACAGCGCGGCCACGGCCTCTTTGAGCCCTGGTGTCCGGTGCTGCCTGGTGTCCACCAGTTTCGCCATGGCCCAAAGCAGGTTGGCGATACCCTGGGCATCAAATTGGTCTTTCTGTGCGTTCACGTGGGGCAATAGCACGGCCAAGGCCTCTTCGAGCCCTGATGTCGGCTCCTGTCCGTTGTCCAGCAATTTCGCCATGGCCCACAGCAGGTTGGCGATATGCTGAGGAATAAATGAGTCTTTCTGCGCGTTCACGTGGGGCAACAGCGCGGCCACGGCCTCTTTGAGCCCTGGTGTCCGGTGCTGCCTGGTGTCCACCAGTTTCGCCATGGCCCATAGCAGGCTGGTAATGCCCTGGGCATTAAATTGGTCTTTCTGTGCGTTCACGAGGGGCAACAGCGCGGCCACGGCCCCTTTGAGCCCTGGTGTCTGCTTCCGCCCGTTGTCCACCAGTTTCGCCATCGCCCACAGCAGGTTTGCGATATGTTGTGGAATAAATTGGTCTTTCTGTGCGTTCACGAGGGGCAGCAACGATGCCATGGCCTCGTTGAACTCTGGTGTTTGCCCCTGCCCGCTGTCCACCAGTTTC
>NZ_PJPV01000034.1 GCF_002864045.1 Endozoicomonas acroporae
CTTTGAGCCCTGGTGTCTGCTTCCGCCCGTTGTCCACCAGTTTCGCCATCGCCCACAGCAGGTTTGCGATATGTTGTGGAATAAATTGGTCTTTCTGTGCGTTCACGAGGGGCAGCAACGATGCCATGGCCTCGTTGAACTCTGGTGTTTGCCCCTGCCCGCTGTCCACCAGTTTCGCCATGGCCCATAACAGGTTGGTGATTCCCTGGGCATTAAGTTGGTCTTTCTGTTCGTGCACGAGGGGCAACAGCGCAGCCACGGCCTCGTTGAGCTCTGGAGTCCGCTTTTTTTCGTTGTCCACCAGTTTCGCCATGGCCCACAGCAGGTTGGCGATTCCCTGTGGTTTAAAGTTAGCTTTCTGTCCATTTACGTGGGGTAACAGCGTAGCGACGGCCTCGTTGAACACTGGTGTCCGCTCCTGCCCGTTGTCCACCAGTTTTGCCATGGCCCACAGCAGGTTAGCTATTCCCCGGGCATCAATATCCCTGGCTTCAGGTTTTTGGTTGCAGTTAAATATTATTGCATCAAGTAGCGTTGACAATAAGTTAGCTTGAGTAAGCTTTACACGCTCATCCATGGGGTTATGAGGGGTAAAAACACCCGCTGAAGTCAATGAATGAAGTGTTGTCGTCAGGCTTCGCCAATTCCAGCTCCGTGTTACGGAAAAATTTTGCAGTAAACGTATCAGCTGACTTTGTTCGGCTCGATTTAATGGTCTTTTAGACGCTGACGTGTATTTTTTAATTGAACTGGCATATTGACCGTGATGTCTCCCATCATAGCGATCACCGAAACGATAAGATTTACTCACCAGACCATCCATTATTTCCTGTCTGGTCAGGGTATTGAAATCTTGAGCAGAGTTCACTGAGCGGAACATTAGATTTTGAGAAGAGCATGCGTCAGAAGAGTGGTAAAATTCGTTACGCCCCGGGGTAGCACGGAGGGGATTATCCCACTGTTCGACTGTGCCATGTCTATATTGCACACGCCTTGAAGAAGCGGCATGGTCATCCGGTCGGTTGTAATCATTATTTGATCTTGTGTATTGACCACTGATACCAGCAGAGTTTCTATCCATTTTTATATTTCTTTAATTCATGAAAACATAAAAAAACAGACTTCTGTTTTGTTCAAAAGTTCATTTCGCTGAAATGTCTATAAACGTAAACGGTTGGGGAAGCACATCTATTCTTGATGCCATTAATCCGTTATTTGCAAATCATCCGGGGCGAGATGTATGGGCAACAGGTGTTCAACGCTGGCATTCTTTACCGGAATGTGAAAGAGGTTCTTGAGTCATGATGGGAGGAAGGCAATTACTGGCTATTTGTTTTCTTCCTTTTTTCGGGTTTACCGGTTTGCTCCTCTGAATGTTCTTCTGCTGTTAAGTAACCGTGATCTGAGGGTTGCCTGCCTTTATCAGCAGTAACGTATGCCGCATCTGCCCGCCTTCTTTTAAGTGATACAGAGCCATGCTCCTGTGGCGGGATGCCTATCCTGGCCTTTATTTGATCAATGTATGGTTTCATTAAATCCTGATTCGAGAGCATGTTAACCGGAATTTCAATGACCTCAAATCCTGCTTTTTGCAACAGTGCGATTTTCAGCAGAGTCGAACCATTCCTGGTTTTGAAATCAGCACCCACGTAATGAAACGGTCCCTGAATTTCAATAACCATGTTGTGATCTGGCAGTAGCAAATCAACCGGAGGCAGTGAGTTCAGACTCTTTTCTTCTTCAATCTG
>NZ_PJPV01000035.1 GCF_002864045.1 Endozoicomonas acroporae
TGTCCGCCAGTTTCGCCATGGCCCACAGCAGGTTGGCGATACCCTGGGCCTTAAATTGGTTTTTCTGTACGTTCACGTGGGGTAACAGCGCGGCCACTGTCACTTTGAGGCCTGTTGTCTGCTCCTGTCCGTTGTCCACCAGTTTCGCCATGGCCCACAGCAGGTTGGCAATACCCTGGGCCTTAAATTGGTTTTTCTGAACCTTCACGTGGGGCAACAGCGCGGCCACTGTCACTTTGAGGCCTGTTGTCTGCTCCTGTCCGTTGTCCACCAGTTTCGCCATGGCCCAGAGCAGATTGGTAATATGCTGAGGAATAAATCGGTCTTTCTGTGCGTTCACGTGGGGCAACAGCGCGGCCACTGTCGCTTTGAGGCCTGTTGTCTGCTCCTGTCCGTTGTCCACCAATTTCGCGATGGCCCACAGCAGGTTGGCGATATCCTGAGCACTAAATTGGCCTTTCTGTGCGTTCACGTGGGACAACAGGGTGGCTACGACCTCTTTGAATTCTGGTATCCGCTCCTGACCGTTGTCCACCAGTTTCGCCATGGCCCACAGCAGGTTGGTGATTTCCTGTGGTTTAAAGTTCGCTTTCTGAGTGTTCACGTTGGTCAATAACACGGCCACGGCCTTGTTGAGCTCTGGTGTCTGCTCCTGCCCGTTGACCACCAGTTTCGCCATGGCCCACAGCAGGTTGGCGATATGCTGTGGAATAAATTGGTCTTTCTGTGCATTCACGTGGGGCAACAGCACGGCCACGGCCTCTTTGAGCCCTGGTGTCCACTCTTGCCCGTTGTCCACCAGTTTCGCCATGGCCCACAGCTGGTTGGCGATTCCCCGGGCATCAATGTCCCTGGCTTGAGGTTTTTGGTTGCACTTGAATATTATTGCATCAAGTAGCGTTGACAATAAGGCAGCTTGAGTACACTTAACACGCTCATCCATGGGTTTATGAGGGGTAAAAACACCCGCTGAAGTCAATGAATGAAGTGTGGCCGTGAGGCTTCGCCAGTCCCAACGCCGTGTTATGGTAAAATTTTGCAGCAAACGTATCAGCTGGCTTTGTTCAACCCGAGTCAACGGTCTTTTAGCATCTGATGTGTATTTTTTAATTGAATTAGCATACCAGCCGTGATTTCTCCCATCATAGCGATGACCGAAACGGTTCGATTTACTCACCAGATCATCCATTATTTTCTGTTTGATGATCGCATTAAAATCTTGAGCAGGGTTTACTGAACGGCGCTGTAGCTGTAGATGTTGAGAAGGGCATGCGTCAGAAGAACGGTAAAATGTATTACCCCCCGGGTTAGTGCGCGGGGTATCATCCCAATGCCTGACCGTGGCATGTCGATATCGCCCACTCCTTGAAGAAGGAGCATGGCGACTCGGTCGGTTATAATCATTGTCTGATCTTGCGTATTGAGCACTGATACCGGCAGAGCTTCTGTCCATAATTATATTTCATTAATTAATGAAAATATAACAAGCAGACTGCTGTGCAGTTCAGAAGTTCATTTTGCTGAAATGTTTATATATAAGCAGTGCCGTATTTCTCATCTGCCGACCGGCTTTTAAGTGATACAGAGCCATGACCCTGTGGCGGGATGTCTACCCGGGTCTTTATTTGATCAATATATAGTTTCATTGAATCCCGGCTCCTGAGCAGGTTGACCGGGATTTCAATAACCTCAAATCCTGATTTTTGCAGCAGTGCGATTTTCAGCAGAGTCGCACCAGTCCTGGTGTTGAAATCACCACTCACGTAATGAGAGGGTCCCTGAATTTCAATCACCATGCTGTGGTCTGGCAGTAGCAGGTCAACCGGAGGTAATGCGTTCAGACTCTTTTCTTCTTCAATCTGCAAAGAGGGAATGGATGATTGGAGTTGAGCGCAGAAGTCGGCTTGAGGTTTTGAAATGGTTGTCTGGTAGTGGGGGGCGACTGGACAGGCTCTGCCAAGCCAACTTGCCGCCATGGCAATGATGGATTGATCCTCTTCATTGTCTGGAAATGTATTTTCCAGGCGAGTAAACAGGCCGTACATGTGCTTTTCAAGCACGTTATTTTTATTGGCATTGGAGTCTAGAAACAACCTGGCACACAATACCATGACTCCCCAGAGAGACATCAATATGTCTTTCTGAGGGAGCTGAGGGGTGTCACTGATTCGGTAGACAAGCGATTCAAACGTGGAGCTAACCACGCTCAGCTCAACGAGTTCACCCAGTTTCGCCATGGCCCATAGCAGGTTGGCGATCGCCCAGGCATTAAACTGGTCTTTTTGTGCGTTCACGTGGGGCAACAGTGCGACTACGGCCTCGCTGAGCCCTGGTGTTCGCTCTTGTCCGTTTTCCACCAGTTTTGTCATGGCCCACAGCAGGTTAACGATATGCTGAGGAATAAATTGGTCTTTCTGTGCATTCACGTGGGGCAACAGCACGACTATGGTCTCGTTGAACTCTGGTGTCCGCTCCTGGCCGTTGTCCACCAGTTTCGCCATGGCCCACAGCAGATTGGCAATACCCTGTGGTGTAAAGTTGGCTTTCTGTGCGCTCACGTGGGGCAACAGCGCGGCCACGGTCTCTTTGATCTCTGGTGTCTGCTCCTGCCCGTTGTCCACCAGTTTCGCCATGGCCCACAGCAGGTTGGCAATACCCTGCGGTTTAAAGTTGGCTTTCTTTGCATTCACACGTGGTAACAGCAGAACTACGGCTTTGTTGAGCCCTGGTGTTCGCTCCATTCCGTTATCCACCAGTTTCGCCATTGCCCACAACAGGTTGGCGATTTCCTGTGGTTGAAAGTTGGCTTTTTGTGACTTCACATTTAGCAACAGCGCGGCCACGGCCTCGTTGAACTCTGCAGTCCGATCCTGGCCACTGTCCATCAGTTTCGCCATGGCCCACAGCAGGTTGGCGATAGCCTGGGCATTAAACTGCTCTTTTTGTGCGTTCACGTGGGGCAACAGCGCGGCAATGGCCTCGTTGAACTCTGGTGTCCGCTCCTGCCCGTTGTCCACCAGTTTTGCCATGGCCCACAGCAGGTTGGCAATACCCTGTGGTTTAAAGTTCGCTATTTTTGCATTCACGTAGGGCAATAGGGCGGCCTCAGCCTCGTTGAACCTTTTAGTTTGCTCCTGCCCGTTGTCCACCAGTTTCGCCATGGCCCACAGCAGGTTGGCGATTTCCTGTGGGTTAAAGTTTACTTTTTGTGCGTTCACGTGGGGCAACAGCGCGTCCACGGCCTCGTTGAGTTCTGGTGTCTGTTTCTGTCCGTTGTCCACCAGTTTTGCTATGGCCCACAGCAGGTTGGTGATACCCAGGGCATGAAATTGGTCTTTCTGTGCGTTCACTTGGGGCAACAGGGCGGCCACGGCCTCGTTGAGTCCTGGTGTCTGCTCCTGGCTGTTGTCCACCAGTTTCGCCATGGCCCACAGCAGGTTGGCGATACCCTGTGGTTCAAAATTAGCTTTCTGAGCGCTCACCTGGGGCATCAGCGCGGCCACGGCCTCTTTGAGCCCCGGTATCCACTCCTGCCCGTTGTCCACCAGTTTCGCCATGGCCCAGAGCAAATTGGTGATAGCCTGAGGAATACATTGGTCTTCCTGTACGTTCATGCGAGGCAACAGCGCGGCCACAGCTTCTTTGAGCCCTGGTGTCTGCTCCTGGCCGTTGTCCACCAGTTTCGCCATGGCCCACAGCAGGTTGGCGATATGCTGAGGAATAAATTGGTCTTTCTCTGTGTTTACACAGGGCAACAACCCGGCCACGGCTTCTTTGAGTCCTTGTATTTGCTCCTGCCCGATATCCACCAGTTTCGCCATGGCCCACAGCAGGTTGGCGATTTCCCGAGATTTAAAGTTAGCTTTCTGTGTTTTCACGTAGGGCAACAGGGCGGCCGCGGCCTCGTTGAGCGCAGGTGTCTGCTCCTGCCCATTGTCCACCAGTTTCGCCATGGCCCACAGGAGGCTGGTGATTTCCTGTGGTATAAAGTGAGCTTTCTTTGTTTTCACCTGGGGCAACAGCGCAGCCACAGTCTCTTTAAGCGTTGGTGTCTGCTTTTGCCCGTTGTCCACCAGTTTCGCCATGGCCCACAATAGATTGGCGATATCCTGGGCATTCAATTGGTCTTTCTGTGCGTTCACGTGGAGCAACAGCGCGGCTACGGCCTCGTTGAACTCTGGTGTCTGCTCCTGCCCGTTGTCCACCAGTTTCGCCATGGACCATAGCAGGTTGGCGATTTCCCGTGGTTTAAAATCAGCTTGCTGTGCGTTCACGCGGGTCAACAGGGCAGCGATGGCCTCGTTGAGTTCCGGTGTCTGCTTCTGCCCGTTGTCCACCAGTTTCGCTATGGCCCACAGTAGATTGGCGGTTTGCTGAGGAATAAATTGGTCTTTCTGCGTATTTATGTGAGGCAACAGCGCGGCCACGGCCTCTTTGAACTCTGGTATCCGCTGCTGCCCGCTGTCCACCAGTTTCGCCATGGCCCACAGCAGGTTGGCGATTCCACGGGCATCAATATCCCATGCTTTAGCTTTTCGGTTGCACTTGAATATTATTGCATCAAGAAGCGTCGACAATAAGGCATCTTGTGTGCGCTTAACACACTGATCCATGGGTTTATGGGGGGTAAAAACACCCGCTGAAGTAAATGAGTGAAATGTTGTCGTCAGGCTTAGCCAATTCCAGCTCCGTGTTACTGTGAAATTTTGCAGCAAACGCATCAGCCGACTTTGTTCAGCTCGATTTAACGGTCTTTTAGACGCTGACGAGTATTTTTTAATTGAACTGGCATATAGGCCGTGATCTCTCCCATCATAGCGATGACCGAAACGATACGATTTACTCACCAGGCCATCCATTATTCCCTGTTGGGTGAGCGCATTAAAATCTTGAGCATGATTTACTGAACGGCGCAGTAGATATTGAGAAGGGCGTGGAGCAGAAGAATGGTAAAATTCATTACGTCCCGTGGCTGTGCGGGGAGGAGGATCCCATTGTCTGACTGTGGCATGCCTGTATCGCCCACGCCTTGAAGAAGCGGCATGGTCATTCGGTTGGTTGTCATCATTACCTGATCTTGCGTATTTACCACTGATACCAGCAGAGGTTCTATCCATAATTATATTTCATTAATTCATGGAAATATAAAAAGCAGACTGCGGTTCTGTTCAGAAGTTCATTTTGCTGGAATGTGAAAACGGTTCCTGGGTTGAAAGAAGGGGGTTACTCGCTTTTTTTTTTCTTCCTCTTGGCTGGTTTGCCGGTTTGTTCTTCTGAATGTTCTTCGGCGGTTAAGTAACCGTGATCTTAGGGTTGCCTGTCATCAGCAGTAACGCATGCCTCATCTGCCCACCTTCTTTTTTTAATTGATACAGAGCCATCCCCCTGTGGCGGGATCCCTGTCCTGGTTTTTATTTGATCAATGTATGGTTTCATTGAATCCTGATTGTCAAGCCTGTTAACCGGAATTTCAATGACCTCAAATCCTGCTTTTTGCAACAGTGCGATTTTCAGCAGGGTCGAACCATTCCTGATGTTGAAATCACCACCCACGTAATGAGACGGTCCCTGAACTTCAATCACCATGTTGTGATCTGGCAGGAACAGGTCAACCGGAGGCAGTGAGTTCAGACTCTTTTCTTCTTCAATCTGCAAAGAGGGAAAGCATGATTGGAGTTGATCGTGAAAGTCGGATTGACGTTTTGACCTGGTAGTCGGGTAATGGGGGACGACCGGGCATGCTCTCCCAAGCCAACTGGCGGCCATGGCAATGATGCGTTGATCCTCTTCATTGTCTGAGGAGGTATTTTCCACACGAGTAAACAGGTCATCCATGTGCTTTTCAAGCCAGTTATTGTTTTTAGAGTCCAGAGGCAATCTGGCACAGCACACCATTACTCCCCAGAGAGACATCGATATGTCTTGCTGTGAGAGCTGAGGGTTTTCACTGAGTCGGTAAACAAGCGGTTCAAACATAGAGGTAACCACGTTCAGCTCAACGAGCTCACCCAGTTTCGCCATGCCACACAGCAGGTTGGCGATATGCTGAGGTATCAATTGGTCTTCCTGTGCGTTCACGCAGGGCAACAGCTCGGCTATGACCTCGATGAACTCTGTTGTCGGCTTATGCCCATTGTCCACCAGTTTGGCCGTGGCCCACAGCAGGTTAGAAATTTCCTGTGTTTTAAAGTGAGTTTTCTGTGCGTTCACGTGGGACAAAAGTGCAGCCACGGCCTCGTTGAGCTTCGGCGTCTGTTTCTGCCCTTTGTCCACCAGTTTCGCCATTGCCCACAACAGGTTGGCGGTACCCTGTGGTTCAAATTTGGCTTTCTGTGAGATCACGCGGGGCAACAGCCCGGCCACAGCCTTTTTGAGCCCCGGTACCCACTTCTGCCCTTTGTCCATCAGTTTCGCCATGGCCCACAGCAGGTTGGCGATATGCTGAGGAATGAATTCCTCCTTCTGAGTGTTCACATGGGGTAACAACGCGGCCACAGCTTCTTCGAGCGCTGGTGTCTGCTCCAGCCCGTTGTCTGCCAACTTCGCCATGGCCCACAGCACGTTAGTGATTTCCTGTGGGTTAAAGTTAGCTTTCTCCGTGTTGATGCGTGGCAACAGCGCGGCCATGGCCTCGTTAAACTCTGGTGTTCGCTCCTGCCCGTTATCCACCAGTTTCGCCATGGCCCACAGCAGGTTGGCGATATGCTGAGGAATAAATTGGTCTTTCTGTGCGCTCACATGGGGCGCCAGCGCGTTCACGGCCTTGTTGAACTCGGATGTCCACTTGTGCCCATTGTCCACCAGTTTTGCCATGCTCCAAATCAGGTTGGCGATTTCCTGTGGTTTAAAGTTAGCTTTCTGTGCGATCACGTGGGGCAACAGCGCGGTCACAGCCGAGTTGAAATCGGGTGTCTGCTCCTGCCCGTTGTCCGCCAGTTTCGCCATGGCCCAAAGCAGGTTGGTGATCGCCTGGGCATTAAATTGTTCTTTTTGTGTCTTCACATAGGGCAACAGCGCGGCCACGGCCTCTTTGAGCTCTGGTGTCCGCTCCTGCCCGTTGTCTACCAGTTTTGCCATAGCCCACAGCAGGTTGACGATACCCTGGGCATTAAATTGTCCTTTTTGTGTCTTCACATAGGGCAACAGCTCGGCCACGGCCTTTTCGGGCCCTGTTGTTAGCTCTTGCCCGTTGTCTATCAGTTTCGCCATGGCCCACAGCAGGTTGGCGATACCCTGGGCATTAAATTGTTCTTTTTGTGTCTTCACATAGGGCAACAGCGCGGCCACGGCCTTTTTGGGCCCTGTTATTAGCTCTTGCCCGTTGTCTACCAGTTTCGCCATGGCCCACAGCAGGTTGGCGATATGCTGAGGAATAAATTGGTCTTTCAGTGCATCCACGTGTGGCAACAGCGCGGCCAAGGCCTCCTGGAACTCTGGTGTGTGCTTCCGGCCGTTGTCCACCAGTTTCGCTATGGCCCACAGCAGGTTGGCGATACCCCGGGCATCAATATTCCTAGCTTGAGGTTTTTGGCTGCAGTTAAATATTATTGCATCCAGTAGCGTTGACAATAAGTGAGCTTGAGTAAGCTTGACACGCTCATCCATGGGTTTATGAGAGGTAAAAACCCCCGCTGAAGTGAATGAATGAAGTGTTGTCGTCAGGCTTCGCCAATTCCAGCTCCGTGTTGGGGTAAAGTTTTGCAGCATGCGTATCAGCTGGCTTTGTTCTGCCCGGTTTAACGGTCTTTTAGCAGCTGACGTGTATTTTTTAATTGAACTGGCAAATTGACTGTGATTTTTCCCATTATAGCGATGACCGAAACGATCCGATTTTCTCACCAGATCATCCATTATTTCCTGTTTGATGAGGGCATTAAAATCTTGAGCAGGGTTTACTGTACGGCTCTGTAGAGATTGAGAAGAGCATGTGCCAGAAGAATGGTAAAATTCATTACGCCCCGGGGCAGTGCGGGGGGGATTATCCCATTGTCTGACGTTAGCATGCCTAGATTGCCCACGGCTTGAAGACGCCGCATGGTTACCTGGTTGGTTGTAACCATTACCTGATCTTGCGTATTGACCACTGATACCAGCAGAGCTTCTGTCCATAACTATATTTCATTAATTCATGAAATTTAAAAAGCAGACTGCGGTTTTGTTCAAAAGTTCATTTTGCGGGAATGTGAAAACGGTTCCTGAGTCGAAAGGAGGGGATTACTGACTGTTTTTTCTCTTCCTCTTGGCTGGTTTGCCGGTTTGTTCTTTTGAATGTTCTTCGGCGGTTAAGTAACCGTGATCTGAGGGTTGCCTGTCATCAGCAGTAACGCATGCCTCATCTGCCCACCTTCTTTTAAGTGATACAGAGCCATGCCCCTGTGGCGGGATGCCTGTCCTGATCTTTATTTGATCAATATATGGTTTCATTAAATCGTTGTTCAAAAGCTGGTTAGCCGGGATTTCAATGACCTCAAATCCTGCTTTTTGCAACAGTGCGATTTTCAGCAGAGTCGAACCATTCCTGGTTTTGAAATCAGCACCCACGTAATGAAACGGTCC
>NZ_PJPV01000036.1 GCF_002864045.1 Endozoicomonas acroporae
ACGGCAACTGCTCCTGCGTTGCTCTAGCTCCTGCATCCATGCAGTCGTGCGGTTGCGATAAATTGGTCTAAAAATTCCTGCTTCTTCGTCAAATAGCCCCGCTATTCTCCTCAGAAGCAGAAATTTTTATCCTCAATTTCTCGCAATCCTCGCTACGGACGCTTAAGTCCGACAGGCTCCTAGCGAGCAGTTAACAGTCTCTATATAATGCTCACCATAATATCCCGGCAAACAGAATAGATGACAATCCAACCGGAGAAGTTCATGGCTGAGCGCAAGGCGAGTGTTGAAAGAAACACCCTGGAAACCCAGATTCGTGTGGCCATCAATCTGGATGGTACTGGTAAGGCATCGTTTGATACAGGGGTGCCTTTTCTTGACCATATGATGGATCAGATTGCCCGCCATGGCCTTATTGACCTTGATATCAAGGCTGTTGGTGATAATGACATCGACGATCACCATACCGTTGAGGATATTGGCATTACCCTGGGTCAGGCCTTTGCGAGAGCCATTGGTGATAAAAAAGGGTTGTATCGTTACGGGCATGCTTATGTGCCCCTGGATGAGGCACTTTCCAGAGTCGTTATCGATTTCTCCGGGCGACCCGGCCTGGAATTTAATGTTGAATTTACCCGCGCAATGATCGGCTGCTTTGACGTTGACCTGTTCTATGAATTCTTCCAGGGCTTCGTGAATCACGCCGGTGTCACTCTGCATATTGATAACCTGCGGGGACGCAACGCCCATCATCAGATAGAAACCGTCTTTAAAGCCTTTGGCCGTGCCTTACGGATGGCGGTTGCCCTGGATCCGCGCATGGCGGGCCAGATGCCTTCTACAAAAGGGTCGTTGTAACCATGAAGACGGTCGCTGTCATTGATTATGGGATGGGCAACCTTCACTCCGTCAGTAAAGCGCTGGAACATGTTGCCGAGGCGAATACCCGAATCATTGTTACCTCCGATCCCGGGCAGATACTGGCTGCCGATAAGGCAGTACTTCCCGGCGTAGGGGCAATCCGTGACTGTATGGCGGAGATACGGCGTCATGGTGTTGATGAAGTGGTTCGGGAGGTGGCAGCCAACCGCCCCTTGCTGGGTATTTGTGTGGGTATGCAGGTACTGCTCGATCATAGCGAAGAGAATGGCGGGGTTGAGTGCCTTGGCCTGTTATCCGGTGAGGTAAAGTTCTTTGGGAAAGACCTTCGGGATAGCGAAGGCACTCGATTGAAAGTTCCCCACATGGGCTGGAGCCCGGTCCGTCAGGCTGAACCATCCCATCCTCTCTGGCAGGGAATCGAAGACAATGCCCGGTTCTATTTCGTGCACAGCTACTATGCCCGTGTTGCCAATGCCGCGATGGTGGTGGGTAGAAGTGACTACGGTCTTGGTTTCGATGTCGCCCTTGGTCATGACAATATTGTCGCTGTGCAGTTCCACCCTGAAAAAAGTGCCACCAATGGACTGCAGCTGCTCGAAAACTTTTTAACATGGAAGCCATAACGATGTTAATCATTCCTGCAATCGATTTGAAAGATGGTGCCTGTGTCCGGCTGCGTCAGGGGGAAATGGCGGATGCCACGGTCTTTGGTGATGACCCGGTTGCCATGGCCAGCCGGTGGGTGGATGCCGGTTGCCGAAGGCTTCACCTGGTTGACCTGAACGGCGCGTTTGCCGGCAAGCCCCTGAACGCGGATGCGGTTCGTGGTATCACCGCAAAGTACCCTGATTTGCCCGTGCAGATTGGTGGGGGCATTCGTGATCTGACGACAATAGAAGCCTATCTGGACTCAGGTGTTTCCTGGGTAATTATCGGTACTAAAGCGGTAACCGACCCTGACTTTGTCAGGCAAGCCTGCCAGACGTTTCCCGGCCATGTCATCGTGGGTATTGATGCCCGTGATGGCTGGGTCGCAACGGATGGCTGGGCAAAAGTCACCGACACCCAGGCTGTTGACCTAGCTCGTCAGTTTGAGCAGGACGGTGTCTCTGCCATCGTCTATACCGATATTGCCCGGGATGGCATGATGCAGGGGGTCAATGTTGCCGCAACCCGGCAATTGGCCAACAGCATGTCGATTCCTGTGATTGCTTCCGGTGGTATCACTGATATGAACGATATACGTGCCCTGAAAGCCGTTGCCGGGGAAGGGATTGCCGGTGCGATCACCGGTCGTGCCATTTACGAAGGGACACTCAATCTGAACGAAGCGCAACGTTACTGCGATGACTGATTATGGTATCCCTCCAATGAACAGGCCCGATATTAACCGGGACGATAAAAATATGGCCGTGCTGGCGCATCTTCTGCCCCTGTTCGGCTTTATGGTTCCGGGGTTAAATATTGCCATACCGCTGGTGATCTGGCTGATGAAACGTGACAAGTCGCTCTATATTGAGCACCATGCCAGAGAGTCCCTGAACTTTCAGATCACCATCACACTGTTGGTTACTCTCTGGGTTATCCTCAAGTTCATGCTGGTTGGGTTTCTATTATTGCCACTGGTGCCAGTGATCATCATAGTGGTTCTGGTGTTTATGGTCAGGGCAGCCATGAAGGCGGGCAGTGGAGAGTTTTACCGCTACCCGGTGTCGCTGCGTCTGGCCAATTAACAAGCGTTTGGAAAGGTTGCAGTCATGGGGCTGGCTAAAAGAATAATTCCCTGTCTCGATGTCGAAAATGGGCGGGTGGTTAAAGGCGTTCAGTTTGTCGATATTCGGGATGCTGGTGACCCGGTGGAAGTTGCCCGGCGTTATAACGAAGCGGGCGCTGATGAGATAACCTTTCTTGATATTACCGCCAGCCATGAGGGGCGGGAGACAACGGTGCATATCGTTGAACGTATGGCCAGTGAAGTATTTATCCCGCTGACCGTTGGCGGTGGTATTCGCAAAGTGGAAGATATCCGCACCATGCTTAATGCGGGTGCGGATAAAGTCAGCATCAACACCGCGGCGGTTTTCAATCCTGAATTTGTGCAGGAAGCGGCTGACCGGTTTGGCTCGCAATGTATTGTCGTGGCTATTGATGCCAAAAAAGTGAGCCAGCCCGGTGAGCCAGATCGCTGGGAGATCTTTACCCATGGCGGGCGCAAGCCTACCGGCCTTGATGCTGTGCAGTGGGCACTGAAAATGGAGAGCCTCGGAGCCGGTGAAATACTGCTGACCAGTATGGACCAGGACGGTGTCAAAAATGGTTACGACCTGGGCGTCACCAGGGCTATCTCGGAGTCAGTGGGTATTCCAGTCATTGCCTCCGGCGGTGCGGGTAACCTGGATCATCTGGTGGCAGGCATCAAAGAAGGTAAAGCGGATGCGGTACTGGCCGCCAGTATTTTCCATTTCGGGCAATACTCTATTCCTGAAGCCAAGGAGTATATGGCTGCCCGGGGGATTGAGATGAGAATCTGACCAGGATTGCTTATCAGGGTGCCTCGCGGAGGGCTTCCATTTACCATTTACAGAGTGCTTCCATTTACACCCTTCCACGATTTTCAGAACCCAGTGGCTGAGAGGTAATTACTGCGACGGTTGTCGGCTTGTAAACCGGGCTGTCAACATAATAGCGATGGAATGGTTCTCTTTTACAACAAGAAGGACGCACGGACGGCATGGCTGATACCAGCCTGCCATAACAGAGATATGTTCCAGAGCTTGATTCAGACTCCAGTAGATCTTGCGAAGAAGGGGTGGGCTGAGCAGTTCCTGAACCAATAACAGAATTCATATATTCATTCTTAAGGTAACTATTCCAAAACACCATAAACATAGCAGGCAGGAGTCGATCCTGCCGCAAAATATTTGAAATTTCTGTTAAACCAACAGCAGCAAGTATTGACTCCCAATCCGTACATCCTCATTGGTGAAATTCCAGTCCATTTTTTTTCAGGCATTGATTCCGGGCCATTTTTCAGAATGATCCTGCTGCTCTTAAAGTATCTTGATGATGCAAGAGATCTTGTTCTGTTTGAAAGTACTTTGGTGACTAATGATCAGCCTGTTACCTTTGAGCAGGCAAAAGCTCGGGCCCGGGAATTGATCAGTGAGGAAAAAGAGCAGGATTTTGTCTATCTCATTGATATTAAGCAGGCTCGTTCCAGAAAGATCAAGCCGTTAGCCAGTACAGAAACAAAGGCAGAAGTACAAAGCTCTGAATCAGACAGTGAGTTAATTCTGCCCATCGTCCCTCCACTTCCTCCCGTAAGAGCTGATGAAAAAGTCGTTCAGGAAACCCCGGATACCCGCATAGATACCTGGCAACGCAAGCTGTTGGATTTAACGAAACGGAAACCGTTAAAAAAATCTCACTGGCAAATAAAGACATTGCTGACCTTGATCCTGACCAGTTCAAAATTCTAAAAGCACGTCGGTGGTCTAATGCCTGGCAAAGCCAGGTGTTAGATTGCCTCAGCAGATACCAGACTGCGCTCAATGATCTCTTGCCACAGGCTGTCACTCTTGTCTCCAGCTTTGGTCTCACCATCGATAAGCCAGCCATTGCTGCCTTGCATCAAACAAATGCCTTGGCTGGCCTGATTGAATCAGCTGAGTCAGATTCTTTTAATTTCCTTCTGGCCAGAGGGGCCAGGGGAGCGTTGGATGATCTGCAAACGCTGTGTCATTTAAAAACGGAATTCGATCAGCTGCTAACGACGATAGGTCATAATATTTCACCCGAAGTTCTGACTGTGACCCCTGTTGCTGATTGGTGTGCCCTCCATGATGAGGCTCAAGGCCGTTGGTTGAAGTCGTTTATCACAAAGTTGAAGGTCAACAAAGCGGCTAAAAGAATAGGGTATAAGAAGTTTCAGGACTTAAACCTCCTCCCTGAGATACGTAAAGCAGCCAATTTGCAGAATCACATCCTGTCCCTGGCTGAAACCTTTGCAGAGGACAATATCTGGCAGGGCTGGCAAACCACCAGTGAAGACTTGGCCCAGGCAAATGACCGGTGTAATAGTATTCACCAGAACATTAAGCAGGTTTTGAGTCTTACTGATGATCCTGCAGATCTGCTTACCGCCATAAAAACAAAACTGGTGGATGGCCGTGATTTCCTTGAAGGCTCCAGACTTGTTGTGCAAAAAAATGAATTTAAACAGGCATGGGGTACATTCAGTGACGTTGCCGAAGAAGCGGATACATTGGAGCTTCAGTTTTCAACACAAGACTCTCTGGACGCGGTCAATTCAGCAATCGGTGCGCTAACAGCCAAGTCTGCAAAGTTCAAGGCATGGGTGGAATGGTTAGCTCAAAAAGAGGCAGCGGCCAATGTTAATCTTGAAGGGCTGATCCGTGGTCTTGAAGCACGAACCATTTTACCGGAAGACGCTTCGGATCAGGTAAGGACTGCTTTTTGTCGTTGGCTTGCACCACAGCTGATTGATGATAGTGACGTATTGCGGCAGTTTACAGCGTCCAGCCATGAGCAGTTAATTGAAGATTTTGAACAGGCTGTGGCCTGGGCCCTGCGCGATAAGGGGTGGAAAGTGCAAACCCAGGTTGGGGTCAGTAAATTCAGGGTTGACCTTGGTATAGTGCACCCAGATTCTCCAGGCGTTTATCTGGCAGGGGTTGAGTGCGATGGCGCTACATACCATGGCTCGCCATCGGCTCGTGACAGGGACCGGGTCCGGCACAGTGTGCTGGAAAACCTCGGTTGGCACCTGATCCGTTTGTGGTCAACAGACTACTTTCAGGATCCTGAGGGAGCCATAGAAAGGGTAGATAGATTGTTAAATGAACGACTTTAGAAGAGTTCGTTTTGAGCGTCTCCAAGAGCTACCAGGTTGGCAACTTGCACGATTCACATAATGCTCAGAAGACTTAAGTCGTTTTAAAACAGCCTCTTAAATCCAGAATGGACTCCATCTCAAAAATCTGGCCTCTCAACTCGTTGGCCAGCTCGTTTTTGATGCCTTTGATATTGATGACTTCACTGTCCAGGGCGGCAAAATCCGGAAGGTCTGAGGGAAGCCAGCTGGCTTCTGACCGGCGCATATAAATACCATCCCTCTCTGGCAGGTTAGCCAGAGTCAGTGCCTGGCTGGCGGCACTGTCACCCAGGGCCGGGTGTTGCTCTTCCGGGAACTCTGCCTGTTGATCACTGACGCTCAGGCCAATACCAATATGTGTTTTGGCAATATTGATTGCTCCGGCTTTTTCAGCCAGCGCTTCGATCATCAGACAGCAGAATAAAGCATCTGAGGTAAATGCCGGGCTCTCTTTGCTGGAAAACCGCAGATAGGCATTCCCTTCTGGCGTATAGGTTACCTCGCCACCATAATAATCCGCAGCTTCACTGATGATCTGGCTGTGAGTGCGGAGGATATCCTGCAAGTCTCTGGGGGCCAGCAATTGCTGAAGCCTGCCCAGGTTTTTGACTTTGATTGCGGCAATCATCGACGTTTCCTGCTGCTCTTCGACACTCTCTTCCGGCTCCGCCATTTTCTTTTCAAGCAGCTGCTGCTCGGCAAAGGCAGAAAGCCGGGTGATTTCGCCAGTGATCGGCGGGATTGGGTTCCCTGTGGGCAGAATGGAACGTAACTGTCGTTCAATAAGGCGCAGCTGAGTCGCCAGGCTGGAGGCATAGAGGTGCAGAAAAATCAGCCCGGCCAGCAGCAGTATCAAGCTGATAGCAATAATCACGAACAGGGCTTCTTTGGGTTTCTGGCTGAGCAACCCTTCGTTGAGTGATAAGCGGGCGTAACCGGCAATCACATCCTGGTAATGAATGGGCGATGAATAAACCGGATGCCTGATGCCTTCATCCGCCGTTTTGGCAATGGCTTTGGCAATTCTCTGGTTATCGATACTGTAGATACTGGCTTCGGCAACATAAGGGTTCTGCACCAGCTGACTGAGCAGAACATTGAGGCTGAGCCTGTCTCCGGTGACCAGCATATCGGTCGCGGCGCTGGCAGTCTGTTCACTCAATAATTGACCGATACTGTCCGCCTGGTGCTGGCTTGATGAGTCTATCTCATTGCTGATGACCAGCGACATCCCAATCGTCAGCGTGGCCATCAATAGACCAAAGATGACCATTAACTGCGTTCGGATGGAAAAGCGGGATGTGAACTGCGCAAAAATATCTGGCGTGAAAATACGCTTCTTCAAAAGTTAAGCTCCTGGGGGAAAGCCAATGATTGTGATGAATTATCAACAGGCCCTACTGTCCATGAGTAAATTCTGACAGCCTCGCCGGGGAAGAGCCAGACTAAAAAAAGTGGAGACAGGGTGCTCCATACTTGTTGCAATGGCAGGATGATACCAGACAAAACCTATTTCCCTTGCTATTTCAGAAATAGTAATGCAGTCGAGATTTCACCTTAAAATTGCGTTAATGGTTATTTCCTTTTTAAAAAGGCTTTAATGAGCTCCTTGCACTCACTGTCAGGGTCAGCAAGGCTTAGAGGTGTAGCGCCATTTTTATTTTTTGCTTTGACCCGGATGCCGACAACGTTCAGCAACTCCCTGACGATCTTTGCGTCACCTTGTCTGGCAGCCAGGTGGAGAGCCGTATCACCATTGAAATTCATTTGATTGAAATTGGTGCCTTTAACCGCCCGTAATTCCTTGACGACGTCTGCACGGCCCTGTTTGACAGCAAGCAGGATGGCTGTATTGTTGAAAAATCCAACCCACTCATTGAGCTTGATGCCGTCAGTGTTCAGTAACTTCCGGACGATATTTATATTGGCATATTTGACAGCAAAGTGGAGAGCAGTCCAGCGATTTTTATCCTTCTTATTGACATTGATACCGTCAGTGGTCAGTAACCTCATGACGGCCTCTGTGCGATTATGTTGGACTGCTAAGTGGAGAGCCGTAAGGCCCGATTTATCAGCGATATTGATATTCACTCCTTTGGTTTTAAGCAACTTATCCAGGCTTTTGATATGACCCATGACAGCGGCGATGTGCAGCGGTGTTCTGCCGTTCTCATCGGTAGCATTGATGTATGTCGAGATGACCCGGTCATTCAGATATTCCATGGAATCAGTTTTGGCAGCACTGTGCACTAAGGAAGTAATATCCGCACCATTAACAATCAGAGCGTTCAGGATTTCATTGTTGTTCGCCAGGAAAGCGGGATACAAGGCACCGTTAAGGTCTTTCGCTCCCTCCTTGATCAAGAGTAAGAGGGACTGCTTTTTCCCCAGCTTGGCCGCAGTGCACAGGGCACCATCAAGATCAAGATCTTTTGCTCCCTTATTGATCAGATTGATCAGGGGTTTAAGACACCAGGTTTGATCCTGCCCGGCGGCTTCACGCAGGGCACCGTTAAGGTCTTTTGCTCCCATTTGGATCAGGCGACTAAGGCAGAGTATGTGTCCCTGCCCGGCGGCAGTACGCAGGGCATCGTCAAGGTTGTTTGCTCCCGCTGCGGTCAGAATTTCAAGGCAATGCAATTGCCCCCGTTTGGCGGCTTCGTGCAGGGCGCTATTAAGGGCAGGTCGGCCGGGGCGGGTGCTGATCAGGTAATTAAGGAGTTCAGTATTGCCCTTCTGGATAGCGGTGGTCATGTCCGGACGAATCAATGGCAGTGTCGATTGCCCGTATGCACATTCGCGCAGGTCAAGACTTCTTAACTTCTGCTGTAAATCATCAGGCGTTTCAATGATGCATTCCGGGTTGCACTGGGTTCTGACCAGTGAACGCCCATCCAGCTGTCCTCTGTTATACCCGTCGTCATTCTTACCGATGCTACCATTTAAGGGGGTATTTGCTGTGTTGCCCCAGACACTATTCATGAAACCCTTCAAAACACTTTCCATCGCTTTGTCCAATTTTAGAGTTAAAGACTGTAGTTAGTTCTCGTCCAAAAACACAACCAATTGAAAATCCTGGAAATTCATCTTGAAAAATAATTGAAGCATCTTTGTTTTTACAGCTAGAACATCAGGGAATGCTAAAAACAGAGGGCTTCGAAAGCACAAAAACGCAATCCGTAGGATAGTATGGAACTTCATTACGTTCCTCATGAAATTTGTACTCAGCTTTTAGGACTATCTCAGTGGCTTGATGCTTATCCGCAGTTCAATGACTGGGTTTATTGAAGACTTGAATTCTGGTGACAAACAGAACACTGGCAGAAATGGGCTGTCAGCAAAACTGGCCCACCCTATGACAGCTGTGGCATTTTCATTGTGCGGGGTTACCTTGGAAAAATCAGATTGCAAATTCTCATGACCGACTATGACGGTCATGAGAATTGGGTTCCAGAAAATAATGTAGGCGACATGTAACCTTTATTGTTGTGTTAGTGTTTGCTTGCTTTTATAAAGGCTGTTAAGACTGCCTTGCACTCACTCTTTTTAGCAAGGTTGTAAGCCGTTTTGCCTTGATTGGTTTTCTCATTGATGTTGATGTCTTTAGCGGTCAGTAACGCCTCCATGGCGTCTTTGCGACCGTCGTGGGCAGCCATGTGGAGAGCTGTATAGCCAGAGTTATTCTTCGCATTGACGTTGATGTGCTGCATTAACAACTTGATGACGTCTGCATCAGCGTGTTGGGCAGCCGTGTGGAGAGCCGTCCTGTTATATCCACTCGTTGCATCGACTTCGATGCCGGCTTTAATTAACAACTCGACGATCTTTATATTAGCGTGCATGGCTGCTAAGTGGAGAGCCGTACAGTAATCTTTGTGTTGATCCGTAAAGTAATGGAAACACCCCTTATTGACCTCGATGCCGGCATCCAGTAACAACTGGACGGCCGCTGCATCATTGTTTATGACAGCTATGTGGAGAGCCGACTGGCTCAATTTATTAGTGATATCGAGATTCACCCCATTGGTATCAATCAGCTTTTCCAGGCTTTCGATATGGCCCATGGCAGTGGCGATATGCAGTGGTGTTTTGCCGTTCTTATCGGTAGCGTTGATGTTGACCAAGGCCAGGAAGGTCGGGTCATCCAGACATTCCATAGAATTTTCACGGGCAGCAGTATGCAGTAAGGAAGTCATATCTGCTCCCTTCGTCAGCAGAATCTCCTTTAACTCTTCGTTTTTCGCCAGAACAGCGTAATATAAGGCATCGTTAAGGTCTTTCGCCCCCTCATTGATCAAGAATAAAAGGGAATTCGTGTGCCCCTGTTTGGCGGCAGCGCACAGGGCATCATCATAATTATTTGCTCCCAAATCGATCAGGGGTTTAAGGCACTGCACTTTTCCCTGCGCGGCGGCTTCGCGCAGGGCTCCATCAAGATCATTAGCTCCCAATTTTTTCAGGGGTTTAAGGCACATCATTTGTCCCTGCGCGGCGGCTTTGCGCAGAGCACCGTCAAGATCTTTAGCCCCCAATTCTTTCAGGGGGGTGAGGCACTGCACTTGCCCTTGCCCGGCGGCAGCACGCAGGGCATCGTCAAGGTTGTTTGCTCCCGCTTTGACCAGGATGTTAAGGTATTGCGTTTGCCCCTGTTTGGCAGCATTGAGCAGGGAGCCATTAAAGACAGGTTGGCCGCGAATAGCACTGAAAAGGGGTCTAAGGAGTTCAGGATTGTCCTCCAGGGCAGCAATGTGCAGGGGTGTCTCCCCAAGTTGATTGGCAGTATTAAGTACTATGGTTACATAATCAGGTGATTCGTCATCAGCGACGTCGCTCCTGTCCGGATCAATCAATGGCAGTGCCGGTTGCCCGCTTGTACATTCCCGTTGGTTAAGACTTATTGACACCTGCTGTGCATCGCAAGACTGTTTGGTGATGCAGGTGCAACAACAAGAGGTTTCGACCAGTAAATGCCCATTAAGCTGCCCTGTGCCAGAATCGTTATCATTTTCAACGATACCATAATTTTTGAAGGCATTGGCTGCGTCGGCCGTGGCACTATCTATCGTGTTGCTATTCATCGCTTTACTCTACTTTAGGATTAAACTCTGTAGCTTCGACAACAAACAGCAGAGAAAATTCCTTAAAACAGAATTTTCCACGGTTTTTTTTGAATACGTAATTTGCAACAGAGGATTTTTTGTTGAAAAAACCGAGTTCACTCAGGTAGTCCAGGTCTTGCAGAGTGACTCTTCATTGGTAGCGGTGACCGGAAAAAATCAGATTAAAAATCCTCATGACCGGCTATGACGATCATGAGTATTTGGTTCCAGAAATAGTAATAATCCTGGAAGAGATTTAACCCTTTCATATTGCGTTAGTGTTTATTTGTTTTTAAAAAGTTTTTAAGTAGTTTCTTGCAATTATCGTCAGCAAGATTTTGAGCCGTTCGGCCGCTGTTATTTTTCTCTTTGACCTCAATGCCAACAGCAGTGTCCAGCAACGTCTCGACGATCTTTGTATTACCTCTTTTAACAGCTAGGTGGAGAGCTGTATCGCCATGGTTATCCTTTTGATTGACCTTGATGTCTTTAATGGCCAGTAATTGCCTGACGGCGTCTGGAATATTCTTGTGGGCAGCAACATGGAGAGGTGTCCAGCCCTCTTTATCCCCCTCATTTACCGCGATGTCGCTAGTTTTCAGTAACTCCTCCACGATCGTACTGTCGGCTGCATTGTATTTGTAGAGAGCAAAGTGGAGAGCGGTAAAGTGATGTTCATCCTTCACATTGACATCGATGCCATCAGCTTTCAGTAACATCATGGCGGTGTCTGTACGCTTATTAAAGACAGCAAATTGGAGAGCTGTATTGCCGGATTCATCAGTGATATTGATTTTCACTCCATCGGTTTTAAGCAGCTTTCCCAGGCTTTTGGTATAGCCCATGGCAGCGGTGATATGCAGTGGCGTTCTGCCGTCCTTATTGGGAGTATTGATTAAAGCCGAGATGATCTGGTCATTCAGCTGTTCTACAGAATCTTTCTGGGCAGCAGTATGCACTAAGGTAGTAATATCCGCTCCGTTATGAATCAGATAGTCCCCGATCTCATTGTTTATTTTCAGGGCAGCGAAATACAAAGCATCGTTAAGGTTTTCCGCTCCCTCTTTGATCAAGAGTTGCAGGGACTCGCTTTGCCCCTGTTCGGCGGCAGCGCACAGGGCACCATTGAGATTATTTGCTCCCTGATTGATCAGGGGTTTGAGGCACTGGGGTTGTCCATGCCCTGCGGCTTCGCACAGGGCCTTGTTAAGGACTTCTAATTTATCCTTTCTGATCAGTGGGTGGAGGCATTGTACTTGCCCGTGTGCAGCGGCAGCAAGCAGGGCCTCGTCAAGGTTGTTTGCTCCCGCTGTGATCAGCATTTCAAGGCAATGCCTTTGCCCCGATTTGGCGGCTTCTTTCAGGGCGTTATTAAGGGTAGATTGGTAAGGTAGTTTGCTGATCAGGAATTGAAGACGTTTAGCATTGCCCTCCCGGGCAGAGGTGGCCATGTCTATACTGAATTCCCCGTCCTTTTTCAGTATTTGCAATACATTGGTGCTGCGTTGTCGGTCAGCAGTGTGCAGGGGTGTCTCACCATGGTGTTTGGGTTCACGATCAATTGATTTGCCGTCAATGACGCTGCTCCTGACCGGATCAATCGGCAGTGCTGGTTGCTTGCCTGCACATCCGCGTTGGTCAAGACTGATTGGCTTCTGCTGTCCATCGTCAGGCTTTCTGGTAATGCATTTCGGGGTGTCAGAGGTTTTGACCAGTGAGCGCCCATTAAGTTGTCCTCCGTTATTCTCGTCGTCACTCTTATAGTTACCACCACTATGGGAGACATTTTCCAGGTTGAACCTGACTCTAGGCTCATTGCTGATATCACTATTATTCATCACTTTACCCTACTTTAGGATTTAAGACTGCGGTTTTGACAACGAGCAGAAGGAAAAATTCCACAAAACAGAAATTAGAGGATTATTTGGTGAAAAAAGCCGAGTTAAGGTAATTCAGGTCTTGCAGAGCAACTATCTGTTTAGCGCCTTTTTGCCGTAAAAATCACCGGGTCAGGCATGAACCGGCCCGTATTGTGTTTTTTCTTTCAGAGTTTGTGCACTGGAAATGGCTGCCTGCTGTCATTATTCTTATCCTTAATTTTGTCCCGGCGCTATAAAAATACCAGCGATAATATGTACAATCGTGCAAACTTTGATAACTATGTTGACAAACACCGAAATGGCATATTTATCAAAGTTTGAGTGGTTATAAAACGAGTACAAACGTGCATAAAAAAGTGAGCAATATAATACTGATTAATGTGACTGGCCGGGACCAACCGGGACTCACCTCATCCATAACCACTATTATGGCCAACTACGGTCTGGAAATTCTGGATATTGGTCAATCGGTCATCCACGATACCCTGACCTGGGGCATTCTTGTCCGTCTGCCAGACCAGACTTCAGGTCATGGTGCTTCCGCTGCTGTTGCCAACAGAATGCTAAAAGATCTTCTGTTTCATTTTCATGAAAGTGATTTGCAGTTCAGCTATCAACCGGTATCTGAAGAAGACTACGAGCACTGGGTCTCTGAGCAAGGCAGAAATCGTTATATATTGACGCTGTTATCCCGTAATGTCACTGCAGAGCAAATCGCCAGAGTCTCTGGTATTACCGCCGCTCATGGACTGAACATTGACCATATTGCCCGGCTTTCCGGTCGACGATCGCTGCACAATGATAACAAGCGGGATAAAAAAAACAGCCGTCGTTCATCATGCCTGGAGTTTTCGGTTCGGGGTACGGCTCCTGATCAGGAAAAGCTAAGGGCTGACTTTCTCAATCTTACCGCTGACCTGGATGCTGATGTGGCATTTCAGGAAGACAGTATTTATCGGCGTAACCGTCGGCTGGTTGTCTTTGATATGGACTCCACCCTGATCGAAGCGGAGGTTATCGACCTTCTTGCAGAGGCCGCTGGTGTGGGTGAGCAGGTGGCAATGATCACTGAGAGAGCCATGCAGGGGGAGCTGGATTTTAATGACAGCTTTCGTGAGCGCCTGGCCATGTTGAGGGGGCTGGATGAGTCTGTGCTGGCCGATATTGCCAGACAGCTGCCGTTAACCGAAGGTGTCGAAACGCTGATTCGTACCCTCCGCTCACTGGGCTATCGCACGGCTATTCTATCCGGTGGGTTTACCTATTTCGCCTGCTATCTTCAGGAAAAACTGGGGATAGACTATATCCACGCCAATGAACTGGACATGGTTGATGGCAAGGTTACCGGCCTGGTGAAAGGCGACGTTGTCAATGGTGAGCGAAAAGCCACACTGCTGAAGCAGATTGCCGCTGAAGAGGGCATCTCCCTGAATCAGGTTATTGCGGTAGGGGATGGTGCCAATGATCTGCCAATGCTCAGTGTGGCCGGGCTGGGAATTGCCTTTCGGGCCAAGCCGATGGTGAAACAAAGTGCCCGGCAGTCAATTTCCACCCTGGGTCTGGACAGTATTCTGTATCTGTTGGGCTTTAGTGAGAAAGATCTGGAGTCGCTTAATGTTCCAGACTGAGTAAAGGTATTCGCGATGGATGAGTGGATAAGCTGGCAGGATCATTGCCCGTACTGTGGAGAGCCCATCGAACTGCTGTTGGATGCGGGTTTTACCGAGACGGAAGAATCATTGCTTTACACTGAAGATTGTCAGGTGTGCTGTCGCCCCATCGTTGTGACATTGACCATCGATGAAGACGGTAACCATTATTGCCAATTAACGACAGAGTCTGGCTTTTGATAGGAAAAGTAATATGAATATCCTAAGGACATGGAGCAAGCAAGCCTCAACCGCTTTGGTCATGGCTACCGTCGCTTTTATCAGCAGTGTCAGTGCCAGCGAAGCGAAAACTTCTACCTGGCAGGAAATAGTGAAGCAATCAAAAGGGCAGACGGTTTATTTCAATGCCTGGGGCGGAAGTGAACAGATCAATGATTATATTGACTGGGCTACCGATCAGGTAGACAAACGCTACGGTATTGCACTGAAACATGTCAAAGTCAGTGACACATCAAATGTCGTAAGTCGCGTACTTGCGGAAAAAGCAGCAGGGCGAAACAGTAATGGCACCGTTGATCTGGTATGGATTAATGGTGAAAACTTTCGTTCCATGAAGCAAAACGGCCTGTTGTTTGGCCCTTTTGTCCAGGACTTACCCTCGTTTAAGGGAGTGAACCCGCAAGAGAACCCCTCCACGGTACTCGACTTTGGGGAGCCCGTTGATGGCCTTGAAGCGCCCTGGGGAATGGCACAACTGGTGTTTATTTATGACACCGATTCGTTTTCCCGAAAAGAAACAGTCCCGCCAGCCAATGCCTCAGAACTGCTTGAGTTTGCCAGAAAGCATAAAGGGCGTGTGACGTACCCCTTGCCCCCCGATTTTGTCGGTACGACGTTCCTGAAGCAGTTGTTGAGTGAGTTGACGCCAGATCCCGGTGCGCTGTTAAAGCCCGTTTCTGAGGCTGATTTCGCTGCGGTAACCTCCCCTTTATGGCGATATCTTGATGAACTTCACCCTTTATTGTGGCGAGAAGGCGAGACGTTTCCAGCCAATAACCTGGCGCTGACGCCCATGCTGGACGACGGTGAAATTTTACTCTCCATGACCTTTAATCCCGCCTATGCCAGCTCTGCTATTGCCAATGGGGAGTTACCAGACACGGTGAAAACATACGTCCATGATGCGGGTACACTGGGAAACACCCATTTTCTGGCGATTCCTTTTAACAGTGATTCCACCGGAGCAGCACAGGTCGTCATTAATTTTCTGCTATCACCGGAGGCCCAGGCACACAAAGCGAACCCGGATGTCTGGGGAGACCCTACGGTGCTCAGCATGAGCCAGTTAAAGGGTGTTGAGCGCGAACGCTTTTCGAGTTTGCCCTTGGGGTCGGCAACCTTGTCGCCTGAAGCGTTGGGTAAAGTGCTTCCGGAACCTCACAGCTCCTGGGTCGCTGAACTTGAGGATGCCTGGAAGGCAAGATATCGCCAGTGAGTTTGTTGATAAAGTTTGAACAGCGGGTATCTGTCAGGTCTGTTTCACGGTTACTTGCTTTGGGGTTGGTGGCTCTGTTTTTATTCCCGGTCCTGGCCGGGTTGGGCAGTATTATGCTGCCTGCCTTTGGGTATATGCCGGTCCTGGGGTTTGACACATTCAGTTTATCTTCCTGGCAAATGCTGCTGGAAACACCCGCGCTGATCGAGATGCTGTTGCTCAGTCTCTGGACCTCTGTTTCATCCACATTGTTATCACTGTCCCTTGCTTTTGGTGTGATCGGTTGCACCTGGGGCTCGCCCCTTTGGCAGAAGGTTCAGCGGTGGTTGGCACCCTTGATGGCTGTGCCCCATGTGGCACTGGCTTTTGGGGTTATGTTTGTGTTGATGCCCAGTGGTTTGCTGGCCCGGCTTATTGCTGTTTTTGCCGGGTGGCGTTTTCCTCCTGACTGGCAGACGATCCAGGATCAATACGGCATCAGCCTGATACTGATTCTGATTATTAAAGAAACCCCTTTTTTGCTGTTTATGATGGCGGCGTCTGTCGTGCAGTTGCCCGTCGCCGATACGCTGAAACTGGGCGGCAGCCTGGGATATCAGCCAGCTGTTATCTGGCTTAAATTGATCTGGCCGCGTCTCTACCCGATGATTCGTTTGTCGGTGTATACCGTATTGGCGTTCGCCATCTCTGTGGTGGATGTGGCGCTGGTGATTGGCCCTGCAAACCATCCGACATTTGCCGTACAGATTTTTCAGTGGATAAATGATCCGGATTTGAGCAAAAGCCTGCTTGCCGCATCGGGCAGTGTGCTCTTGTTGCTGCTGGTGGCCTCTGTTATTGGTGCTTTTCACCTGACGGAATGGACCATGAACAGACGGCTCAGACACTGGTTGATCAATGGGCACCGTGGTCGGTTCAGTAGTCTCTGGCTGTCGTTCAGCAGGAAAGCCTGGCAGGGTTTGGTGATGCTGTTTCTGTCAGGCGGGGCTGCTCTGCTGATCTGGTCTTTTGTCTGGCGCTGGCGATTCCCTTCTCTCTGGCCAGACTGGTCTTTGCGAAGCTGGCAGCGCGCCTGGGAGGGTATCAGTGAGCCCATTGTGAACTCCCTGCTGATCGGCGTGACCGCCACGTTAGTGGCCAACATTATCTCGGTTATTTTGCTGGAGCTGAATGATCTCCAGCGACAAAACCGTGAATCAGCCGGAAAGTGGCTGCCCCTGCTGACCAGGGGGGCCATGTATATTCCGTTGCTTTTGCCGCAAATGACTTTTCTGTTTGGTGTGCAACTGCTGCTGCTGCAATGGGGAGCAGAGGGTCACTGGTTGACGGTTACCGGACTGCATTTGCTGTTCGTATTGCCCTACTGCTTTCTGAGTTTGTCAGGCCCCTGGCAGCATTATGATCAGCGTCACAGTCTTCAGGGCCTGTTATTATCCGGGTCCTGGCTGAAGACCTTTTTGCAGGTGAAGCTGGGCATACTCTGGCGTCCGGTGATGGCCAGTCTGGCGTTGGGCTTTGCGGTGAGTATTGCCCAATATCTGCCAACCCTGTTTGCCAGTGCTGGCCGGGTGGAGACAGTGACAACCGAGGCCGTCAGTCTGGTTTCCGGCGGAAATCGACGTTTGATTGGCGTCTACGGGCTTGTGCAAATGCTCCTGCCTTTCATTGCTTATGCCATGGCTTTTTTCCTGAGCTATTGGACAATCAGACGTGGACGTTTTGCCAGGAGACTCAACTCTTGAGCCTGATTCTTGATCAAATTGATATTACGCTGAATGGCCAGAAGCTGTTGGATAACATCTGTTGTTGCGTGGACGACGGTGAAGTGCTTTCGGTATTGGGTCCCAGTGGTTGCGGTAAAAGCAGTTTGTTAAATCTGATTTGCGGGACGCTGCCAAACAGCTTTGGTTATTCAGGACAGGTGATTCTGGACGGAGTAGTGCTGAATCACCTGCCGCCCTGTAAACGACAGGTAGGCCTGCAGTTTCAGGATCACCTGTTGTTTCCCCATATGACGGTGGGTGAGAATCTGGCCTTTGCGCTGCCTGCGCACTACCGGAAATCCCAGCGCCGGGAAAGAGCAGAGCAGGCACTGGCTGACTGTGGAATGTCGGGCTTTTTCGAGCTGAATCCAGCCATGCTGTCCGGTGGCCAAAAAGCAAGAATCAGCCTGATGCGAACGCTGTTATCCGAACCCAAAGCCCTGCTGCTGGATGAGCCTTTTTCCAAGTTGGATGCAACACTGAGAAGCAGCTTTCGGCACTTCGTCTTTCAACAGATTCAGAGCCGAAGCATTCCTGCGCTTATGGTGACCCATGATGAACAGGATATTCCTGATAAAGGCTTATTGCTTAAGCTCTGATCATTGATTTTGAACCGGGTAAAAATAGATCGGTGTTGGCAAAGAAATCAGAGGTGTCAGAGCCCGGGGGAAGCTCAGGGTAAGGTGATCTGAGAATCAGAGCCATGCTATTGTCAGTGTCGGTTAAATGGACCGCGTGCTCGAACTGGGTTGCATCCATTATGTAAAAATGGCCGGGTTCATTCGATTCAATGGTTGCCAGCTGATCATTGTTTCGTATGGTTAACGTTCGCTGACCTGCCAGATTGATACAAGCCACCAGCTGGCCTACCTTGCCCTTATCCACATGCCAGCCAAGACAGTGATTCGATGGTAGCATGGCGTTATTCTCAGGGTTTTCAGATCGGCGACAATAAAAATTAATAGACGTCAGGCGCAGGGCATTCTGGCCAAAATAGCGTTTAAGTTCAGGGTTGAGGGTGTGAAGATGATTCACCAGATGGATAATGGTTGAATGGCTGGCAGCCAATATTGCGCGGTCCGGTTCTTCTGCTGGCATCGGGATTGCCCATGAGCGTACAAGCCCGGCATCACCATGACACATGAACGTGGCTTGTGTACTCGGTAGTTTTGCCAGATAGGATTCCCACCTGGGAACGAGACTGCCTGTAGCATTGCCTTGTCGAGCTATTGCTTCGTGGTACGGCAAGCCCATGGTTTCTATATCACGATTAATGCCTGCGATTAATGCCGGGTCAATATAGCCGGTCATGATCGTTTGCTGGGAACCGCGAATATTAGGCGCATTAATTTTCTGGCATTTATAGGCAGAGCGGCGTCCTTTGTTGGGAATGATGGGGCTGATTTCTTTTCCGTTGGTCTCCGGAAGGGGTAACTGAAGTAATCTTGCCGGCAATGGTCGTAACGAAATGGTTCTCTGTTTATTCTCTGGGGCAGTCGCTTTAGTGGTTGGGTTATCCATTTTGGATAAGCAAGACTGGCCGGGTTTGTCCTGGTTATTATTCTTTCTTATCTTTTTCCCCTTGAGGAACGCATCGGACAAAGGATGCGCAGAACCAAAGGTCTCAGTGCCTGTATGAGGCCTTTTGTGAGAACGAAGAATCATAAAGAGCAAAATCCGTAATATTTTTATTCGAACGATTAATATAGAAGAACGGTCAGAAATTGCTTAACTAACCTGGATATTTCATAAACTGCCCCGAATCTCGCGCGGGACTTTGTCGCTCTAATCCGAGTTAAACCAGACAGGACCGTTACACATCCTGTCTGTCATTTATTTTTGTCAGCCAAAGTCAAAGTCCATCGCTTCCATTGGCCCTTGAATATAGTACCCCTGCGCGTAATCAACGCCCATTCGCCATAAGTGTGCCAGAGTCCGGGTACTTTCTACCTTTGGCACAATACTGCGAATATTATGCTCTTTGAGGATATCCAGCATTTTGATGATGTTCTCATCACTGTTTTCATCCAGCTTGCTGGTGAAGCTGCCGTCCAGGCGCACAAACTGGATATCAAGGTGCTTCAGTATCTTCATGGAACGAGAGTCACCCTGAAATCGGGTAATGGCCAGCTGGCAGCCAATATTGTGAATAGCTTCAGCAAAATCCACAATGCGTTTCAGCTGCTGCAGCACGATGGACTCTGGCAGTTGCAGGACAATACTGTCAGGCGGCAACTCTGTTGCTTTCAACAGGCCGGAAAGATACTGGGCTAACTCGGTTCCCTGGATGGACAGGTGACTCAGGTGAATCAGCAACCGAACGCTTTGTCCCTGTTTATGGACCTGTGCCAACTGGCGCACGCATTGACGAAGAACCCAGCGATCAATATGCGGCATCAGGCTGGAGGACTCTGCCGCCGCCATAAACGTGCCGGCTTCAACCACTTCACCCTGGTGAGAGTGCAGGCGCAGGAAGACTTCATACTGTTTTTCTTCGGAACCGGTAATGTTGATGACAGGCTGGAACAGCAGACGGAATGAGTCCTGGGACAGCGCCTGACGAATCATGGCCTGTACATCGCCATCCCTGGCTTTCTCATCGAGTTCTTCCGTTTTGGAGTAGCGGCAAAGACGTTTGGCATTTTTAATGGCGCGCTGGCAGGCACTTTCTGCATTATTTAACAGTATGGTGATGTCTTGTTTATGCTCTTTAACCGCAAAACCGATACTGACTGTCGCTGTGAGCGTTTCATCGTCACTGCCGAACAGGTGCTCATCAATGGCACTTTGCAAGGTGATGAGGCGCTTATGGGTGTCATCCGGATTACCTGCTGTTTCAACCAGCAAAAAGCTGTCATCGGTATAATGGCAGATAGCGGCAGCGGGGAAAAGTTCCTCAGCCATCCGCACAATGGACCCTTGTATGGAGATAATGCCGTCAATGCTGGCTTCTTGTTGTAAATTCTGAAAGTCATCCAGCTGTATCCAGGCCAGTGTTGCCTCTGTTGCTGCTGTGACCGCAGATGCGGCTTGCTCAAGAAACTGTTCTTCCGTTTCTGCACTGGCCTTATGGTTCACCGGCTGGCTGAGTACGGGAACCATTAGCGGTAACAGAATCAGCTGGATGCAGGGTTCATCATCGTATTGCGCAGCGGATAAACGAAGGCTGACGGGGGTACTGTGACCATCGGTATGAACCAGCTCACATTCAGCCTGGTCAGTTGTTTGGTCGGTCCCAAACTGCTTCAACATCTGCCTGATCTCAGCTTGATGTTGTGCGGCGATCATATCGATCAGGGGTATGCCCGCCAGATCATCGGCATGGTCGTAGCCCGTGAGCTGAAGATACGCAGCATTGGCATCTACATGCATGCCATCGTGAATATAGGCGATGGCTTCAGAGGCATTGGCCAGTAACAGTTGGCAACGTTTGTTGGACTCATTCAGCTCCTGACGTACATTACTGAGGTTTCGCCGGTCTTCCAGACTGGTGAGCTCACGGAGAACGGCGTGCAGTATATGCTCTTCATGGGCACTGGGTATCGCGTCTCTGGCTCCGGCAGATAGCCAGGTAGAAGTACGCTGAGGATTGTATTCCGGCAGGGTGACAATAACCGGAATATCCTTCTGGTGTTTTTCAATGATGGCCAGTACCTGCTGTGCATTAAGCCTGGTGGTTTCTTCAGCGCTGAGCACGACATCCCATGGCTGCTCTGACAGGGCTTCCTCCATGGTTTCGATGGAAGCGATATGTTGCACCCGGGGAGGCAGGCCCGCATTGCGAAACAACTTGACCCAGCGTTCCACATCGTTTGGGGAGTCTTCCAGGGCAAGCAAGCGTAGAGTTTGTCGGCGGTAATTCATGGGAGATTGATCACTATTATTTTGAATGAGGCAGCTCTTACGTCAGCAGATGCTCCCTGAAACGGTATGAGCCTGTTTCAACATCTTACGACAAGCGCAATTCAAAGGTATAGAGTGCCCCCACTGAATTGTGACCGGCACCGGGAACTTGATTAGCGGGATCAGGAACAATGACAGTTTACCCAAACAGCTTGAATTGATATGAGATGTTGGATCAATTCCGTTGGTAACACGTTTGCCGCTTTTGGATTTTCTTTTATTTTTGCCAGGTGCGCGGTCAGTACCCGGATATTCAGACCAATCACGCCGGGATGCGCTTTATCAGGCTCTGGTAACGCACATTCAAGGCCTCCGTCACCGTTGAGACGCACTGAAAAATAGGTTTTCAGACCAGATTCGGGCTGAATTTTGCCGTGGCTGATCCAGAGGTTTAACATTTGCCAGACCTGCTGGATTTCACCGGGTGACAATTGACCGGTATTACTGCGTGACAGCATCAGGGCTCGTTTATAGAGGCTTTCCAGCGACATGGGGCTGGATTTGGGGTCATAAGGATCTTCCTGTTGGAAGCCCTGATGATTATGGCGTGCGGCAAGCTGGTATAACGTATGCAGTTCAAGCCACAGGCGCTCAGGTGCTGGGCGATAAAGCAGGCAATGGAATAAATACGCTGCCGCACTCTCCGAAATAGCCCGATGCAGTGCGGCTGCCAGTATACTGGCATGCTCTTTATTATCCAGACAGCACTGAACCACGGCTTTATAGACATTTGCCAAGCCCATATACAGGCGTTTGCACAGATCAAACCAGCTTTGCTGGCTTGATGCAAAAGTAATGTATCGCTGCAGATGTCGTTGATAACTATTGGCGGCGGTTGACCGGGAAGGCGACCGGAGGGCTTCTGCAAGAGCAAATAGCTCATCAGGGGGGCAGTCAAGCCTGCTCAGTTCATCCAGAGCGTGAACCAGAAGTTCTCCACTTTGCTGATGATCGGTGAGAGGCAGTCCTTTCAGCCACTGTTCCAGCTTATTGCTGTTTGACGCTGTCCCGTCAGGACAAAATGAAAGAGAGTTGAGGCTACGGCTGGGTAGCTCCAGGTGAGGAGTATTTGCAGATTCCATTCTTTAATTCCAATAGCGGGGCTCTGACATCCTGTCAGTAACGGTTCTTGATCAATCTTTTTATTGAATCAATGTTTCGTTTCCGGGTGAGAGCGTCGGTTGCCAGTGACACTCCACCCATCTGTTTCCAGTAGCGAACTCTGTATTGATGATAATTATGCTAAGACGAATATACCATTCCAGTCTTTTATTATCACCTTTATTAAATTGTACGGCTAATGTCTTATTTTTAATGAAAAGTGTCAGAGTATCCATGTTTTGCCGGGTCTGCCGGGAATCTCCCGAACTAGCCTGGGCACCAGGTAGCCCGGACAGTGAGCCATAACCTCTTGTATCAGACGAGTCGCTGTAACATCCGGCACATCAAAATGCGCGGCACCGTGCACCGGGTCTAACAGGTGCAGGTAGTAAGGGAGTACGCCTGCTTTAAACAACGCTTCACCAAGCTGAATAAGCGCTGAAGCACTATCATTAACGCCCTTAAGCAACACGGCCTGGTTCAATAGTGTTACGCCCGCCTGTTTGAGCCGGAACATGGCTTCACGAACGCGGTCATCAATCTCGTTGGCATGGTTGGCATGAATCACCATCACAGGTTGCAGGCGCTGTCTGGCAAACCAGTTGATCAGTTCATCGGTGACCCGGTCAGGAATCACCACGGGCAAACGGGTATGAATGCGCAGTGTGGCCACATGATCAATAGCGTTCAGCTCGGCAGCAATGTTTGCCAACCGGCGGTCATTGTTGGCCAATGGGTCTCCGCCACTGAGAATCACCTCCTTTATGCTGGTATCAGAGCGAATGTACTCTATGGCATTGTGCCAGCTGTCCCGGTCCAGCCGATTATCCTGGTACGGGAAATGGCGGCGAAAACAGAAGCGGCAGTTCACCGCACAGGCCCCGCCGACGATCAGCAACAGCCTGCCATGGTATTTATGGATAACCCCATCGGTTGGGTTCTGCGACTGTTCTGCCAGCGGATCCAGGCCATAACCCTCAATGTGTTGACACTCTTCGCCAACAGGCAGAACCTGCCTCAACAACGGGTCGTCAGGGTTCCCCGGCACCATTCGCTGGATATAGGCATGGGGTACTCGCAGAGGAAATTCCTGACAGGCTTTTAATGCCGGTGATAATAGCCCCGGACTCAACTGCAGCATGGCCAGCAACTGCTCCGGGGAGGTGATGGCCCCTGCCAGTTGCGTCTGCCAGCAGCCGAAATCGCTGATTGTCTGCGTACTTATCTGCGCCCTCGACTGCACACTGAGCTCCGAACGGGTTATCATAGGGGTTTTTGATCTCCTGGTAAGGTCCAATGGCTAGTTATAGTACCAATGAGTTTCGTTCAGGTCTTAAAGTAATGCTCGAGGGCGATCCCTGCTCGATCATTGAGAACGAATTTGTAAAACCTGGCAAAGGTCAGGCATTCAACCGGGTTAAATTCCGTAACCTGATGTCCGGTCGCGTCTGGGAACGTACGTTCAAATCCGGCGAAAGCCTGGAAGCGGCAGACGTTATGGACCTGGATATGGAATACCTCTACACCGACGGTGAATTCTGGCACTTCATGATGACTGATGGTTCCTATGAACAGCATGCAGCCAGCCGTGAAGCCGTGGGTGACACCATCGATTGGCTCAAAGAGCAGGGAGTATACTCGGTTACTCTTTATAATGGTTCCCCTCTTTCGGTTTCTGCACCCAATTTTGTCGAACTCCAGGTGGTAGAAACCGATCCGGGCCTGAAGGGCGATACAGCCCAGGGCGGATCCAAGCCAGCCAAGCTGAGCACCGGTGCAGTGGTTAAGGTGCCGCTGTTTATTGTTGAGGGTGAAGTCCTCAAAATTGATACCCGCACCGGCGAATATGTTGGTCGTGTGAAGTAATTGATCTCTTTTGCGGGGGCGGCTTTCTGCCGCCTTGCCCTGCTTTTTTTGAAGCTATTCTGTGCCCACCACGGTGGTTACAATCCGTGCCCTTTCTGTAATGATTTCATCTCCGCCGGGCCTGAAGAGTTCATGCTGATGTCCGTAATGATCAGGGCAGTATGCAGACCTTCTTCAGTAACCTGCTGACCTGGCTGGTACCAAAGTATCACAATGATGCCCAGAGTATCGACGTAGCCAGCAATATTGAAAAAGGGCATGCATTCCGTTGACGGTAGCCTTATGAAAGGCCAGATCTACGACTTCTTCGTGAATAAAAGCTATCGCCTGGATAATCTGACCTCTATCTCCAAAGGCGGCTTTGCGGGCCTTGATGCCAGAAGTACTCTGGTGCTGTTGCGGCAATCCTTTGAGATCACCATTCACAATAATGATCAGGACTACGCATCACTGGGTGGTACCGAGGTGACCAACAATATGGTAACGATGGTATCAATTACCTTAAATAATGAATATTACTCAGGAGCCACTTATGACCAATGACTTATGGCACCCATCGGCTTCCATGATGGCGCTCAAAGAGCGAGCCCGATTGCTGCGTAAGGCTCGGGCTTATTTTGATGCCCGGGGCGTCATGGAGGTGGAAACCCCGATGCTGTCCAGCAGCGCCACTGTGGATGTTTATATAGACAGCTTTGCCACAGAGTTCAGCCCCATTGGTCATGGCCAATCACAGCTTTGCTACCTGCACACCTCGCCGGAGTTTGCCATGAAGCGACTGCTGGCAGCGGGCAGTGGCGATATATACTCGCTCGGGCGAGTCTTCAGAAATGGTGAAGCCGGAGGGCGGCATAATCCCGAGTTCACCCTGCTGGAATGGTACCGCGTTGGTATGAATGACCGGCGGTTGATGGATGATGTTGCTGATTTGCTGAGCAGTATCTGCAATTTCCGGGAGGTCCGGCGCTGCAGCTATGGGGAGCTGTTTGCAGAGTACCTGGGAGTAAATCCATACATCGCATCGGATGAAGCGCTGAGCCAGCTGGTCAGGGATAAGGTGGATGCCAAACTTCAGGGGCTTGAAAGAAGTGATTGCCTGGACCTGCTGTTCTCAAAATTTATTGAGCCGAACCTTGGGTTCAAAGATTCAGAGGTGCTGGAAGGCTACTTTGTCTATGACTACCCGTCCACCATGTCAGCACTGGCCAGGTTATCCACCAATCGGGATGGGCATCCGGTCGCTTCACGCTTTGAACTGTTTGTTAACGGGGTTGAGCTGGCCAATGGCTACCATGAACTGCTGAATGCAGAGGAACAGAAACAACGTTTTGAACAAGAGCAGCAAAAGCGTCAGGAGCGAGGCTATGACATCTACCCCTACGATAAAAACATGGTGGCGGCACTGGCGCATGGAATGCCCGACTGTGCAGGTGTAGCGATGGGGATTGACCGGCTTCTTATGTTGATGCTCGGCACAGGTAATATTGCGGATGTGCTGGCATTTGATTTCAGCCGGGCATAATGAATGGTGCCGCAACCAGTGTGCCGTTGGTGACTCCCGAAAAGATGCGCGGGTTAATGCATCAACCCGGAATAAAAATACTTGTCATTACATTTGGTTTGTGTAGAATGCGCCGCTCTTCCACGGGCAAACCTGAAACGGTCACCCACGGATCAGCAGAATGAATCATCATCGCTGACCGGGAAGTGCGGTTTGAAAATGGGTTGTTTGGATTGAATGAAAAACAACCGGTTGACAAATCAAACTGGCGCGGTAAGATGCGCCTCCGCTGACAGGGCTTCGGGCAACGTTAGCGAGTTGGAAAGCTTCTTTCTTCTTCTGAAAAATGATCGCTTGACAACGAAAGTCGCCACGGTAAGATAGGCGGCCTTGCTTTCGGTGGTCGGTTGGCAGTTGCCAGTGACCAGTTATGCAAAGCAAACGTTCTTTAACAAGATATCAGACAATTCGTGTGGGCGCTTGTGCGATTGCATCGGTAACAAAGCTTCGGCTTTGAACACTTTAAGATGCTTAATTGATCAAGCGAACATACCTGTAAATTCATGTACGTTTAATTGTGACATTGAGTCGTTGTTTTGTTCTTAGGAATAAAATGACAAAACGATTTAAACTGAAGAGTTTGATCATGGCTCAGATTGAACGCTGGCGGCAGGCCTAACACATGCAAGTCGAGCGGTAGCAGGAAGTGCTTGCACTTCGCTGACGAGCGGCGGACGGGTGCGTAACACGTAGGAATCTGCCTGGTAGTGGGGGATAGCCCGGAGAAATCCGGATTAATACCGCATACGCACTAGCTCTTTAAGAGCGGTGGAAAGCAGGGGATCGGTTCGCCGACCTTGCGCTATCAGATGAGCCTGCGTCGGATTAGCTGGTTGGTGGGGTAAAAGCCTACCAAGGCGACGATCCGTAGCTGGTCTGAGAGGAT
>NZ_PJPV01000037.1 GCF_002864045.1 Endozoicomonas acroporae
CTGACCGGTAATAGTTCAGGCGACTAAGTAGCTGGCCATATGGAATCACATATTTCTGGCTACTTGGGCAGGTGCTATGCGAGGCACAACGGAGGGAGCATAGCCGTAGCTATGTGACCGGAGTTGTAACGAAGCACGACTGCATGGATGCAGGAGCTAGAGCAACGCAGGAGCAGTTGCCGGGAGTACCTGAACAAGGAGTCAGAAATATATGATTTCATATGGTTAGCTACTTATTGTCGAATAAACCGGAGAGCCCCTGGTTTGCTATCTGATGTACTGCGCCAGGGGTTAATATCCAGCCCACCCCGCCGCAGATATTGGGCATAGACTGTCAGCTCGGTAAACCTGTAGTGTTTTTGCAGATCAACAAACGCTCGCTCAACACACTGTTCATGGAACTCCTGGTGATCCCTGAATGAACAGACATATTTCAGTAGCGATGCATGATCAATCTGCTCACCACGATAACTGACCACCAGCGTTCCCCAGTCCGGCTGGCCGGTAACCGGACAGTTGGATTTCAGCAGATGGGTATTCAACGTCTCACTGACTAACCCATCATCAGCCGCTGATTTATCACCTGTTGAGCTTTTGGCCAGTAGCGTTGGATCATATTGGTAACAATCCACAATGACATCAACTTCATCAATATTGGTTCCCGGCGCAGGATCAAAAGCACGAGCCTCAAATTCATTGATGGTATATAACCGCACTGCCACCGGTGCTTTGGCTGCTGCCGAAAGGTCCCGGGCAATACAGTCTGCAACCTGTTCAGCACTGGCAAACCGGGATTGATTAAATGAGTTGAGATACAGTTTGAACGACTTGGATTCAATCAGGCAGGGGGAGCTGCAGGGCAGCTCAAACCGGGCAACGCGTACAACGGGCTTTCCGGAAAGGTTTAACCAGGAAAGCTCATAGCCATACCAGAGATCACGACCGTAAAACGGCAAATTATCCGGATCAATACCCAGCTCTATACGCTTGTCTTGCCGCTCAATGGGAAACAGCAGCGAAGGATCGTATGCCGATTTGTAGTCGCTGTTTTTACCCAGCGGTGAAGCATGCAGAACATCATTCATTGCCAACAACCATCAACTTCTCAGACCTCGACCCGTTTTCAGCAGGTGCAAGCTGTAGGCACCCAGTAACAATATCGCCAGCAACATTACCGCAAAAGCAAAGCGGGTATCAACACCACCTGCTTCCCCCAGAAGTCCATAGCGAAAGGTATTCACCTGATAGAGAATCGGATTGAGCATAGAGACTTTCTGCCAGAATTCGGGCAGGATTTCGATGGAGTAAAAAACACCACCAAGGTAGGTCATGGGCGTCAATACAAAGGTTGGAATAATAGACACATCGTCAAACTTCCTGGCAAAGACACCATTGATAAACCCGCCCAGGGAAAACAGGGTGGCGGTCATGACCACGGCCAGTAAGGTAGCAAACACATCATGGACATCCAGCTCAACAAAGAACAGCCCCAGCCCCATGACGATAGCCCCGGTAATCACCCCCCGGGCCACCCCTCCCAGCACATAGCCCGCCAGAATGATCCAGTTGGGCACGGGAGATATCAGCACCTCTTCAATGCTTCGCTGAAATTTATTGCTGAAAAAACTGGAGGCCACGTTACTGAAGCTGTTGGTAATCACCGACATCATGATCAACCCGGGCAAGACGTAAGTCATATAACTGAAGCCGCTCATGGTACCAATGCGAGAACCAATCACCGCCCCAAAAATAACAAAATAGAGCACCATGGAAATCGCCGGCGGTAACAGAGTTTGCGGCCAGATTCGCATAAAGCGCCGCACTTCCTTGGCAAAGATGGTGACAAAGGCAACCCAGTGATAACGAAACTCACTGTGTTGCGGCCTTTCTGGCAGGCCTTGACTTCCTCCATGCTCCAAGCCTGACATCACGCTTCGCCTCCCGTTGCGCTTTCACCTTTCAGGGCACCTTTGGTCATATTGACAAAAAGCTCTTCCAGTCGGTTGTTTTTATTTCGCATGCTGGCGACTTCTATTTTAAGTTCACTCAGCTGCCGGAACAGATCGTTCACGCCCGTATTCTTATCCACTTCAACTTCCAGGGAGTTGTTGTCAATTTTGTTCACCTTATAGCCTGAAAACACCGGTATCTGTTCAATAGGCTGGCGCAAATCCAGGACAAAACTTTCCTTCTGCAACAGGCTGAGCAGCCGTTTCATGCTGGTGTTTTCCACGATTTCCCCCTGATCGATGATGGCAATATTACGACAGAGTTGCTCCGCCTCTTCCAGATAGTGGGTAGTCAGAATAATCGTAGCGCCCTGGTCGTTGATCTCTTTGATAAACTCCCACAGACTTCTACGCAGCTCTATATCCACGCCAGCGGTGGGTTCATCAAGAATCAGCAATTCAGGTTCATGGATCAACGCCCTGGCAATCATCAAGCGTCGCTTCATACCGCCTGACAGCATTCGGGACTGGGTAAAGCGCTTATCCCACAAGCCGAGTTTTTTCAGGTAGTGCTCAATACGGGGTCTGGCCTGCCTGGCAGAAAGGCCATAATAGCCAGCCTGACTGACCAGGATGTCTGCAACTTTTTCAAACTGATTAAAATTAAATTCCTGGGGCACTACCCCCAGGGAACGCTTGGCCTGAACCAGATCACGCTCAATGTCATGACCGAAGACAGAGACACTCCCGGCAGACTTTCGGACCATTGATGAAATCACGCCGATGGTGGTTGATTTGCCGGCACCATTGGGACCCAGCAAGGCAAAAAAGTCGCCTTTCGCGACCTCCAGGTCAACCCCTTTCAGAGCAACAAAACCGTCGTCGTATACTTTTTTTAAATTCTTGATGGCCAATGCCTGAGTCATGGTTCTCAGCCTTGAGATATCTATAATCAGTTATGAAATCTTATAATAAAAAGATCTTTGAGACCGTTAATTTATTTACACGGTCTGCAGTGATCAGGATAAGAAACGCCCCCGGCCAGTGAGGAACGTTTATCGCAGGTAAGCAAGCAGTGATGCCAAAGCCTTTCTGGCATTGGGGTAAGCGAAGGTAAAGCCCGCCTCCTGAAGTCGTCTGGGCGTCACCGCCTGCCCTTCCGTTAGCAACTGTGCAGACTCTCCAAGCAGCAACGCAAGAACACTTTCTGGCGTGGTCAAGATCGCCGGTCGGCGAACCGCACGCCCAAGCTCTTTGGCAAATGCCTTGTTGGTCAGAATCTCCGGGGAAACGGCATTGAAAACTCCTTTTGTTTCCGGATGGTTTACCAGATAGAGCAATGCATTGAGCATATCGTCCATGTGTATCCAGGACATGATCTGTCGGCCGTTGCCAATTGGCCCCCCCAGCCCCAGACGGAAAACAGGTAGCATCTTCTGCAACGCTCCGCCACTGGGGTGCAACACCACACCGATTCGGACGATACAGGTGCGAACCCCCAATGCCTCAACGCGCCTGGCCACCTGTTCCCAGCGATCACAAAGGGTTGCCGCGAAGTCACTGCCCACTTCTGCGGACTCATCCAGCTCCTCGCCGGGACGGGAGAAGCCATAATACCCGATCGCAGAAGCACTGATGAAACAGCCCGGTTTATTTTCCATCCGCTCAATCAGGTCCACCAGCTCTGACGTTACCCCAATACGGCTATCCAGCAGGGTCTTTTTGCGAGCCCGGCTCCATCTTTTATCGAGGATGCCCTCCCCGGCGAGATTAATCACCGCATCAAAATACGAGGCTGGATTAACAGCGGATAGCGAGGAAACAGGTTTTACCCGGGTAGAGAGTTGCAGACGAACCTCTTTAGCCGGTTGACGACTCAACACGACCACCTGATGCCCTTCATTAAGCAGACGATGAACCAGTCGGCGCCCAATAAACCCGGTACCCCCAGTAATCAGATATTGCATGAATCCATCAGCTCCATTGCTCAGCCCCAACCCTGGCTTATTGCCAGCAGGGGCAGGGAAACTACATTTGATAAATAATACTCACATCCGTTAATAATCGTAACATTTTCTGAAAAGATAAAAAAAAGCCCAGGTCCCCTCAAACCTGAGCTTTATTGACTGCCACCCTGATGCTCCCGCTTCTATTCTAATTTCCATGCTGTGGTGTTGACTACCCAGACCCGGAGCAGGGCATTTCTTGTTGTTTGACCTGCTCTCGTTGATCCAGTGCACGCTTCGAATTATACGTAAAAGCCGTACGCGATCACTTGATCCAGATCAAATTATTTCGACATATACCTATTAAGCCATTAATAGCTCCACCTACGAACCAACAGAATCTGACACTAGCCCGGATATTTCATAAACGTGCTCCCGCTCTCGCTTGTCCTTTGCCGCTCTAAGGGAGTTTTGCTCAGTCGACCGTACTCCCCGGTACGGCGCTCCCTCACAAAATCCCTTAGAGCGACAAAGTCCTTCGCGAGAATCGGGGCAGTTTATGAAATATCCGGGCTGCTCCTCAGTAACGCATCCAGTTGGTCTATTCTTATGGACTATTGTTTTTCTCCTCCAACACACTAACCGAGACTGACTCAATCTGATCGCAGCAGGGTATCTGTACTCCGTCGCCATTTATAACGGGCAGGAGTTGCAGTTGACCGGTTACTATCCAAGAGGCGGTCTGACCGGTTAATCCCTTTCCGGAGCCACCCTCATGATCAAAAGTACTTTCGGTACGCTGCAAAAAATTGGTAAAGCATTAATGCTGCCAGTTGCCGTACTGCCTGTAGCCGGGATTCTTCTGGGCGTGGGCAGTGCAGGGTTTTCGTTCATACCGGACCTGATTTCCAGCATTATGGCCCATGCCGGCGGTGCCGTATTCAGCAATCTGCCGCTGATTTTTGCCATTGGTACCGCCATAGGTCTGGCAGAAAACGACGGTGTTGCTTCAGTGGCTGCTGTCGTTGGCTTTGTCATTATGCTCGGCACCATGGGTATCATGGCCAATCAACTGGGCTTTGAACCCTCATCGGTGATGGGCATTAGTACCATTGATACCGGCGTCTTTGGTGGCATCATTGTCGGGATACTGGCTTCCGTGATGTTTAACCGGTACTACAAAATTCAGTTACCGGAGTATCTTGGTTTCTTTGCCGGTAAACGGTTTGTCCCCATTGCTACCGGTATTGGTGCCATTTTCCTCGGTATTCTGCTGAGCTTTATCTGGCCTCCAGTCCAATCCGTTATCAATAACTTTTCCCATTGGTCAGTGAATGAAAACCCGGAGGCGGCAGGGTTTGTTTACGGTTTTGTCGAAAGGCTACTCATCCCTTTTGGCCTGCACCATATCTGGAACGTGCCTTTCCATATGGAAATGGGTGAATTTATTGATGAGTCCGGTACGGTATTTAATGGCGATATTGCCCGCTTCTTTGCCGGAGACCCAACCGCCGGTTTTCTGGCCGGCGGCTATCTGTTCAAAATGTTTGGTTTGCCTGCTGCTGCCATTGCCATGTGGCATTGTGCAAAACCGGAAAACAGGGCTAAAGCTGGCGGTATCATGATCTCTGCAGCACTGACCTCGTTACTGACAGGCATCACAGAGCCCATTGAATTTTCTTTCCTGTTTGTTGCCCCGCTGCTCTATGGTATGCACGCGTTGCTGGCTGGCATGGCTTACGCCATCACCAACTATCTGGACATCAAGATGGCCATGTCCTTCTCTAATGGCCTGATCGACTATGTACTCTATTTCGGCATTGCCACCAAACCTGTCTGGATCATTATGCTCGGGGCTCTCTATGCCGTACTTTACTATGTTATTTTCCGGGTATTGATTCTGGCACTTAACTTGAAAACGCCCGGGCGCGAAGATGAAAGTGACAGCGAAGTCAATGCCGGGTCATCCAGCGAGCTGGCCGTTAACCTGATTAATGCGTTTGGTGGTAAAGGCAATATTAAACACCTGGATGCCTGCATTACCCGCCTCAGAGTCACCGTTAACAATACAGAGAATGCCGATGTTGACCGTATCAAACAGCTGGGCGCAACCGCAGTGGTGGTGGTTGGCCATAATATGCAGGCGATCTTCGGACCCAGGTCTGACCATATCCGTACCGAAATGCAGGAGGCCATGAAGACCATATGATAAGGGAGTCACGCCAGAAGCATCCTGGTCTCAGGACTTCTGGCGGTGCTTATGAATGACAGGAATCCGCCGATAGAAAAATTTTCATAATTATTGCGGAGATAAGCGCATGCATGGAGTAGGAGGCACTCAGCAACCCGCCAATCTGGCAACAGCAAACGACAGCAATGTCCAGACTGACAAAGGCTTTTTTGGCCAGCTCAAAGTCACCGTCGTTGAAGGCGTAAGAAATATTCTCTCTGCAAATTATTCATCAATCCCCGACAACGCCAAGCTTGCTTCACGAAATATCGCCGTGCTTGCCTCTGCCCTGCAACCCCTTGTTAATGAGAGCGATAACGCCGGAGCCAAAGACAGCAGCCAGGATTTTGAGCAGGCTTTGAAAAAGGCAAGTAATAACCCAAAGTCCCTGAAACTCTTTTCTCAAATCAACCAGGAATTGGAGAAAATACAACAGTTACAAGAAGAACTGTCCGAGCTTTATAGCACTAACGACAGGCTTCTGAGGATTCCCGGGGCAGTCAATGGCCCGCGATACACGGAAGTCAAAGCACAGATCACTGAATGCCAAAATGACATGGCTGGTGCCAAACAAAAGGGCACCCGTGCCCAGCAAAAATTCAATAAAATGGTGGACCCTCAACTGAAAATTGATTTTGACGCGTTACAGGTACCAGAGGAAAAACGCTCACCTGAATCAGCTAAAGACGTAGCCAAGTATGAAAAAATGAAAACTGATCTACTTAAGCGCCAGGAGCCTGTCGGACTTAAGCGTCCGTAGCGAGGATTGCGAGAAATTGAGGATAAAAATTTCTGCTTCTGAGGAGAATAGCGGGGCTATTTGACGAAGAAGCAGGAATTTTTAGACCAATTTATCGCAACCGCAGTAGGACAGTCTTAAGTCCGACAGGCTCCTAGCGAACAGCGGATTCGAAGCATCCTTTATGGGAACATTCATTCCCGTCAAAGATACCTTCTGGCTTGCACTCATTCATTAGCCATACAAGCCGACAAATAGACTATATTTCACTATCTTCTTAATTGTGCAGGGGAGACACTGTGATGCATGGAGTCGGCGGCGGCCATCAACCTGTCAACCTGACACCGACAATCAACGACGTTAAAACTCCGGAAACCAGTAAATCAGAGGGAGACTTTCGCGGGTTTAAGGTCACAACACCAAAAACATTCAAGTCATTCCTGTCATCCCTGTTATCCCGTTTTTCGTCAACACCCGAAAAAACCAGCATCCGGTCCAGACACGCCCAAGTGTACAAGCCAACACAGCAACAAGGCTCAACCATCAGTGACAAACAAGCAACAGAAAAGAGTGTTGAGCAACCAGCAAAACAGGCCAATCCAGCGACCATCAAAAGGAGATTTGACAGGCTTTGCTCCAATCTGGAACGGATGCAAACTTTTAAAAATGATTTACGAACCCTGGAGCGTGGCACTGACGAGTTCAGAATGTGTAATCTTGAACTTCAGCGGGCGAAAGCAAAGTTTAATGCGGCAGTTGACAGCTTCAATAACTCCGTCAGTGCTGATCAACAAATTGACGCTTCAGACCTTGAAATGACAATGGCGAATAAACAGTCACCAGAATATGCTGAAGACGCCGCAAAATATAAACAAATGAACATCCCTGCCTTTGTAGAGAATACAGAGAATGTTGAGCAACCAATAGATCTGGCCCTTAAAAATCCAGACACTGAGAAAAAATTTACCAACCTTTGCGATACCCTGAAACAGATGCAAAAGTGTAAAAATGAGTTACAGGACCTGAGTCATAGAAGTAATGCTCACATAGCGTCTGAATCTAACATTAATGTGGCTAAAGCAAACTTTAAACAGGCAGTAGAAAGCTTCAACAGTGTCGTTGGTGATGATCTGAAAGTTGACGCTTTCGACCTTGAAATGGCAATGGCTAATAAGGACGCACCAGAATTTGCTGAAAACATAGCCAGGTTTCAACAAATGAAAATCCCTTCATTTATGCCCAAAAACTGACTTTGTCGTGTTTCTGCGCGACACTTTTCCTGCCTGAACAGTTTTTGCATAAGCGAACTTTCGTCAATGGCCAAACCAGCCTGGCTGGCCATCATTGCAAGCGGCTCACTTCATATATACAGTCAACAGCGTATCAGCCCCAGCCTGCACATGCCCGCTGGATTTCTCCAGATGACTGACATCGTCCATACTGGAGATCACAATGGGCGTTACCACACTTCTCGCCTTTTCCTTCAGCAAAGTAAGATCCACTTCAACCACAGGATCACCCGCTTTAATCCGCTGCCCTTCTGTCGCTATCCGTTTAAAGCCCTCCCCTTTCAGCTCCACGGTGTCAATGCCAAAATGGACAAACAGCTCAACGCCCGAGGGGGTTTCCATACTGAAAGCATGATTGGTTTCAAAAATCTTGCCAATCACGCCATCACAGGGCGCGACCATAATATGCCCGGTTGGATCAATGGCCAGACCATCTCCCACCACCTTGTCGGCAAACACCGGATCCGGAACGTCCTCTATGGGAACAATCTTACCCGTCAAAGGTGCCTTCAGGACTGTTCCCTCATTCGAGCCAAAGCCCAGACTTTTTTTGAGAGAGTCAAAGATAGCCATAACTGTTACCTGCGGCTGTTACAACAATCTTCTGTGAAGCTTGCTCATGGCATGAGATCGCTTCACAGATGCGGGACCGGCTGATACCGGCTGGGAGGAAAGCAAAAAGCCTCTTGTTCAGAGGCTTTTCCGACTTAAAGAACTTTAGTCATCTGCTGATCAGCATTCAACCATTGGACACCAGAGAATCAAACCGAAACGATTTCAGCCACTTTCATCAGGTGATTGTCAATCTGGTTGTGCTTACTGATTGCTCTTTCCAGCGGGGTTTTCACCACCTGCTGGTCACGAACGCCGACCATAATACCACTGTCGCCATTGCGCAGCGCTTCTACAGAGGCAACACCAAGACGACTGGCCAGAACACGGTCAAAGCAGGTAGGCTTGCCACCACGCTGGATATGCCCCAGCACGGTAACCTTCACTTCATATTCAGGAAAGTTTTCTTCCACAGCACGGGACAGTTCAAAAACACCGCCACTGCGATCACCTTCAGCAACCACAATAATACTGGAGGTTTTGCCCGCACGGCCGCTCTTCTGCAAAGATTCCATGAACACTTCAACCGTCTTTTCCTGCTCAGGAATCAGGATATCTTCTGCACCGGAAGCAATACCCGTGTTCAGAGCAATAAAGCCGGCATCACGGCCCATCACTTCAATGAAGAACAGGCGGTTGTGAGAAGTTGCAGTATCACGAATCTTATCGATGGCTTCGACAACAGTATTCAGGGCTGTGTCATAACCGATGGTGAAGTCAGTCCCGTAAATGTCATTATCGATGGTACCGGGAACGCCAATACAGGGCAGACCATGCTCTTCTTCCAGCAGCATGGCACCGGTGAATGAACCATCACCTCCGATCACCACCAGACCATCCAGCTCAGCAGCCCGGGCATTTTCGTAAGCCTTTACACGGCCCTCTTTGGTGCGGAACTCCTGACAGCGGGCAGATTTCAGGAAGGTCCCCCCTTGATTAATGATATTGGCAACCGTCCGGGCATCCGCCACTTCCATACGGTTTTCAATCAACCCTTTGTAGCCTTCCTGAATCACTACGGGAACAATACCGTAGTAAATGCAGGCACGAACAGCGGCACGGATGGCCGCATTCATACCGGGAGCGTCGCCCCCGGAAGTCAAAACTCCGACTCTCTTTAATTCGGTCATGCCAGGCTCTTCTCCTTCCAAGTGCCTAACTGCTGGTAAAGCAATTAGAAATAAATAGGTTCTGTTGACTCAGCTTACGCTGATAATCTGCATGGTGTTGGTACCACCTTCGATTTCCTGACTTTCGCCTTTGGTCAGAATAATCCTGTCGCCTGCTTCCAGAAGGCCACGCTCTTTGAGGACATTAATTGCACGTCCATTGACTTCCGGGCCGTACTCAGTACCACTGTCAAACGCCACCGCTTCTACGCCACGATACAGGGCAACCCGGCGCTCGGTAGTCTGGTAACGCGTCAGGGCAAAAATAGGAAGACGGGTATTGATTCTGGACATCCACAGCGGTGTGGCACCACTTTTCGTCAGACAGACGATGGCCTTAATGTCACTCTGATGGTTAGCTGCAAACAGGGTTGCCTGAGCGATGGCCTCATCAATATTGGTAAACTGACCAATGCGGCGCTCCGTCATGTACTCAACGGACTGTTTTTCAGCACCGAGACAAATGCGACTCATGGCCTTGACCACTTCATCCGGGCGCTTACCGGTGGCGGTTTCACCGGATAACATCACGGCATCAGTGCCATCCAGTACCGCATTGGCGACGTCAAACACTTCTGCCCGGGTTGGTTGCGTGTTGTGAATCATGGACTCCATCATCTGAGTGGCGGTAATGACCGGTTTATTCAAACGACGGGCTTCACTGATCATGTGCTTCTGGGCACCAATCAGCTCAGGATCACCAATTTCGACCCCCAGGTCACCACGGGCAACCATCACGGCATCGGATGCGGAAATAATGTCAGCCAGCAGGTCATGGTCGTTCACCACCTCGGCCCGCTCAATCTTGGACAGTATAGCGGCGGTTCCGCCAGCTTCGTGGAGTAGACGACGGGCTTCTTCAACATCGCTGGCATGACGGACAAAAGATACTGCCAGATAGTCCACTTCCAGCTCAGCCGCCAGAAGAATGTCCTGCTTATCTTTTTCCGTTAATGCCGCCGCAGAAAGACCTCCACCCTGAAGGTTAATGCCCTTGTTGTTGGACAGCTCGCCGCCATTGATCGCTTTGGTCTTTATGCTCGGACCATCAATAGCCATGACTTCCAGGCTGATCCGCCCGTCATCAAGCAGCAGTATGTCACCAACCTTGCAGTCGTTTGGCAGATCTTTATAACCGAGCCCCACCTGGGTTTCATCGCCATCATCAATGGGAAGGCTGGCATCCAGGTGAAAGGTTGCGCCATCCGGAAGGTGAATCTTGCCATTCTGGAAACGGCCAATGCGAATCTTTGGCCCTTGCAGATCACCCAGGATAGCAACCGGACGGTTCAGTCTTTCGGCAATTTCACGAATGGTTTTGGCACGGGCTTTGTGATCTTCCGGATCACCGTGGGAGAAGTTAAGGCGAACAACGTTGACGCCAGCTTCAATCAGCTTTTGCAGTTGTTCTTCAGATTCTGTTGCAGGCCCCAGGGTTGCGACAATTTTTGTGCGTCTGAGCATAATAATCCTCTCGCTTGTGAACCCGCCGCTGTCGTGGGAGCCTTCAGCCCCCACCGGAGTCATTACAGCAAGCGACAGGCCTTAAGTAGTTAACCAAATGGATTAATGATGTGCACGGCAGCCGTTCACAACCTGTACACCTCTGCTCTGCAGGACAAATGTATTGAACGGAGTGCAAACAAAAGAAGAAAGTGCCGTTAGAGTATAGGAGCCATGTTGCCCCGTAGCACTGTCTTCTCTCTGTTTACCAACAGCCTGAAACAACTTATCTCATTTATCGTAACCAGCACAGGCCCGTTAAACGAGCCTGTGTTGAGTTCACTGGGTGAATGCCTTACGCGTTCATCAGGGCCTTGGCCGTATCCAGCATACGGTTGGAGAAGCCCCACTCGTTGTCGTACCAGGACATAACCTTAACCAGGTTGCCCAGAACACGAGTCTGAGTAGCATCGAAGTTGGAAGAGAACGGACTGTGGTTGAAGTCCATGGAAACCAGCTCTTCGTTGTTCACAGACAGAACAGTTGCCATGGCCGGGTTGGACTTGGCAGCAACAGCGATGATTTCGTTCACTTCTTCAACGGTGGTTTCACGCGCAGCAACGAAGCTCAGGTCCACCAGAGAAACGTTGATGGTCGGTACGCGCACCGCCATGCCGTCGAACTTGCCTTTCAGTTCAGGAACAACTTCACCAACAGCAGCAGCAGCACCGGTAGCGGTTGGAATCATGTTCATGGCAGCGGCACGGGCACGGTACAGGTCAGAGTGGTATACATCGCTCAGACGCTGGTCGTTGGTGTAAGCGTGGATAGTGGTCATCAGACCCTTATCAATGCCCAGGGCGTCGTTCAGAGGCTTGGCGATAGGAGCCAGACAGTTAGTGGTGCAGGATGCGTTAGAAATAACGGTCATATCTGCTGTCAGAGTGTCGTGGTTCACACCGTAAACGATAGTAGCGTCAACGTTTGAGCCAGGCGCAGAAATGATAACTTTCCTGGCACCAGCATCCAGGTGTGGCTTGCAGGAATCTTTGGAACGGAAAACACCAGTACATTCAAAGACAACGTCAACACCCAGCTCGCCCCATGGCAGCCTGGAAGGGTCACGCTCAGAGAAAGTCTTGATTTCGTCACCGTTTACGAACAGAGCACCTTCGCCTTCTTCAACCTGTGCGTTGAAACGGCCATGAACGGTGTCGTACTTAGTCAGGTGAGTATTGATTTTGGTGTCACCCAGATCATTAATGGCAACAATCTGGTATTCATCGCGACGGCCAGCTTCGTAGAGTGCGCGCAGTACGTTGCGACCGATACGGCCGTAGCCATTAATAGCAATCTTGATCATGATGTCTCCAATACCGTTAATCAAAGCGGAATTACCGCCCTGCCTCTAGTAAAAAGGATTTCGTCAGCGAATGCAGCACAGTAAATACACCTATCGCAAACCCCAAACACCTAACTACAGGGTTTAACGGCAGATCACAGATTTTACCCAGTCACAGCACCACTAAAAACAAACGACAACATTGATTAGCTGCCGCATTTCGAAACCCACTCCACAGGACTTGTATCCCTGAAGCACATAAACTTACGGACAAGGGTTGACTTCTTGGTGGTACGGAGTTACAAATATGCAAAATAAAACAACACATAACACATAATTTCACACCGCTTCTCATCCGGGATCAACCGATTGTCGAAGCCACTGGTTAGCTTCATAGGTCTCCAGTGTGATATAGAGTTTGATCGAAAAACCGGAATTCAGCAAAGCCGTTACAGTTTTGTTTGATTCCGAATTCTTATATGTACTCCCAACGAACCACGCTATTACGCTGTCTTAGCCAGTCAGCAAGATCCGTTGTCATCATACATTCAGATCAGCACCTTTACCTATAGGGATAATGCGGACTGTAATCCCGCTAGTCAAGCCCGTTACAGACCAACTCACCGCTACACCAATGCAAGATCTTATTTATCGACATTATCAAATATGAACATGAATAAGTGACCACAGAGTTCTAATCACAAGGCTCTGACGAACTATTCAACAATAAAAAACGACAGAAACCACCTACGCATCTGAAGAGATAAGCTTAAAATATCTCAAAGCTGCCGTAACTCAGGGTTGAAAGCAAAAAAACAAAAAAATCCAGATTTAAGCAATATAATCCATTAACAAGCACACCAACAGAGACAACTGTTCCATCCCATCAAAAAACAACAACCAAAAAAACATAGTTACAAGACAGAAAGCAAGACATCAGTAAATGTATGATCCTTTCACCACCAGAAAAATGTAATTTTTTTGTAATCAGTCATTTGTAAACGCCAGGCAATCTGACTGGTTATGATTAGATTCATCAAATACTTCATTTTTTATAAATAAAAAATATAACCGCAGAAACAGACCCAAAAAAATTAAACACTCAACAACATCACAGAACACAACAAATCAACTTTCTGCTGATACCCAGACCCTCAACATCAAGTAAACTGGTAATATCATTCTTCTTACCGCTTATTAATATTGGTCTTTTATGAAACAGCTATTTATTGCCGGGATGCTGATTTTTTCTTCCACGATCACCGCCGAAGTGCTGAATTGCGAGCAAAAGCAATCGGTTTGTGCAGCCAAGTGCAAGGCATCAAGTCTTATCAATGAGCAGGACAGCAGCACTTGCAAAGCTCAATGCCTGGGAGAGCGAACAGCCTGTGAACTGGAACAAGGCAAGGAGTCAGCGGGAAAATTTGCCACACAGGCAAAAGATGCAGGCCAGTCTCTGATGGACAAAATGAAAGCCTTCTGGGATGGACTAACCCACAGCCAGTAACAACTGCACCATAAAAAAATGCCTCTAACCAAACTCTGATTAGAGGCATACGACCTATTTCAGTCGAAGGTTATTTACCGTAATAAGCCTTGATGAGCAGCTCTTCCAGCTCAGAAATCAATGGCAAACGAGGATTCGCCGTTGTGGTCTGATCTTCAAAGGCGTGGTTAGCCAGCATGCTGATTTTACTCTTGAACAGAGACTCATCCACACCAATCTCCTGAAGAGAAGCAGGCATATCCAGGCGCTTCATCAAATCACGAACCGCATTGGCCAGGGATTTAACCCCCTCTTCCGGCGTCTTGGCGGGCAGGCCCAGCATTCTGGCAATCTCAGCATACTTCTCGTGGGCAATGTAATACTGATATTTCGGGAATGATGCCACCTTGGTTGGATTAGGGCAGCCGTTATACTCAATCACATGAGGCAATAACACCGCATTGGCCTGACCGTGAGAAATATGCAATTCATTACCCAGCTTATGGGCAATCGCATGGTTGACGCCCAGGAAAGCGTTGGCAAATGCCATGCCGGCAATACAGGATGCATTGTGCATTTTCTCCCGGGCTTTTCGGTCAGCGGTTTCATAAGACTGCGGCAGATAATCGAAGACCAGCTGGATCGCTTTCATCGCCAGAGCATCGGTGTAGTCTGAAGCCATGATGGACACATAAGCTTCCATGGCATGAGTGAGCACATCCAGGCCGGTATCTGCTGTCACTTTCTTCGGAACAGTCAGTACCAGGTTAGGGTCAATAATGGCCACATCCGGAGTCAGCTCATAGTCAGCCAGCGGGTACTTGGCACCTTTTTCCTTATCGGTAATAACGGCGAATGATGTTACCTCAGAACCGGTACCGGAAGTGGTCGGAATCGCAACCAGCTTCGCCTTCTTACCCAGATGCGGGAATTTATAGACACGCTTGCGGATATCCAGGAATTTCTGGGCCATACCGGCAAAGTCAGCATCCGGCTGTTCATAGAAAAGCCACATTCCCTTGGCCGCATCAATGGGAGAACCACCGCCCAGGGCTATGATCACATCCGGGTTAAACCGTGCCATTTCCCGGGCACCATTGCGAACGGTCTCCAGACTTGGATCAGGCTCAACCTGATTGAAAATTTCAACCTGAACCGGCACGGTACGCTTTCTCAGGTGGTAGAGGATTTTATCCACATAACCCAGGGACTGAATAACCTCATCAGTCACAATAAAGACACGAGAGATATCCTGCATCTTTTCAAGGTACTGAAGAGAGTTGGCCTCGAAGTAAATCTTTTCGGGAAGTTTAAACCATTGCATATTGACCCGACGCTTGGCGACACGCTTGACATTGATCAGGTTTACCGCAGATACGTTGGAGGTGGTACTGTTACCACCGTAGGTGCCGCAACCCAGAGTCAGGGAAGGCATATTGGTGTTGTAAATATCACCAATGGCACCGTGGGTGCTTGGAGAGTTGATAATGATACGACCGGCTTTCATGGCCAGAGAGAACTCTTCAATCACCTGGTTATCCTGGGCATGCAACACGGCAGAGTGTCCAAGACCGCCAAAATTGAGCATTTGATCCGCCAGCTCAACAGCATGATGGGCATCTTTCGCCTTGAGCACCCCGAGAACCGGAGAGAGCTTTTCCCGGGACAGCGGGAACTCAGGGCCGACACCCTCAATTTCTGCGGCCAGAATACGGGTATTCCCAGGCACCTTGATACCGGCGAGTTCGGCAATATAAGAAGGCTTCATGCCAACAATCTTACTGTTTACATGACCGTCATGAATAACCACTTCAGCCAGTCGCCCGGTTTCCTCCGGCGTCGTGAAGTACACATTCTGAGACTTCAGCTCTTTGACCACCGCTTTATAAACCGACTGATGAACAATCGCGGCCTGCTCAGAGGCGCAGATCATGCCATTATCGAAGCTCTTGGACATCACCAGGTCATTACAGGCCTGCTTGATATCTGCAGACTGGTCAATAATGCAAGGCACGTTACCAGAACCTACGCCCAGGGCAGGCTTACCGGAAGAGTAGGCTGCGCGCACCATACCGGAGCCACCGGTCGCCAGAATAACGGCAACTTCAGGGTGCGTCATCAGCTTCTGAGTCGCTTCGATGGAAGGGTACTCGACCCACAGCACACAGTCTTCAGGGGCACCGGCCGCAACCGCTGCATCGCGAACAATCCGGGCAGCTTCACTGGAACACTTCTGTGCCGAAGGGTGGAAGGCAAAAATAATCGGGTTACGGGTTTTGGTAGAAATAATGGACTTGAACATGGTGGTGGAGGTCGGGTTAGTCACCGGAGTAACCCCACACACAATGCCTACCGGCTCAGCAACCAGCATGAAATCTTCTTCAGCGTTGTCTTCAATAACGCCTACGGTCTTATCGTACTTGATGGAGTGGTAAACGTACTCGGTGGCAAAGATGTTTTTGGTCACCTTATCTTCCAGGATACCACGACCGGTCTCCTCAACAGCCATTCGAGCCAGCTCCATATGAGCTGCCTGACCCGCCAGAGCCATAGCCCTGGTGACCCTGTCGACATCTTCCTGAGTCAGCTTGAGAAACTTCTCCCTTGCCACCATTGCCCGCTCAATTAACGCATTAATCTGAGCATCAACATCCTGAACAACTGCATCTTTATTTACAGTTTTTCCAGCCTGCTTTTTTCCGGCCATGATTATCGCCCTCTATCTAGTAGTTAACCAAGATAACCTTTAAAAAAACTATCTATTATTCCGAGGCTGTTTTTTTTATATCTTTGCCCAGAATAGAAATGCTGTTTAATAAGCTGGCAATCATCAGGTCTCCGTCTTCTATTTCAACTTCCTCAAGATAGTGCATCCTGAGCATTAATGCCTGACCATTGCCATTTATTGGTAAACTCTCAACTTCGATAAAATTGCCTGCGTCAGCCTTTGCAAGTTCACCGGGTATCACAAAATTTTTATGCTAAATAATTATTTAAAATATTTTTTTATTTGGCTTCAGGTATATATCGCTCTCTGTCCTCAGCATTACAACACAAGAAAACCTCAAAAAAACTGATTCAAATCAAAAAACCACTATTGATTTTTTTTGCCAAAAGAGCATCAAAGTAGATCAACAGCATTCATACATTGACATGCTTTTTCCCAGACTAAATCTTCGGAAAAACTGATAAAAAACGGCCTTCTCAATAAAAACCAATAAACTGAAACAACATTTTCAAAATCCGGCCACTGGAAAAAACACAACCACATTGAAAAAAACAGAAACAGACAACAATAAACAACAGTTATAAAATCCCCCCGCCATAGTTTTTTATTAATCAGGAAAAAAGGCTTTACCTGTTGTAACCTTTCCGTATCATTAGCAAGAATTTGAAGTGTCTAATCCGGAATTTCTCAGCCCTGATGACAAAATGCCGAACGATTCGGTTATGTCGCTAAGTAGTTGGCCAAATGGAATCGTATATTTCTGGCTAAGTGGGCAGTTGCTATGCAAGGCGCAACGTAGGGAGCATAGCCGTAGCTATGTGACCGGAGTTGCAACGCCGCACGACTGCATGGATGCAGGAGATAGAGCAACGCAGGAGCAGTTGCCGGGAGTGACTGACAACTTAGTCAGAAATATATGATTTCATTTGGTTAACTACTTATGCTCAGGCAGCTGCAAGAATAGAAGTCCTGACCAGACACGGTACTCAAACTGAAACACACTGTTAACCCCTGATCGAGGAAGAATCAGCCACATGTCCCAAAAAATCCTGGACCTGGTAAAGCCAGGCGTAGTTACCGGTGATGACGTTCAGAAAATCTTTGAAGCTGCCAAGGCCGGTGAGTTTGCGCTGCCAGCAGTAAACGTTGTTGGTACCGATTCAATCAACGCAGTTCTTGAAGCTGCGGCAAAAGTGAAGTCTCCTGTTATCATTCAGTTCTCCAACGGTGGTGCGTCCTTCTTCTCAGGCAAAGGCCTGAAGACCGACCCTGCCGGTGCCCTGGGTGCCATTGCCGGTGCAAAATACGTCCACGCAGTTGCTGAAGCTTACGGCATCCCTGTTCTCCTGCACACTGACCACGCGGCGCGCAAACTGCTGCCATGGATTGATGCTCTGCTGACTGCGGGTGAAGAGTTTTACGAGCAGCACGGTAAGTCACTGTTCTCTTCGCACATGATCGACCTGTCTGAAGAGTCTCTGGAAGAAAACATTGCCACCTGCGCCGAATACCTGACGCGTATGGCCAAGATGGACATGACACTGGAGTTCGAACTCGGCTGTACTGGCGGTGAAGAAGACGGCGTTGATAACTCTCACATGGACAGCTCCATGCTGTACACCCAGCCAGAAGACGTAGCCTACGCTTACGAAATTCTGAGCAAGATCAGCCACCGCTTCACCATCGCCGCTTCTTTCGGCAACGTTCACGGCGTATACAAGCCAGGTAATGTTCAGCTGACACCGAAGATTCTCGACAACTCCCAGAAGTTCTGCTCTGATAAGTTCGGCCTTCCAGCCAAGTCACTGAACTTCGTATTCCACGGCGGCTCCGGCTCTACCCTGGAAGAGATCCGTGAATCCGTCTCTTACGGCGTAGTAAAGATGAACATCGACACAGACACCCAATGGGCGTGCTGGGAAGGCGTACTGAACTACTACAAGAAGAACGAAGCTTACCTGCAGGGCCAGCTGGGCAACCCTGAAGGTGCCGACAAGCCAAACAAGAAGTTCTACGATCCACGGGTTTGGCTGCGAGCTGGCCAGGAGTCCATGATCTCCCGTCTTGAGCAAGCCCATAATGACCTGAACAGCATCGACGTGCTGTAATCAGAGTCAGACACCGGCATTTGCCGGTGTCTATCACCTTTCGCCAGAACCTCTCAAGCCAAATTCCCCCCTATCAAAACTTCAAAAGCAGCGAAATCCCCTATTTCCACTAAACTCTTTAGTACTTTTGACGATAAATCCACACAACTCTAAACAAAAATGAATGGGGGAAGACCATGCCCAGACAGAAAGCACAACCCAAAAGCACCACCACAAAAAATAAGCAGCAAGCCAAATCATCCAATGATGAATGGGTCGGGCTCAGCTTCCGAGTATCCCCTGAGTTTTCCAGGGAATTTAAGGTGTATGCGGCCAAGAATGACTTTAAGCTGGTTGATTTACTGAAAGAAGGCTTTAAAGCTCTGAAAAAGCAGAGACGTCAGTCCCAGACTCGTTAAGGTTCACTTTAGCCAGAGACCGATCCGAAATCAGAGTATGACTGAGGGTTGATGGGTAAAGGGAAACAAGGAAATTAACGCAAAAAAAATCAGCCATCAGGCTGATTTTTTTTGATTGGATGCTTAAACGAGGCTGACTCTTGTGACAAGTAAGTTCTACCTCGACGCTGGCAAGCGCTGTATTCTGCCAACCGAGCTATTCAGGCTGCGAAGGAGATTTTAAGATTTTTTCAGCCCTGGCTCTCTGAAAGAGAATAAGTGGCGTCCCCTAGGGGACTCGAACCCCTGTTACCGCCGTGAAAGGGCGGTGTCCTAGGCCACTAGACGAAGGGGACGCAAAACCTTCTGACTTAAATGAGCAATCTTCACTTAAGCTCTAGATTTGAAACAAAGCACGCAATTAGCTCTTGGCACAACAAAGAGTGACATTACCCTGAAATGGGTATGGTCTGGCAACCGAGTAATTACCGCAAAAGAAAATGGTGGAGCTAAGCGGGATCGAACCGCTGACCTCAACACTGCCAGTGTTGCGCTCTCCCAGCTGAGCTATAGCCCCATATCAACTTGTCGCATTATGCCATTCTGGATAGCAAATACAACATTTTGATAATAAGTGGCGTCCCCTAGGGGACTCGAACCCCTGTTACCGCCGTGAAAGGGCGGTGTCCTAGGCCACTAGACGAAGGGGACGCAATCCTTCTGACTTAAATGACACAATCATCACTTAAGCTCTAGATTTGGAGCGGGAAACGAGGTTCGCTCTTGTCACAAGAAAGTGCGACCTCAACCTTGGCAAGGTTGCGCTCTACCAACTGAGCTATTCCCGCAGTGAAACTTTTTAAAGACAGCTTCAGGTCTGAATCTGGAGCGGGAAACGAGGTTCGCTCTTGTCACAAGAAAGTGCGACCTCAACCTTGGCAAGGTTGCGCTCTACCAACTGAGCTATTCCCGCAGTGAAACTTTTTAAAGACAGCTTCAAGTCTGAATCTGGAGCGGGAAACGAGGTTCGCTCTTGTCACAAGAAAGTGCGACCTCAACCTTGGCAAGGTTGCGCTCTACCAACTGAGCTATTCCCGCAATGAAGACGTGTTAAGGATTCTTCAGATCCTGTTCTCAAGTCAAGAGAATTAAGTGGCGTCCCCTAGGGGACTCGAACCCCTGTTACCGCCGTGAAAGGGCGGTGTCCTAGGCCACTAGACGAAGGGGACGCAAACATCGAACGATGTTTGGTGGAGCTAAGCGGGATCGAACCGCTGACCTCAACACTGCCAGTGTTGCGCTCTCCCAGCTGAGCTATAGCCCCAAAACCTTCGCAGCAACAATACTTAGCGTATTCAACAACTGCTTTTGCTTTAGCACCTTTCGAAGGACGCTTTGTTTTGCCACCCCCGAAACGCAGGGCGAATGATATGGATGCCCCCCTATCCTGTCAAGCGTCGCTTATAAAAATTATGATCAAATAATAGTGCAGTTATATATGCATCTATAGAAAAGGCCGGTAGACAACCGGCCTTAGCCTAAAGAAGCCGCCGGGTTAAAGCACTGCAAACTCTTTTTCCAGACGCTTCGCTTCTTTTTTGGAAACGCCACCCATCACCTCAACAGCATGACGCAGGCGTGCACGCGTCATATCCGGGCCCAGGATCTCCATAGATTCCATAACAGACCAGGAGTTTGGCGTACCGGCAATAGCAACAAAGACAGGATGATTAAAATCACCCAGCTTAATGTCCATCGCTTTGGAAAGCCCTTTAATTTCCGCAAAAATCTGATCACGCTGCCACTGGCGCAGCTGTTCAAGCTTCCAGAGTGTGAACTGCAATACCTTCTTAACATCACCCGCTTCCAGCTTTTTATGGGCAAAGTCTTCAGGCGACAGATTCAACATACCGGAGAACATAAAGGCAGCAATAGGAGCAAAATCGCTGAGACGCTCAACCCGCTCTTTCGCCATTGGCAGAAACTTCATCAGGTAGTCACGGTTCAGTAACCAGTGATGCAGGCGATCAGCAAATTGCTCTGTGCTCAGGTTTTCGCGAATCCAGCTGGCATTCAACCAGGACAGTTTTTCCTGGTCAAAAATCGGGCCACCCAGAGAAACCCTTTTGAGATCAAAATCCGCCAGCATCTCTTCCAGGCTGAACTTCTCCCGCTCATCTGGCATGGACCAGCCCATACGACCCAGGTAGTTCAACAGCGCTTCCGGCAGATACCCCATGTCACGATAGTAAGTAATACAGGTTGGGTTCTTGCGCTTGGACAACTTGCTCTTATCCGGGTTTCGCAACAACGGCATATGGCAGAGCACAGGCATCTGCCAACCAAAGTATTCGTACAACAACTGATGCTTGGGCGCAGAGTTGATCCACTCCTCACCACGAATAACATGCGTGATTTCCATCAGGTGGTCATCAACAACATTCGCAAGGTGATAGGTTGGCATGCCATCGGCTTTCACCAGAACCTGCATATCCACCTGGGACCAATCAATCTCGATGGTACCACGGAGCATATCATCCACTGTGCAGACGCCACTCTCAGGCACTTTCATCCGGACAACGTGAGGCTCGCCCGCATTCAGCCTGGCCTGAACGTCGTCTTCAGAAAGATGCAGGCAGTGACCATCGTACCCGGGTGTCTGCTTGTGCGCCGTTTGCTCTGCACGCAGGGCATCAAGACGCTCTGATGAGCAGAAGCAACGGAACGCATGCCCTTTATCCAACAGGATTTGAGCATGATCAGCGTAGATTTCCCGGCGCTCACTCTGCCGATAAGGGCCGTGTGGGCCGCCAACATCAGGACCCTCATCCCAATTCAAACCAAGCCAGCGCAGCGAGTCGAGAATCTGTTGCTCGGACTCAGGGGTACTTCTGGTTTGATCCGTATCTTCTATACGAAGCAGGAACTGGCCGCCCTGACTCTTGGCAAACGCCAGATTAAACAGGGCGATATATGCAGTACCGACATGAGGATCGCCAGTAGGGGAAGGTGCAATACGGGTGCGTACAGTCATGGAATTGCTTTCTCAATAACGCCCGGGCCCCAATGGGCGCAGGCTGACAGAATGCCAAAACAGGTATTATAAGGCTGAGAGCCAACAGCACCCAAATATTGATTGAATTCAGTGGCTTCAGGCTTCCCTTTTTATCCCCAAACGGGACATCAACCAGCCAATGGTAGTACCCTGAATCAACAGTGAGAAAAGAATAACGGCCAGCGTCATTTCTATGATCATGCGCTTTTCAGGCATGGAGTCCGGGATCGATAGCATCAGGGCAACAGGCACAACCCCTCTCAATCCGCCCCAGAACATCACCTTCATTGAATTGCTGTCCACTTTATTACTCAATGGCATCAGGTTACTGACGGGCAGCAACAGATATACCACCAGAAAGCGCGCCACAAGAACGGCGACAATGGCAACGATTAACGTGGGGTAGATCATACCGAGCCGCTCAATACTCCGCAGCAGGAAGTCCTCACTTAACCCTAACAGCAGGAAAATAAAGCTATTGGCTACAAATGCCATAAACTCCCAGTAAGGATCCAGGTGACGCAATGTCATAAAGTCAGCCATGGCACGGCGGCCATAGCTGCGAGTGACAATCCCGGCAGCGATAACCGACATGACACCGGACGTTTCAAAGACATGGTCAGCAATAATAAAGCTGGTAAAAGCCAGGATAGTTGTCAGGGCAATATGCACATAAGGCATCCCCCGGGACAACCTGAGCAGCACCAGCATGGCTGCCCCCATGGCCGCACCCACAAAAATCCCGCCAAAGAAAACCCTGAAGAACTCGACAAAGGCAGCAAAAGCCGTGCTACCGGACACCCCTGTTCCCGACTGGATAATCGAGAGCACAATGCCAAACATAACGATCGCGGTTGCATCGTTAAACAAACTCTCTGCATCCATCAGCAGAGACATCCGTTCAGGCGCTTTCGCCTCTTTAAAAAGTGCAATCACGGCCACTGGATCCGTTGCCGAAATCAGCGCACCAAACAACAGCGCGCCCGCCAGCGTCAGAGGCGTCAACTCACCCAGCATCACACCGAGAACCAGGGTAGACAAAATCACTCCCACAATGGCCAGCATCAATACAGGCACCAGCTCTTTCATCAGAGCGGAAAACTTTATATTGATGGCCGCCTCAAACACCAGTACGGGGAGCAAAACGTACATAATCAGGTCATGAGTCAGGGAAAGACGGAGTAGAGGTGCCAGTATTTCAGAATATTCAGCCGCCATCCCCAGGGCCATACCGATCACAACCAGCCCAATGGTATAGGGAAAGCGCAGCTTCTTAAGCAGGATTGCCGAAATAGCCGCCAATAAAAACAGGCCGCAAAAGATCAGCATAGGGATGGCGAGACCAGCGCCAGAGTGTGTTACCGACATTTCCTGTTCCGTTAATAAATAAATGCCGAAATGAAGAGGGATCATAAGCTCGGCATTTCAGGCCATGGGTACAATTTACCCGTGGCCATATTGACCGGTCAGTCCATATCTCGACATACATCAGGGATGGCGAGGTGAGAAGTAATACCAGAGATAGCGGAGGGCAACATAAAGTACGATCCCCGTCGCCACCAAAAGTTCAAAACCGGCCAGATTGTTAATAACATCACAAACTTTTTGATAGCCTTGTTGATGAAGTATATCTGCCAGCTTAAACAACGCTGTAGCCCCAATTACCATCGGAAATGTGAAAGCAGCATATCCTGGCGAAAACGGCAGGCGCAGTAAGCGAACAAACGCAACATAGACCAGACTCGTCATAAAAATAGCCAATGGCAGCAGGACCGCAACCAGTAAGTAATTCGGCTGGTCAGTTATGGACAGGTAGCCCGCCAGAGAAAGGCTCGCCGGTGCCGCCATAATGGCAAATGTGGGCAGTGCAGCATCAGGAATCTTCTCTTTGAAAATCAAACGATACAACATCACTGGCAGCTTTATGAAGTAGCAGCATAGTCCAAAAACAAACAACGTAAAGACAAGTTCCTCATGCCCCATACCCTTGCTGGTCACTGCCGCGACAATAATGCCAACGGGCGGCACAAACCAGCTTGGAACCATTTGGTGCAAATGGAAATCAATGAACCTGTGAGCCGTAAAACTGATGAACAAAAGCAGATGAGCAACCACAGCCAGCAGCCAGAGCCCTCTGGCAAAAGCAGGCGTTGCCATCAGCAAAGATTGTGCAATGACCATACTGGCCATGGCACAGGTTGGCATCACGCTGCTTACCAAAGGATGAGCCAGATCCTCCCGAAACAAACCGGGATTGCTCACAAATTTCAGAATAATGGCCAAAACCAGCAGGCTGGCCACCAGCGCCGAAGACAACTTGAACCACCCGGCAAAGTCAGGCAACACCAGAGCCCAGACAGCTCCCAGACTGGCAATACCCAAAGCCAGACCTCCCAGCGGAGTCGGTACATTCCTGAAACGGACACTCAAAGCCACTTTACGCATTGGCAAGCCATCCTTCTGACTAACAACGACCACTTGCACTTAAGCAGTTAACCAAATGGAAATAAATAGTTGGAATAAAGATATAACTCAACAGCAAATAAGAAAAATCAAACTTTTGGATAGTAAGATTAAGTTTTATTGATATCTAGTACATGGTTTCAATGAGTTTGACGTGTACAATCTCCGTTCACCCTGAGCGAAGTCGAAGGGTGCTTGGCACGATCTATCAGAGTCCGGAGTTTCCGCCCTTCGACAGGCTCAGGACGAACGGAGTGCGGAGGCACGACAACCCGTCAAACTCGTTGAAACCATGTACTAGCGAAACCGGATCCTTCCAGGATTACCAAAAATCCCCGACGACCCGGCGCTATAAGAAAAGCCTGCCTAAAGAGCTTCTATAGGCCCTCCGTATTCAATAACGAGTGTAAACTCATTGCGCAACCACTGCGGAACATTATTCTGCAGGAAGAATTCCACGTCGGCGAGCAACTGCTGCCTCTCTTCCTGGCTGCAATCGTGATTAGCCATTAGTTTCAACTGAAGTTGGCCCCTGGTGTTACCCTTCGCTGCGACAGCCCACACGTGTTCATTCCTATAAGTCAGAACTCCAACAGATTTCGTTATTTCATTCTTCATCTTCCTTATCAAGGTCCTTTCTGAATCTACAGATGAAGTACCCGCTGCATCAGTGCTGGCAACGCCTCGAAAAGCTCCGTTGATGTCATTACGGAGAGGACCCTGTACTAATTCCACATTTCTGTCTGTTATCGATTCAATGCCATTTGTAGAAATCCCTTGTTCTGGCGGATCCAGGCCAGGTGTCGGATGCACAGCGCCAAGTGCAGCAAGGGCGGGAGATAACGAATGATCACCCCCACCCGATGGGGTAACATAACCTGTGGATTGCGTAAGAGTTACAGCAGAATTGACATTTTGCATAATCATTTCATCTACGTGAACGTGATGTCAGGAATCGAGGAAATTCGATATCGGAACACAAACCATTCAAAATCCTGGAATCAAACATTAGCCGCCTAACGCTTGATGGCCAGTTGTAAAACTGGATAAATGACGAAGGCCCCATCAGAGTGTAATCAGTTAATTGAACCTCAAAGAACGCTCCATTCTTCTTCCTTAACTTTTTAATCCCATCCCTGAGAACCTTGGGATCATCTTCATATCCTTCATGCACATCACTAAACAAACCACCCTCAACAGTGGTGCAGAGCATCTCCCCTCCCCGTCGGATAAATTCCGTGAGCACAGGGCCTAAATACCCTTGGGGATATCCTGAAACCAATAAACAACTACTGCAATCATCAGGCAGGCACTTGTTAATATCTTTTGGGAACTCAGCTTGTTCAACAGGTAAAAACCTGGTTAGCGGTTCACGGTCATAGCATTTCACGCTGACTCCTCCCATCGAATCAAAACATTTTTCAAGAAATGCCTGCCCCGAGCCAATGCTGATAACTGTTTTTGGAAAAGCATCTTGATAAGCGCTTTCACATAGAGAGAGCATAACCCCCAGAAATCTTACAGGATCTAAACGACCGCAACCGGGAACCGCTATATAAGGAAATATTATATTGCAACATTCAATATTATTCATAACAAGTTCACATAAAGCCTTTTTTGACTTACTTTTTGGTTCTTGCGAATCATCATCAGACTGAGGTTCACAATGCAGGGAATACAAAGCTAACATTGTAACCGCAGCCTTATGAAACTCTGGGTTACGAAGGCAATATGCTATTGTTGGATTGTTTGCAATAAAAGTGGAAACCAGTGTGTCTGCTGATTCCCGGGAGGGGAGCTCAGGGGCTGAGTTATCAGGCTTTCCCGGGGATTTGTGTGTACTTCCACTACAGACTGAAACGGCACTGACTTTATGCGTGTCAACATTTGCCTTTTGGGAAGTTTCCGGCAGAACCGGAACTGTAGCTTGATACCTTAAACTTACTGTTGCATCAGCGGAAGCAGATTGAACATCGTGATTCCCCAATACAGCATTTTGTGTCATTGATTCTTCATAAGACGGTGATTGATCAGCTCCAGTAACAGGAGAAGAGGAGGGAGAAATCATAAGCATAACCTTATATTTCTTAAACTCGGACTAGTGCAGACCACAAAAATCCAGATAGGTTCATGCTTAATTTCAGATTTTAAATAAAGCTGTGGTTTTTCAAGTTTTTTTCAGCATGACCAGGCGTAAGTAGTTAACCAAAGATTGAAATATCCAAATCCTGTTCTACCTTTACATCTCCAATCCAACAAAAATCAGCCTGCACGACAAAGCATGAAAATTTCTAATGCTCTAAAAGCATTGATCCTCAATACACTTGTCTTTGTTTTGACCGGCTGCACTCACGGCGAGAGGTTTAACAAAGTGATCCCCCACCTTCAACGCAGTCTGCATTCCGGCTTTGAATTCCAACATGGAGCTTATAAGCCAGTCTCCGATTCAGATAAGAATGACGATACAATCAAGTCAGAGATATTAAAGCGCTTTCAAGAGTTTTCAAAAGTTAAAGTAATTGAACTTTCAGATTTTGACAAAACATTACGCCCCATTGGCGTAGGCATGCAAACCATTTTCGAACAGACACTCTTAAAGCTAATTGAAGAAAGAACCGTCACCAGGGTGATGGTGTTATTTCATACGAAAGCCCCTGCAACCCCGCTGGTTACTCCCGAGAATACTGCCCCACCTGAAGCCATGTCCAAACCAATGCAATGTGACAGTGCACGGGCGAAAACCATTAGCGACAGAACTGTCACCGTCAGGAACCTGGCCAAATCCGACCCTGAAAAAGTGACCCTCTACATAGCCTACCCTGAGAGCGGTATGCAGATCAGAAAAACCGATCAACAGGCAATTTATCAGAAAGAAGTGGCCAACGAACAGAACAAATGCCTGAAAGATCTCCCATTCCCCCTGTGTCAGCATAGTTGTCGCCTCTCCTGAA